>JAZNGG010000001.1:0-75476 GCA_045576355.1 Bacteroidales bacterium
ATCATGTCTCACTTCGAGAAGGAACGCCAACTATTCAAACGTGGCATCAAGTGTCTATCATTGTTTTTTATTGATGAGGTTGCTAAATACAAGAGCTACGATGAAGAGGGCAACGAGGTAAAGGGTATATTCCAAAAGATGTTTGAGGAGGAATATTCCCGTTTGGTAAACAATGAGTTTCATATTTTTGATGAGGAGTATAATGAATATTTGCGTCGCTTTAATCCGCAAGATGTACATCGTGGTTACTTCTCCATAGACAAGAAAACAAACCGAATCATTGACGGAAAAGTCGAAAAGAAAACGGGGCTATCCGATGATATTTCGGCTTACGAACTTATCTTGAAGAACAAGGAGCGCTTATTGAGTTTTGAGGAGCCTACTCGCTTCATATTCTCTCACTCTGCTTTGCGTGAGGGTTGGGATAACCCAAATGTATTTCAAATCTGCACTCTTCGCCATAGTAATTCGACTACAGCCAAACGCCAAGAAGTTGGTCGTGGGTTGCGAATCTGTGTGGATAAGCACGGTACCCGAATGGATGCCGAGCTATTGGGTGAAGATGTACACGAAGTTAACAAACTGACAGTGATCGCAAACGAAAGTTATGCAGACTTTACCACAGCCTTACAACGAGAAACTCGAGATGTGCTTCGTGAACGAGCAGCGAAAGCAACCGTTACCTATTTCACCGGTAAACAAATCAAGATTGGAGAAGAGGTACACACTATCAGTGAAACGGAGGCAAGTCGCATCATCATCTACTTGGAGGACAACGGCTATATTGACTGTCAGAAGAACATCACACCCGAATATCGTGAGGCTGTAGCCAATGGCACTGTTGCTCCATTGCCACAAAAGTTGCAACCGATAGCAGAAGGTGTTACACGTTTGATTAACTCCATCTTTGATCCGAAAGCATTGGAGGATATGGTGGTTGAGGAGAAGACTACAACTCCAGATAATAGGCTAAATGACAACTATAACAAAGCAGAGTTTCAAACTCTTTGGAAAGAAATTAATCACCAATATGTCTATACGGTGAGTTACAATAGCGATGAACTGATAGAGAAATCCATCCAGCACATTAATGTCGAACTGAAAGTGACGCAATTGCGATATGTGATGGTGGAAGGCAGACAAGACGCAATGCAAGTGACAGACTTTGGCGAGACCCACTCTCAATCCCGAATACTGACGGATGTGTGTACTTCAACTGTGAAATATGATCTTGTAGGTGACATTGCTAAAGGAGCAAGACTTACTCGTCGAACAGTGGTCAAAATACTACAGGGTATCAAGCCGGTGAAACTCTATCTATTTAAGAATAATCCGGAGGAGTTTATCCGTAAGGTAGTGGGCATTATCAAGGAACAGAAAGCTACGATGATTGTCGAACATATACATTATAACACCACAGAGGGTAAGTATGACAGTGACATATTCACTGTAAAAAGCAAAATGGACTTTGATCGTGCCTACGAAGCGAAGAAACACATTACGGATTATGTGTTCAGTGACAGCAAGGGCGAACGCCAATTTGCACACGACTTGGATGAAGCAAGCGAAGTCGTGGTATATGCTAAATTGCCACGCACATTTCAGATACCGACACCCGTAGGCAATTACGCTCCCGACTGGGCCATCGCCATGAAGAAAAACGATGTGAAGCACATTTTCTTTGTGGCCGAGACTAAAGGCTCAATGTCGTCAATGGATTTGTCCGCCATCGAGCAAGCCAAAATTGACTGTGCCGAAAAGCTGTTCAATTCTATTTCCACAGCCAATGTGAAGTATCATAAAGTAGCGACCTATCAAGATCTTATAGATGGCATGAATGCGATAGGATGATCACAGCGCCGTCTGCAAACTATTGTAGCGAAATAGGTCGTTTTTTATATATTTTGTGCAGTGAAGTGGGTTACTTTTTGTGTGTTTTGTGCAGTGAATTAGGTTGATTTTTGCATATTTTGTGCAGTAGAAAGGAAAAATATAGTATCTATTATCGTAAGTCGCTCATAACAAAAACAGGCTGCACCGGTCGGAGCAGCCTGTTTTTATAATGATAAGTGTCTCAAAAAAGAGATTGATTAGCAATCTGCGATTTTGTCGTTAGAACCGAGTACGTTGACAATCTTGTGAACGTAGAGTTTCTTCATGTTGTCTCGAGCAGGACCGAGGTACTTGCGCGGGTCGAACTCTGCCGGTTTTTCAGCCAAAGTCTGACGGATGGCAGCTGTCATTGCCAAACGAGAGTCTGAGTCAATGTTGATCTTGCAAACAGCAGACTTAGAAGCCTCACGAAGCTGGTCTTCAGGAATACCGATAGCAGCCTCAAGTTTGCCACCAAAGCGGTTGATGGTCTCAACTTCTTCCATCGGCACAGATGAAGAACCATGGAGCACGATCGGGAAGCCGGGGAGCTGCTTTTCGATCTCATGGAGCACGTCAAATGCGAGCGGCGGAGGAACGAGTACACCGTTTACCAATGTGCACTGTTCGGGTTTGAACTTGTGTGCACCATGTGAGGTGCCGATAGAGATGGCCAATGAATCTACACCGGTTTTGGTCACAAAGTCCACAACCTCTTCGGGTTTGGTGTAGTGGCTCTCTTCAGCCTGTACTTCATCTTCTACACCTGCCAAAACGCCCAATTCGCCTTCGACAGTCACATCAAACTGGTGTGCATAGTCGCACACTTTCTTGGTGAGGGCAACGTTTTCGTCATAGGGGAGGTGTGAGCCATCGATCATTACTGATGAGAAGCCCATATCGATACAGCTCTTGCAAATCTCGAAGCTGTCACCGTGGTCGAGGTGGAGGACAATTTCAGGATGAGCGCAGCCAAGCTCTTTGGCATATTCTACTGCGCCCTCAGCCATATAGCGGAGGATGGTAGCGTTGGCATAGTTACGAGCTCCCTTAGACACCTGCATGATGACAGGAGACTTAGTTTCAACTGCTGCCTGCACGATGGCCTGCATCTGCTCCATGGTGTTGAAGTTGAAGGCAGGAATAGCATATCCGCCCTTAACAGCCTTTGCAAACATCTCGCGGGTGTTGACAAGGCCAAGATCTTTGTAATTGATCATAGTTGTTGTTATTTTTAGTGTTGGTTTAATTTGGTTAATTGGGTTGAAGGGTTTAATGGTTGAGGGGTTTAAATAATAAACCTTTAAACTTTTAAACCAAACAAGGGGCTATGCCCCATTATGGCTGATGACTATAACTATGACTATTGGTAATGGCTTTTGTCCGAGGGTATGGCTAAGCCATCTGCCATAGTTTAAAACTCATCGTTTGCAAAGATAATGCTATCTGCTCAATAATTGTTGCTGTGATTGACAAATTTCAGTAAAAAATGTTTGTTTTGTGAAGAATGTAATGTGTATTGTGCAAAAAAAACGACAAAAAGTTTGTTTATTACATCACATCCCTCTATATTTGTCCCCGTCAAATCCGATTGCGTTATGTGTGAAATATAAGGCCCGACATGCAAATGGCGGGATTTTTTATAAATCAGTCGATAGACGATAAAGAGATAACGTTATTTAAGAGTATTAATAGCACATTAAGATAAAACTGATTATGGTGTTTTCGTCAAGTCAAAGTGTAAAGAGAGTCAGGGTAGCAATACAGGGACAAGCCGGTTGCTATCATGAGCGGGCTGCGCGTGAATATTTTAAGGATTGTGAGGTGGAGATAGTGCCATGTACTTCGTTTCCGGATCTTTTTGCGCGATTGGCTGCAGACTCTACTCTGCTCGGGATTATAGCGATCGAAAACACCATAGCCGGCAATCTCCTACAGAACCACGAGTTGCTTCGTACCAGTCAGAGACTTGTCATCGGGGAACATCGACTGCACATCTCTCACGTCTTATGCGCCCTGCCCGGACAGAAGATCGATGAGATCACTGAGGTGGATTCGCACCCGATCGCTTTGAGACAATGTCAGGTTTTCCTCGACAATATGCGTGGGGTGAAAATCGTGGAGAAAGATGATACTGCCAGTGCTGCCCGTGATATCAGCGAACAGCAACTGATGGGACATGCCGCGATCTGCAGTGAGGATGCTGCCGCTCTATATGGCTTGGAAGTCCTGGCGCGATCGGTCGAAACAAATAAGCGTAATTTTACTCGCTTTCTGATTTTGCAAGACAAGTTTGCTGATGCCTCTCTGGATCGCAATCAAGTCAATAAGGCAAGTGTCGAGTTTTGTGTGCATCACAAGCAGGGGAGTCTCTCCAAGGTGCTCACCATCCTCTCTTTTTATGGCATCAACCTCACTAAGATCCAGTCGATGCCCATCATTGGAAGAGAGTGGGAATATCGTTTTTTCGTCGATTTGACTTTTTCAGATTATATTATCTATAGGCAGGCTTTGGAGGCAATCAAGCCTTTTACGAGTGACTTCCAGATGATGGGTGAATATGTAGAAAGTAAAAGTTGATATTATGATAGTGCCAGCAGAGAGAGTAAGCCATGTCGAGGAGTACTACTTCTCACGTAAGCTGAAAGAGATAGCAGTCATGAATCGTGATGGTGGTAAGCCGGTGATCAATCTCGGTATTGGAGGACCGGACTTTCAACCATCAGAGGCTACGTTACGCGCGTTGGTGGATGATGCTATGCGTCCCGATGCTAACGGATATCAGCCCTATGTCGGGTTGCCGGAACTTAGGCAGGCATGGAGTGATTTTTATAACAGATGGTATGGTGTCAGCTTAGATCCCGCTAATGAGGTGCTTCCCTTGATTGGAAGCAAGGAAGGGATCATGCATGTAACGATGGCTTTCGTTAATCCGGGTGATAAGGTGTTGGTCCCGAATCCGGGTTATCCGACTTATACCTCTGTCTCCCGCCTCTGTGGTGCAGAGATTCTTACTTATGATCTCACTTATGAGCATCATTGGGAGCCTGATTTTGACGCTTTGGAGCAGATGGATCTGAGTGGAGTGAAGTTGATGTGGGTCAACTATCCACATATGCCCACCGGCAAAAAAGCTACAGAGGAGTTGCTTGCTCGGATTGTGGATTTCGGTCGGAGACATAATATTTTGATAGTCAATGATAATCCATATAGTTTTATCCTCAATGATCATCCTACCAGTATCATGCAGATAGAAGGCGCACGAGAGACTTGTCTGGAGTTCAACTCGATGAGTAAGTCGCACTCCATGCCGGGATGGCGACAGGGTGTAGTGGTCGGTAATGCTGACTTCATTTCCTGGGTCTTGAGAGTGAAGAGTAATGTGGATAGTGGTATGTATCGTCCGATGATGAAAGCGGCAGTCGCTGCACTTTCCAATCCGGAAGAATATTATCGTCGGCAAAATGAGGCATATCGTGTTAGACGCATAGCCGCAGAGCAGATTATGCTGCATCTCGGATGTGAGTTCGATCCGGATCAAACCGGGCTATTCTTGTGGGGGCGCATACCGGAGCATTGTTCCGATTGTGAAGCATTGACTGAACCGATTTTGCACGAGGCGCGTGTATTCTTGACACCGGGCTTTATCTTTGGTAGCAATGGAGAGCGGTTTGTGAGGATCTCTTTATGTGCACCATTTGAAAAAATGCAGGAGGCTTTACTCCGGATACAAATGGCCGGGTTATAATAAACGAACAGAGAAAAAGGATAGCAAATAATATAATCAAGAAAACTTTTAAAACAGATATACAACTATGGAAATGATATTTGAACCGATCTTGCCGTCTTGCGAAGAGAATCGTCGTCCGATCGTTATCGCAGGACCTTGTAGTGCAGAGAGTGAAGAGCAGATTCTAACGACCGGTCGAGCATTGGCTGCAGCCGGTATCAAGATATTTCGTGCCGGTATCTGGAAACCTCGTACCAAACCCGGAGGATTTGAGGGTGTGGGTGTGATAGGTTTGCCATGGTTGCAGCGACTGAAGCAGGAGACCGGTATGATGATTGCTGTGGAGGTGGCTACCAAGGCTCATGTGGATGCAGCATTGGCTTTTGGTGTTGATATCCTTTGGATCGGAGCTCGTACTACTGCCAATCCTTTTGCCATGCAGGAGATAGCCGATGCACTCAAGGGTCATGATGTACCTGTGCTGGTGAAAAACCCGGTTAATCCCGATCTTGAATTATGGATAGGAGGTATTGAACGTATTTATGGTGCCGGTATCCGTCGTGTGGGTGTCATCCATAGAGGATTCTCGTCTTATGATAAGAAGATCTATCGCAACTTGCCGTCATGGCATATCCCTATTGAGTTGCGTCGCCGGTTGCCTCAGTTGCCTATCTTTTGCGATCCCAGCCACATCGGTGGTAAGCGTGATTTGATCGCACCTCTTGCTCAGCAGGCGATGGATCTCGGTTTTGATGGTTTGATCGTGGAGAGTCATTGTGATCCGGACAATGCTTGGAGCGATGCCAAACAGCAGTTGACTCCCGATGCTTTGTGTGGAGTATTGAGCGCATTGGTCGTTCGCAATGAGCAGAATACTACAGAGAGTCTCTCTTCCTTGCGTGAACAGATCGATCAAATCGATAATGACATCCTCGCCATCTTGGCTAAACGTATGCGTATCTCAATGGAGATCGCTCAATACAAGAAAGAGCACTCTATGTCTGTGCTTCAGGCAGGACGTTATGATGAGATTCTCACCAAGCGTTCGTTGCAGGGTAAAGAGATGGGTATGAGTGAGGAGTTTATTAAGGAAGTTTTTGAGGCGATCCATGCCGAAAGTGTCCGTCAGCAGATGGATGTAATCAATCGCTGATAGAGAAATAAAGTTGCGATTATGCGTATATTGATATTGGGTGCTGGCAAGATGGGGCTGTTTATGAGTGATGCCCTCTGTTTGGAGCATGAAGTGGCCCTTTATGATGTTAACCCGGAGCGGCTTAGATTCGGCTTTAAAACTTTGCGTTTTGCCTCGATGGAAGAGGTGGAGGCCTTTGATCCGGAGATGGTAATCAATGCCGTGACGGTCAAGTACACGATAGAGGCATTTCGTGAGGTGCTGCCTCATATATCTCGTGAGTGTATTTTGTCAGACATTGCATCGGTAAAAACCGGTCTTCCGGAGTTTTATGCTGAAGCCGGACATCGTTTTGTATCGACTCACCCGATGTTTGGACCAACGTTTGCCAATCTTTCAGATTTGTCACAAAACTACACAGTCATCATCAAAGAAAGTGATTATCTGGGGCGCATTTTCTTTCGCGAACTTTATAAGTCACTGCAGTTGAATATCTTTGAGTACACTTTTGTTGAGCATGATGAGACGATAGCCTACTCGTTGACCATCCCGTTTGTTTCGACGTTGGCTTTCACGGGAGTGATGAAGCCACAGGAGGCTCCGGGCACAACGTTTAAAAAACACATGGCGATAGCCAAAGGGTTGCTGAGTGAAGATGATTATCTTTTGACAGAAATCCTTTTCAATCCTCATTCCCCTAATCAGATCGATAAAATCTGTGATAAGCTACATGAACTTGCTGAGATTATCAGGCAGAGAGATACAAATCGATTACTCGACTATATAAACGAATCTCGTCGTAATATCGAGTTTGCGCCGTGATAGATCACAGCGAAATCAGATAGACATATAAAAAATAGAGACTGCTCAAACGTGTGATTGGGAGCAGTCTCTAATTTTTTTTATCGGATGCCAAAATAGAGGTTATGGCTGTTGTCGATGGCATGGCTATCTGCCATTGTTTTAAACTATTGCATGTAAGCAGTAAGTCGGTTGCAAATTTCTTCGAATGTGTCGATGGTCTTGACTCTGAACTTCCCACTCAGACGAGAGAGTTTGGTTTTCTTTTTGTTGAGGGCATTCTCATCGGTGATCCATTTTTCAGCGGTGTATTTTATGGGGTCCCTCTCTTCATCATAATAGTAAGAGATGTCACTCATCGTAACCGAGCATATCCCATCTTTGCACTTTATCTCTAAAGAGTAGATCATTTGGCTCCGATCTAAAACGAGTAAAGTATTTTTAAAAACTATATACTCATTGATCCCTACCTTAATCATGTTTATAGTGGAATCTCGCTCTAAAGACTTGCGTTGCAGTACTTCCTCTTTTTTGAAGTAATTGCCGAGCCAATGTATCGCTTTATTATAGGCCTCTTTGGCAGAGAGAGAAGTGACCGGAATATCTTTGGAGAAAGTGACCATGCCATTTTGGACAGGAACAGCTCCTGCTAAATATTTAGGATCTACGGGAGCTTTCTCTTTAATTAGTTGTGCTTGGCTGCATATTGGGAATGAGCAGAGGAGGGCTAAGATGAAAAGTATTTTTTTCATAAGGTAAATTATTATGTGTTAGTCGTTTGTTTTATGTAAAAAACATTAATCCGTTTCAGTTACGTATAATCTCGTAGTCTAAAGGGTAATAATATCATTGACATCTCATCATTTAAACCAACCAAATCTCCATTTTTTAGCCTTAGGGGTTAAAAGTGGGATGGTGATTTGAGGGTGTATAACGGGGTTGATTTTATTGTACCATTCTTGAGGTAAATGATCGTATGAGAGTGTCGCGAGGATGCTATCCGGAGACATCGGAGAGAAGCTGTAGCTGATGAAGTAAGGGATCAAGTAGTTCTCGACATCTTGAAGAGTTACGTTTGCAGTACTATCCGGATGATAAAAACTTTTTAGAGTAGGAGGGGTAAAGCGATATGGAACCTTGTCAATCGGAGTCCAAGAGGTGTTGTAAAAACAGATCTCAGAGTCTGCCTGAGGAGTCATCACAGAGTGAATCATGGCTAATATGGTATCCCCTTTTTCAGAAATAAGTCTTTGTAATTCGATTTGGCTTTTTTCAGTGGGCCGGATAATTAGCAGATTGTCAGTAATAGTGTCCAGATATGCGCTGCCCCCAAGTCGATTGTGTCCCACAGACGGAGCTTGCAATGTGTAATGGTTGACCAATTCTTTCTTGATTTCCTGAGAGAGCAATGGCATGACATGTTGAGGCATCTCCAAGAAAAGATCTTTTATAGGTCGGGCTTTAGTTTTATCATAACAGAGGAGAGAAGCAAAAAAAAGGATAAGATAAAATAGTTTGTTCCCTTTTATTGCTTTAGTTGATTGGTTATCTTTCATATAGTGTTTCATCGCATTGACTATTGTTATGCTGTGTTTTATAATGGGGTATCTCCTCAGGAGCAAAGGTAGTAATTTTATCAATTATCAGACACTGAAAGGGGGAGAAATGTTCTTTTTTTTTACTTATTAACTATTGGATGCCCAAAAACAGAGAGTAATGAGCATAATACTTCTATTATATAGAGTATTTGCTTTGTGAGAAATACTATCGTAGGAGACATATCTTAATTGCTGCCGATCCAGAGCAAAGCCATCGCTATGATCACAAAGAGTAGGTCAATAGATTTTGCCATAATGTTTTTCTCCTTAAAGAATAGCCACCCGCTGATAAACCCTATAATCACACCGGAGCGACGTATGAGAGAGACTACAGATATCAAAGCATCTGTGTCAGTGAGCGCATAGAAATAACAGAAATCAGCAGCACTAAGGAAGATGGATATGAGTGGAATGTGCCATGTCCATCTGAATGGTGTAGTCTTTTTTCTTTGTGGCCACCAGATGATCCAAAAGACAATCCCCATCATGATGACTTGATAGAAGTTATACCATGACTGGACGGTCATTTTATCTAATTTCTCATATTGCATCAAATATTTGTCATAGAGACCGGAAAGAGCTCCGAGGAGGGTTCCCGCCACGACGAGCCATATCCAACGATTATGTTTGAAGTTAATACCCTCTTTTTTACCGGTAATGGAGAGTGCAAAAAAGGCAGCTATACTTAATAAGACACCTGCCCACTGCCAAAGATTTAATTTCTCTCCGAAAACAAATATTGCACCGACCAAAACCAAAATAGGACGAGTGGCATTGATCGGGGAAGAGATGGTGATGGGGAGGTGCTTTAGGCCATAATACGCACAGATCCAGGAACTGAGAACTATTGCCGATTTAAGTATAATGAAAAGGTGATCTGTGGCATGGGGAAGCGGAATGTAGAGAATACTTCCATTGAGAAGCTCCGGAGATGTTTGCGACAAGATGACTAACGGAAGGAAAATCAGCGAACAGAAAATCGTGTTGAGGAGCAAAACCGGAATGACGGCATTGTTTTGTAATGAGATTTTTCTGAAGACGTCATAGCAACCTAAAAGCAAGGCAGAAGTAAATGCCAAAAATAACCACATATCGATTGTTATAATTTGGATAAACAGAGGAACTTATTTTTATTTCGGGCGCGAAGATAGGTGAATTTGTGCGGAAAACAAAATTTATTCAGATAATTTGGAGGGTGTGGAGACTTGTGCTATCTTTGCAGAGATAAATATAGACAGATGGCATCACCTTTAGCAGAGAGAATGCGCCCTAAATCTCTTGAGGGCTATATTGGACAGAAACACCTCGTCGGCGAGGGAGCTGTCTTGCGTCGGATGATCGAATCCGGACGCCTTTCTTCATTCATCTTATGGGGACCTCCCGGTGTGGGAAAAACCACGTTGGCGAGGATTATCAGTGAAACATTGGATCTACCCTTCTATACACTTAGTGCTGTTTCAAGCGGTGTTAAAGAGGTGCGCGAGGTGATCGAACGATCCAAGCGAGATCTTTTTTCTCAACGTCAATCGCCAATTTTATTTATTGATGAAATTCATCGTTTCTCCAAGTCTCAGCAAGATTCACTGTTGGATGCCGTTGAACGCGGCACGATCACTTTGATTGGTGCTACGACAGAGAATCCTTCGTTTGAGATTATTCGTCCTTTGCTCTCACGTTGTCAGGTTTATACTCTTCGCTCGCAGACTGATGAGGATCTGCTTGACTTGCTTGAGCGTGTCTTGCAAACTGATCCATATATTTCTCGACTTGATGTGACCATAAAGGAGCAATCTGCTCTTTTGCGATATGCAGGAGGGGATGCCCGGAAGTTTCTCAATATTATAGATCTCCTTACCGCAGATCAGGTAGCGATGCTGGAGGAGGATGAGGCAGAGGAAGAAGATGATGATGAGGAGGATAGTATGCCGGCTCCTAAAAATCTCTCTGTGACTATTACTGATGACTATGTGACTGCACGTTTGCAGGAAAACCCGATGGCTTACGACAAAGGCGGAGAACTTCATTATGATCTGATATCTGCCATGATCAAGAGTATTCGCGGTAGTGATCCGGATGGTGCATTATATTATATGGCGCGTATGATAGCAGGAGGGGAGGATCCTTTGTTTATCGCTCGTCGGCTGGTTATCTCTGCTTCAGAAGATATAGGGCTTGCCAATCCCAATGCTCTTTTGCTTGCCAATGCCGCATTTGATGCAGTACATAAGATCGGGTGGCCGGAAGGCAGAATCCCCCTTGCTGAAGTTGTAGTCTATCTTGCTACATCTCCCAAGAGTAACAGTGCTTACGAGGGAATTAATCGTGCATTGTCTTTGGTTGAAGAAACAGGTAATTTGCCGGTGCCGCTACATTTGCGCAATGCTCCCACTCAACTCATGGCCAAAATGGGTTATGGTAAGGATTATAAATATGCACATAATTATGCCAACCATTTTGTCAAGCAGCAGTATCTGCCGGATAAGATTATTCATGAGCGCATTTGGCATCCTCAAAATAATGCTGCGGAAAATCGTTTGTCTTCACAGATGAATGAGCTTTGGGGTGATAAATATAAGTCTAATTGACAAAATTATAGTAAAAACGATATATTTATTGCATTTTGTTGATAAAATGTTTGTGAGTACAAAACAAATTAGTAAATTCGCAGTGTTTTTAATGAAAAAAAGAAAATCGTCACTTAATTTTGTTATTCGATGAAGAAGTATAATTTTTATGCAGGGCCTTCTATTTTGAGCCCTTATGCCATCGGTCAGACTGCTGATGCAGTAAAAGATTTTGCAGGAACAGGGTTGTCACTCCTCGAGATCTCTCACCGAAGCAAGGAATTTCAGGCTGTTATGGATGAGGCACAAGCTTTAGTCAAAGAGTTGCTGGAGGTACCAAGTGGTTATGAGGTATTGTTTTTAGGTGGTGGTGCCAGCACTCAGTTTTGCATGGTGCCGATGAATTTGCTCAAGCAAAAAGCAAGTTATTTAGACACCGGAACATGGGCTCATAATGCAATAAAGGAGGCTCATTTGTTTGGTGAAGTTGAAGTTGTCGCCTCTTCTGCTGATAAAAATTATTCTTATATCCCTAAAGGTTATAAAGTGTCACAAGATAGCAGTTATTTCCACTATACTAGTAATAATACTATTTTTGGTACAGAGATCCTTGAGACTCCTGAGGTGGGCATCCCATTGGCATGTGACATGTCTTCAGATTTTATGAGCCATCCGGTCGATGTATCTAAATATGATATCATTTATGCCGGTGCGCAAAAGAATCTTGGTCCAGCAGGCGTGACGGTTGTAATCGTTAAATCAGATGTTTTGGGTCAAGTGGATCGTCCACTTCCTACGATGTTAGATTATCGGACACATATTAAGAAAGGATCAATGTTTAATACTCCTCCTTGTCTCCCCATCTATACTTGTCTTCAGACGATGAAGTGGTATAAGGAGTTAGGTGGTCTTTGTGCATTGGAACAAATCGCAAAAGATCGTTCTTCATTGCTTTATGATGAAATTGATCGCAATCGCCTTTTCGTTGGTACTGTTGCGGCTGAAGATCGTTCACGCACCAATGTATGCTTTGTTATGGCTCCGGAGTATAAAGAACTGGAGAGCAAATTCCAGGAATATGCAGCTTCACAAGGTATGGTTGGTATTAAGGGACATCGTAGTGTTGGTGGATTCCGTGCATCTTTGTACAATGCCATGCCGATGGAGGGTGTAAAGGCTCTCGTAGAGTGCATGCAGAAGTTTGAACAGATGGTGTAATAAACATCTTGATTTGATCGTTTAATAATTATCTAATTAAGAGATTTTTTATCAATAAATAGATCCGGGTATCGTTTCCTCTTGGTTTGTTGTTTAGGGGAATAAATGCCCACCTAATAGAGAGTTATAGAAATGAAAGTACTTATATTGACAGAGAAACCTTTTGCGGCGGATGCCTTAGCGCAGATGCAACAAGTTTTGACCGAAGCTGGGGTGGAAGTTTGTCTCCTCGAAAAATATACGGACAAAACACAGGTTTTAGAGGCTGTGGCAGATGTGGATGGGTTGATCGTGAGGAGTGATATTGTCGATAAGGCTGTGTTTGATGCTGCTCCTAATTTAAAGATTGTGGTTCGAGCTGGTGCCGGATATGATAATATTGATCTTCAGGCGGCTACAGTTGCCGGCGCAGTAGCAATGAATACACCCGGACAGAATGCCAATGCGGTTGCAGAACTTGTATTTGCCATGATGCTTTTCATGGCTCGTACCCGTTTCCAGGCTTCAACAGGTAGCGAGTTGAAAGGTAAAAAATTGGGCTTGCATGCTTATGGTAATGTGGGACGCAATGTGGCACGTATCGCTAAAGGTTTTGGCATGGAGGTTTATGCCTATGATCCTTTCTTGTCTGCTGAAAAGATTGAAGCAGAGGGAGTCCATGCGACCAAGAGTGTTGAGGAACTGTATGAGACATGTCAATATGTTTCGCTTCACATTCCATATACGGCAGAGACAGCTGGCAGTATCAATATGAATTTGCTGAGTCGGATGCCGAAAAAAGCGACCTTGATCAATACGGCGCGAAAGGAAGTGGTCAACGAACCGGACCTTTTACAGATCCTGGCTGATCGGGAAGATTTCAGATACATAGCCGATGTTAAACCTGCAGCAGCCGAAGAATTTGAATCCCGGTTTGGGGCACGAGTCCTTTTTACTCCTAAAAAGAGTGGAGCTCAGACTGCTGAGGCTAATACTAATGCCGGTGTTGCAGCTGCTAAACAATCGGTAGATTTCTTACTACATGGGATCGATCGTTTCCGTGTAAATTGATAGAGAGAGGCTGTGTCAATAATTATTTTGACGCAGCCTTTTAGGTGTTTTCCCCTATAGTTGATGCTGTTGGGTTCTTTGTTTGAATGACGAACAATGTATGCCTTATGACACATTGCTTTATACGGTTTTCCGCAGCATGCCTAAAACAAGATTTGCTTTAAATATAGGGATTAATAAGTAACGTTTGCGAGATTGCTAATCTATGATTAGGCATTAAAGCAAATTTGTGTGCGGCCAGATACGAGTTTTATCGGTTAGCAAAAAAGATAGATTAGAGAGAGTTTGTTAGATAGTCTAAAATGGAAGCCCAGTTTTGCTCTTTGTAGCAATGTTGGTTGTTTATTATTAAATGGGCTTATAAAGAGAATGAATCAATGGCTAAGTCCGCAAAGAATATCAACAATGATTTTGACTCGTTTCTAAACGAGTGTAATACCTACATCTGGGAGTGGTTTGTTCCTGAGAAGTATGTCAAATTTGGCATTCCTTCGTTAAATGGTTCATGGATAGATGATAAGGCAAAGATTTTTCGACTTGAAACTGTCCTTGAAAAGGTTCATCCCGATGATGTATCAAAACTTTTTACCCGTCGTAATTCGGTAGTGTTTTATAAGTCTGACAAAATGTTTGAGTTAGACTTACGTATCAATGCTACCGGAACATTCGAGTGGTATGGATTTCGAGGTAAAGTAATGAAGCGTGATGAGAAAGGCAATGTTCTCTATTTGAGAGGTGTCGCTGTCAATCTCAATAAACGTATAAAAATACAACAAAAATTGCTTACGAGGCGAGAGCACCTTCTGCAAGATGAAAGGCAGAAGACAGACTATTGTGCCGGAGTTTTGCAGGAGGTTGTCACCTTTATGCGAAATATGGCCATGATAGCCGATTCGTTCATTTCGGAGGCTCAGGCTTCTTCTGATTTGAAACAACGCGAAGATCGCTTGATGAAGTTGGAAGATGTTAAGGGCCAATGTGTTCGTATTTTGGAACTTGCCGATCGTGTGAAGCAATACATAGGTAGAGATTTAGTGATGGATGATGAAATAAAAACCTTGCCGTTATGGGAACATCTGGCAGAATATCAGCAGATCTATGCCCTTAAAGCTCGTGGCGCGGCTAAGATATATTTTAGTAATCTCTATGATGATCAGAAGATAAATATCAATGTAAAACTCCTGGATTTGCTCGTAGAGAATGTGATTAATTCGCAGTTACATAATACACTTAATGGTTATCTGACCATCAATTATCTTTTCTCTCCTAATGGAGATACATTCGAGCTAAGCATCTCTTCCAATGATTATGTGGCAACTCATAACGATCCCAACTCTGCCACCTCTTTGATGAGTGAGAGCAGTTTGGGGCTTTCTGTGTGTCGATTGCTAGCGCAGCGAATGTTTGGAGATGTTCGCATTGAGCGATTGTCAGAGCGTAATGTCTCTTATATCATCACGTTGCCCACCGATGTGCTGAAAGTTAAAGGTGGACCTTCTCCCATAAAGTTGTTTGTTGAGGGAGAGACTAACGAACATTCGATGCACGTGGGAGAGGAATTGAGCTCCTCATCTGAGAAGTCTAACGTTCGCGTTGCCATCGGCATCGTCGCGGACACGCATTTGCTCCTTGATCAGCATCTTTTTGAGGTGAGTCGGGCCTATACATCAGATGATCTGTTGGAGCTTGTCAGAGAGATTTCACCGGACATAGTTTTCCTCGATTATAATATCAAAGGCTCTATAGAACCTTTTGATTTGATTGACACGATCCATAAAGAGATGCCGGATATCCCGATTATTGTCACTTCAGACTATGCGCATCGCGTTTTGCACCGACAGATTAAGGGATTAGGTGCGCGTTATCTTTTGACCAATCCTCTTTCGTTGCGCAAAGTCAATATGATGATCAAGCGATATCTGAAATAATCATTGATTCTTCCAATCTTTATTGTTAACTTTGCAGCCGTAGAGAAAACGCTCTTTGCAGATCGTGATTTTTCTATCAACAGATTATTTGTATTAAAATTATAATTATCACTCAATAAATATTATGGCACTTGTACGTCCTTTTAAAGGCTTGCGTCCGACTGTGGATCTGGCAGCCACGCTTTCATCTCGTCCCTATGATGTCCTCTCCTCAACAGAGGCAAAAGAGGAGGCCATGGGCAATCCTTATTCGCTTTATCACATCATTAAGCCGGAGATCAATTTCGATCCTCTCCTTGATGAGCATGATCCTCGTGTCTATGACAAAGCGGTAGAGATGTTTGAGAAATTTCAGGCAGAGGGATGGTTGCAGCAGGATCCTCAGCCTTGTTATTATCTATATGCTCAGACGATGGAGGGGCGCCGTCAGTATGGTTTGGTCGTTGCTGCCAGTGTTGAGGATTATATGAGTGGTAAGATTAAGAAGCATGAATTGACGCGAGCTGATAAAGAAGAAGATCGTATGAAGCATGTCCGTGTGACCAATGCCAATATGGAACCCGTCTTTTTTGCTTTCCGTGATACGGAGGCTCTGCTTCAGATCATTGATCGTGTCTCTCATCGCACTCCGCTCTATGATTTTACTTCAGCAGAGGGTTTCGGTCACACTTTTTGGGTGATCGATGATCCTCAGGAGATCGAGGCTGTTACAGCCGGTTTTGCTGCTTTGGATGGTATGTATATTGCCGATGGGCACCACCGGACTGCTGCCGCTGCCAGAGTCGGGGCAGAGAAGGCTGCTGCCGATCCGAATCACACAGGAGAAGAGGAGTACAATTTCTTCCTTGCTGTATGTTTCCCTTCTTCCCAGCTTCACATCATGGACTACAACCGAGTGGTGACCGATCTTAATGGTATGTCTGATGCGGATTTCTTACAGCGATTATCAGAGCATTTTGATGTAGAATGTAAAGGTGAGCAGATCTATCATCCTACCTCGCTTCATAATTTTTCGCTCTACCTTTCCGGTCTATGGTACTCTCTTACTGCTCATGCAGATACCTATGATGACCATGACCCGATTGGAGTATTGGATGTTACCATCTCTTCGCGTTTGATCTTGGATGAACTATTGGGCATCAAAGACCTGCGTCGAGACAAGCGTGTCGATTTTGTCGGGGGCTTACGAGGGTTAGGGGAGTTGAAACGTCGTGTGGACAGTGGTGAGATGCGTGCGGCTTTGGCGCTCTATCCTGTCTCCATGGAGCAATTGATAGACATCGCAGACACCGGCAACATTATGCCTCCTAAAACAACTTGGTTTGAACCCAAACTACGCTCCGGCTTAGTCATACATAAACTTTCCTAACTTTCATGAGACAGTTTTTTAATATTCTGCGACTCTTGCTTTCCCTCATTCATTCACCGCAGCAGATATGGCAGCGATTAGGGGAAAAATATAAAGATGAGGAGTCTGTAGATTCGCTTATGAAGGAGTATTTCTCCCCATTGCTTGGTGGAGGTGCCTTGGTTTTATTTGTGGCTAAGGGCCTGTTGGTGGAAAATGTCTCTTTTTCGTGGGAACATGCCATCAAGGGTGGAGTGACATTTCTCATTGGTTACTACGGAGGTCTCTTTTTGGCTGAATTTTTAGTCAAGGAGGCGCTTCGTCTATTTGAAATCGAGGTCCCCAAAATGATGCTGCGAGCCTGTGTTATCCTCTCGATGAGCTATTGTTTGGCTCTTGATGTTGTTTTGGGATGCTTGCCGAGTTTCTCATTCTTCCTTGTCTTAGGCATCTACCTCTGTTACATCGTATGGTGTGCCATGGGCAATTTCTTACAATTGGAAGAACGTGCGTGGTGGCGGGCTACGATTATCACTTCCATCGTTATCTTTTTCTCACCGCGTGTCATTCAGATGTTGCTGTCGATGATGGAGGGAGCCGGACAATAATAATAATTAAGTAGATCAATTATGGCGCAAAAGAAACATAAGGGAGAGAGCATAAGTGCAGTCAATATTCGCAACAAGCGTGCGACATTTGACTATGAGGTGCTGGACACCTACACCGCAGGCATTGTCTTGACGGGCACAGAGATCAAATCCCTACGTCAGGGCAAAGCGGGCTTGACCGATAGCTTTTGCCTTTTTGAGCGCAATGGAGAACTGTGGCTCAAGAGCAGTTATATCGCCGAGTATTTCTATGGCACCTATAATAATCACTCGACTCATCGTGACCGCAAACTCCTCATGACTAAAAAGGAGTTACGCAAATTGGCTCGAGATGTCCGAGAGGCTGCCGGTCTCACCATAATTCCTCTTCGTCTCTTCATCAATGATAAAGGATTGGCCAAGGTGGACATTGCTCTTTGTCGGGGTAAGAAGCAATATGACAAGCGCGACACGATGAAGGAGAAGGAAGATCGTCGGATGATGGATCGTGCGATGAAGGATGCGAGAAAGTATTAAAATAAAGAGTAAGGACGATGGGATTCTTAAAATCTTTGCTTAAAGATACTGCACTATATGGATTGAGTTCGATCGTAGGACGATTTCTCAATTACCTGCTTGTCCCGCTTTACACAGCGGTAATGCCCGCTTCGTCGGGGCAATATGGTGTCGTGACCAATCTTTATGCTTATACGGCATTGATTTTGGTGCTTTTGACCTTTGGCATGGAGACCTCTTTCTTCCGCTTCGCTAATAAGAAAGGGACAGATCCGATGCGAGTCTATTCCACCATCCTCCTTTTTGTCGGAGGATTATCGCTTCTGTTTGTAACTATATTTCTCTCTTTTTTAGACCCGATCAGCACCGCTTTAGGCTATGGCGCTCACCCGGAGTTTTTGGCTGTAATGGCTGTGGTAGTGGGTTTGGATGCTTTTTTGTCGCTGCCATTCTCTTTCCTCCGTTATCAGAATAAAGCCAAGCGCTTCATGATCCTAAAGATGGCTAACATATTGATCAACATTGCCCTCAATCTTTTTGTTTTTCTCCTGTGTCCCAAACTGATGACCCTCTGTCCGGAGTGGATCTCATGGTTTTATGACAGTGAATATTTGGCGGGTTACGTCTTCTTGATCAACCTCCTTTGTACCCTCATCACGTTGTTGCTCCTTTTACCGGAGTTACGAGGTTTCCGCTGGAGTTTCGATGTCTCGCTCTTCCGCCAGCTTTTGCGCTATTCGTTTCCGCTCGTGATCTTGGGTGTGGCAGGGATACTCAATCAGGCCGCTGACAAGATTCTTTATCCTTTCCTTGTCCCCGGACATGAAGGGGAAGTGCAGCTGGGGATCTATGGTGCCGCCACCAAGATAGCCATGATTGTGGCAATGTTTACACAGGCATTTCGTTATGCCTACGAACCACTTATCTTCGGAAGCAGCAAGAGTGGAACACCGGAGTCACAAGTGCGTGTCAATGCTGCAGGGATGAAGTACTTCATCATTTTCTCTCTGTTGGCTTTCCTTTTAGTGATCTCTTATCTCGATATATTCAAACAACTTTTTATCCGCAACGAAGATTATTGGGTTGGTCTTCGCGTCGTGCCCATTGTGATGGCTGCAGAGATATTTATGGGCATCTATTTCAATCTTTCGTTTTGGTATAAACTCATCGACGAGACTTATTGGGGAGCACGTTTTTCTCTGATAGGTTGCGCTGTACTGATCGCTGTTAATATTCTTTTTGTACCTCGTTTTGGCTACATAGCTTGTGCCTGGGCAAGTTTTACAGGCTATGGCATCTGTATGTTATTATCCTATTTTGTCGGACAGAAAAGAAATCCAATTCCTTATGATTTACGTTCTATAGGAGTATATGTCTTATTGGCTGCCGTACTCTATATCTTAATGCTTCATGTGCGCTTTGAGCAAACTTGGTTGCAGGTGGCTGTCAATACGGTATGGGTTTCTCTTTATGTCGCTTATATGTTTAAAGCAGACTTTAAGAGGAGATAGGTGTGGTTTATTAGTTTAGGAGTTTAAGAGTTTAGAGGTTTAAGGGTTTAGAGTTTCAACTTCTTGTCCCCAAAATCAATAATCCATTCACCTGATCAGCACGCTAAGACCATGACCTTCAACTCTTCAACCCCTCAACTCCTCAACCCCTCAACCAATAACCCCTCAACCAAAATACACAACTAAAACCGAAAAACAAATGCAAGAGCAAAATAACAAATCGTTACTACCGCAACTCTGGGTGCGCTTTTTGGCTGCACTGAGACACTTTTTGGATTTAAAACAAGATAAATTAAGCAGTGAGGAGGCTTCTGAGGCCATCTCCAGTGGAGTGGAGTTTAGAGGGACGAATCTTTGGGTCTTGATCTGTGCGGTTTTTATAGCATCTTTGGGCTTGAATGTCAATTCGACGGCGGTCATCATTGGTGCCATGTTGATTTCACCCCTCATGGGGCCTATCATGGGCATTGGTCTCTCTTTGGGAGTCAATGATGGTCAGTTGCTTCGTCGCTCTGTCAAAAACCTCCTCGTAGCGACTCTCTTTGCCTTGCTCACATCATGTGTCTATTTCTTGATATCCCCACTCAATGATGCCCGTTCTGAACTTCTGGCCCGTACCCAGCCCACCGTTTATGATGTTCTTATAGCATTTTTTGGTGGTTTTGCCGGCATCATTGCCACCGGATCCAAGTCTAAGGGTAATGTCATTCCCGGTGTTGCTATTGCCACGGCGCTCATGCCTCCGCTTTGTACTGCGGGTTATGGATTGGCTACCTGGCAGTCCTCCTTCTTCTTTGGGGCATTTTACCTATTTTTTATCAATTGTATCTACATTTGTGTCGCAACCTGGCTCGGTGTCCGCATTTTGAAGTTGCCCAAGCACGTTACCCTCACACCTCAAAAACAGAAATTGATGATGCGTTGGGTCGGTGTTGCATTAGTGGTAATCATGGTGCCGAGTCTCATCACGACCTATCGCCTTGTCCGTCAAAACATCATCGAGACTAAAATCCAGACTTTTGTCAATCGTGAGTTTGGCACCCTCCCAGAGACGCAGGTGCTCAGTTATAAATTCGAACAGACAGATTCTCTACCTATGTTAGAGGTTTCTCTCATTGGCGAACCGCTCCCGGAGTCCTCCATAACAGCCATTTCACATAAGATGGAGCTCTTTAAACTCACTGATGTCCGGCTCAAAGTGGTGCAGTTTGGAGCACAGGAGATCGATGAAGGTAAACTCTCCACCACCATCACACAGGGTGTGCTTAAGGTGACACAGGAGCAACTTGACCGCCAGCGGCACATGACTGACAGCTTGCGCCGTCAGTTGCAAGTCTATGAGACCCGTGAGGGTGAGGCAGGTGAGTTACTCCCTGTCCTAAAGCCCCTTTTCCCGCAGGTGGCATATATCGCCATTTCTCACACGATGATCACTTCGGTCAATTCGCATGAGACCTATCCGGCTACGATCGTTGTGGCTTATATCGATGCACCTATGCCCGAATCAGAGCGTGTCAAGATGCACGATTGGCTTGTGGCGCGGCAAGGTTCTTCTGCATTGCAACTTTTCTTTAAAACCATACCCTAAATACGTTTATCATGAAACAGTCCATTCTATTCCTTGTTCTCCTATGCCTCTTTGGGTCACTTTCCCCAACATCAGTAAAAGCTAACGACCTCAAAGCTAAGAGCAGAAATAATGTTTCAACGAGACAACCTCTCCCGGCAGACTATGTTTGGGACACACCGAGTCAAAACTCTTCTGAGTCTATGCCTTTAGGAGGTGGAGACATCGGTCTTGGAGTATGGGTGGAGGATAATGACATTCTCTTCTACCTTAGCCGAAGTGGCGCTTTTGATGAGAACAATACTCTACTCAAACTTGGACGTTTTCGTCTCCGTCTCACACCAGAACTCCTTGCTGAAAGTACAGACTTTGAGCAGCGACTCCATCTCTCTGAGGGTTACATGACCCTTCGCAGTGGCAAGACGGAGGTGTTGATGTGGGTGGATGTTTTTCGTCCGATAGTCCACATTGAGATTTCCTCACCTCGGGCTGTCGATCTTGATGCATCCTATGAGAGTTGGCGTGTCACAGACACACCCTTGCCTAAAGCCGCAGCTCAGCAGTGTAGTTACAAGTGGATCATCCCTAAGCAAACCGTCACCCGTCGTGACTCCATCCGTGCCGAAAAGGAGATGTTGACTTTTTTCCATCGCAATCAGGGACCCACTGTCTTTGATTTCACCGTACGA
Source organism: Bacteroidales bacterium (assembly GCA_045576355.1). Taxonomy (GTDB): domain Bacteria; phylum Bacteroidota; class Bacteroidia; order Bacteroidales; family UBA3663; genus Liminaster. The sequence continues at coordinate 22,115 of JAZNGG010000001.1, forward strand.
CAACAAGGTCTGACTGCCTATATCGATAGCCTTTATGACCCATTGTCTGACTTGACTTTCGGAGGTCGTCTGAGCGGTACCTCTCTCCGGTATGATCGTTGTGAGGAACTGACCGATGCCTATGGACGTCCTTTCACCGCATGGCACTATCGTTCTGCTCGACCGGCCCGCCGTCATCATCTGCAGATCACACTCGAGACATCCGCAGAGTCTCTTGATGTTTGGCACAAAGCCCTCTCTGAGACTGAGCGCTCAGTTCGCCTTAGTCACGACCGTGAGCAGAGCAGAGCCTGGTGGCGAGCTTATTGGCAACGCAGCCACATCACTGCCGGGAGTCAACTCCCGGACTCTGTGCGTGACGCCCTTCGTAACTTCGCACTTTTCCGTTATATGTTGGGTTGCAATGCTCATGGAGACTGGCCTACGAAGTTTAATGGCGGTCTTTTCACTTTTGATCCTTCTCATGTGCACCCAAAATCGACCTTTACACCCGACTATCGTCGTTGGGGAGGAGGTACACACACTGCACAAAACCAGCGTCTCGTCTATTGGGGCATGCTCAAAAGCGGTGACTTTGAGATGATGCGTCCGCAACTTGATTTCTATCTCCGACTTCTGCCCACTGCCGAATTGCGATCTCGTCATTATTGGGGTCATAGTGGAGCCTGCTTCACTGAGCAGATGGAAAACTTCGGTCTCCCTAATCCTGCCGAATATGGTAATAAGCGACCTGCCTCTTTTGATCCCGGTGTCGAGTATAACGCGTGGCTTGAATATGAGTGGGATACTGCTCTTGAGTTTTGTCTCATGGCCTTAGAACTATATCGCTATGCCAACATGGATATTACTCCCTACGAACCTCTCATTGAGTCTTGTCTCACGTTTTTTGACGAGCACTATCGTTATCTTGCCCGTCAGCGCGGACGGCAGGAACTGGATGGAGCGGGACACCTTGTCCTTTATCCCGGTAGCGCTTGTGAGACCTACAAGATGACCTACAACTCTGCCTCCACTATTTCAGCCCTTCGCACCGTCCATCGTCATTATATGGACTATCGCCGTGCCACACGTGGAGGAGAGGATAAGGACTCTCTCTTCTTCCGCACACCTCTTGCCTCCCTCGACCTTCGTCTGCCACCACTTCCGACGCGCACTTTAGAGGGGCGTCAGATGATTGCACCTGCGCAACTTTGGGAGCGTATCAACAATGTTGAGACTCCGCAACTCTATCCTGTTTTTCCGTGGCGTCTCCATGGTTGCCTGGCGGACTCAGCCTCTCTCGCTCTTAATACTTATCTTTATGATCCGGACGCTCTTCGCTTCCGCACCCATAAGGGCTGGAAGCAGGACAACATTTGGGCTGCGTGTCTCGGACTTACAGATGATGCGATGCGGCTCACTATGGAGAAACTTGCTTCCGGACCCCATCGATTCCCTGCCTATTGGGGTCCGGGCTATGACTGGACTCCGGATCACAATTGGGGTGGTAGTGCGATGATCGGACTGCAGGAGATGCTTGTTCAGGAGCGAGATGGCAAGATCCTCCTTTTCCCGGCTTGGGATCCCTCGTGTGATGTTTCTTTCCGTCTTCATCTCCCTTATGGCACCATCGTTGAAGCTGCCTGTTCCGGTGGTCGGGTCTCTTCACTTCGTGTCACTCCCGAGAGCCGTGCTGCTGATGTCATCGACTGCCTGCAAAAATGAAAATAAACTGATAAAACGTTAGAACTATAATTTTTTTTGTTATGAATAAGTTGATCTTTACTGTCTTGATTTTTGCTGCTGCCCTTATGGGAGTGACTGCAGAGGAGAAATCAAAAAACCAAAACCCCCAAAGCGCCGGGACAGTTGAAATCTCATTTGACTACAATCGTAAGTCCGGGCCGGGTTCTAATCAATATGCTGTTTGGATTGAGAATGAGCGTGGAGAAGTCGTAAAAACGCTGTTTGTCACCTCGTTCACGACCAAGGGACGTGTGCGAGAGGGACAGCCACTAAGACGTGGTTACACCTATAGACCAGCCTGTGTCCCCACTTGGGTCTCTCATGTTCGCGCATCAGAGATGTCCGATGAGACACTTGATGCCTTTACCGGAGCTACTCCGAAAGAGAGTGGGGTACAGACATTCTGTTGGGATTATACAGACTCACAAGGGGAAAAAGTCTCAGAGGGTAACTATAAAATTTGTCTTGAGGCTACACTTAAAAACGAGTACAAGATCTTATATGTTGGCTCACTCTCCACTGCGCTCCCTCCTGCATCAACCATCGAGATGAAAGAGACAGTAACCGGTGGCGATGAGGCTTATTCGGGCATGATTAAGAATGTAAAAGTAATTTGCAAGCCTTAACTGAGTCAACCGGCTTTATCAATAAGGCACAAAACGGTCAAATAAATCCGTTAACATACACTTATATTGGCATTTATCTATACACACAGCGTGCTGCGTTACCCGATGCAGCACGCTGTGTCGTTTGATTCAGCGTGCTGTGTTACCCGATTCAGCACACTGTGTCGTTTGATTCAGCGTGCTGTGTTTTTGCTGAGATGGACACAGAGCACATAAATTCTATTATATGGACAGTTTGCACGGCGGCGTCATTCACGTTACACGGCGGCGTCATTCACGTTACACGGCGGCGTGATTCACGTTACACGGCGGCGTGATTCACGTTGCACGGCGGCGTGAATCACGTTGCACGGCGGCGTCATTCACGTTACACGGCGGCGTGATGCACGTTACACGGCGGCATCATTCACGTTACACGGCGGCGTGATGCACGTTACACGGCAGCATGATGCAAACAGTCAGCGGACACATATTTTGTCGATTTTTTTTTAGCGGACACCAATAATTCCGATTACATGATTAAAAATTATCTGCAGAGATTTATATTTGACTTTTTATCACGCAAGCGCATATTCTAAGTATATTCATACAAGCCTTTAGGACTATCATGATAATAGAGAAAACACATGACCAAGTATAAAAAACACCCCGAAAAAAGCTCAAAATATACATCGCGTAGAAATTCAAATTTCATCGCGATGTAATTTTAACTCTTTCGAGAGGCTTAAAAAACCTATGTTTGAGACCCTCTATGATGTCACATTGCAAGAGATCGAACTCCGTATATATCCTGCATATTTATTGCAACAAGAGAGTATAATTCTTATTATAGGTGTCTATAATCCTATCCTCGATTGGATGCTTGAAACCCAAGTCGTTGCGCTACTTAATTGTTTCTATTATCACTAAGCTTAACTTATTTTTTATTGCTGTCCGGTAAAATGACTATCTTTGCCCATGGTTATATTTATGTTTGTCCCAAACAAAGATAACCAAAAGGGCTGATACCTCGTGAGAAGTGTCAGCCCTAATTCTTTATTCACGACATTTTTTTACCGGACAGCAATAGATGCAAATATAATGAATTACTTTTTACAACTATAAAAAAGTAATAATTTTTTGTAAAAAACAGGGTATCTCAATAAAATTGTTATAAATCTTAATCCAAACTTCCTAATACATTTTCATCATAAAATATGCTTTCTGGGTATTCCACATTCTCGAGGAAGAGAGCCTCTGCAGGAGCTGAGTCGCCGGCAGCGCATCGGTCACGGCGCTCGATCACGGCACGAAACTCTGCCAATGTGAGGCGGTGACGTCCCACGAGGAGAAGGGTACCTACGACGGCGCGTACCATGCCACGTAGAAATCGGTCGGCACGGATGACGAAGTGCCACTCGTCCGGATTGTCGCCTGCCACCCAACGCGCCTCAAAGATGCGGCAGTCGTTGGTCTTGACATCGGTGTGTAGCTTAGAGAAACTGGTAAAGTCAGTGAATGAAGGGAGAAGCGCCGCTGCAGCATTCATGGCATCGAAGTCGAGCGGAAATGTGACGCGGTGAGTGTAATGGCGGGCAAAGGGATCTTTGCGCGTGGTGATATAGTACCGATAGGTGCGAGAGATGGGAGAGAAACGAGCATGTGCATCCGGACGCACCGGAATGATGCGGAGGATGGCTATGTCCTGAGGGAGGAGTAGTGTGAGCTTTTGCGTGAGATGCTGGCAAGCTGCGATCGTCTCTCGGAGAGATGTTGCTGTCGGCTCTTCGTTGACGGCACATAGTGCGCTGTCATTGTGCGTTTGCTCAATGATGTCAAAGCGCCCTTGACAGAAAGATAGAAGACCGGGTAGGTCCATGTGTGCGATCATCTCTCGGGCATGGACTCCGGTATCTGTGCGGCCTGCTCCGACAATAAGTGTCTCTCGCCGCAGGAGCAGCGAGAGACCGCGTTGTAGGGTCTGCTGGACGGAGACAGCATTAGGTTGTATTTGCCAACCATGGTAGTTGGAGCCGTCATATTGCAGATAAATGAAATAGCGCACAGAAATTAAACGAGTTTGCGTGAGCCATCGCCGATGACAACGTCATAGACTTTCGGTTGGCGTCCGAATTTCTCAAAATAGAGTTGCTTGGCACGAGCTATAAAGTTGTCATAGTGTTTCTCTTTGACAAGATTGATGGTGCAACCTCCAAAGCCACCACCCATAATGCGAGAGCCGGTAACACCGCATTCGCGGGCGATCTCGTTGAGGTAGTCCAACTCCGGACAAGAGACTTCGTAGTCACGGCTGAGTCCCTCGTGGGTCTCATACATCTTGCGACCGACGGTCTCATAATCTCCGCGTTCCAAAGCATCGCAAACATCGAGTACACGCTGCACTTCGCCGATGACATAGTAAGCACGTTTGTAGTCCTCTGCGGTGATCTCGGCTTTGACTTCATCGAGCCATGCCATGGAGGCATCGCGGAGACAAGTCACTTCGGGGTGGCGCTTCTGGATGGCTGCTACTACGTTTTCGCAACTCTGACGGCGGTCGTTATAGGCAGAGGATGCCAATTCGTGTTTGACAACGCTGTCCAGGAGAACGAGTTTGTAGCCTACCGGATCGAAGGGGAAGTATTGGTATTCGAGTGTTTTGCAGTCCAGGCGGATGAGGCTTTTGGCTTTGCCAAAGACTGAGGCAAACTGATCCATGATGCCGCACTTGACGCCGATGTAGTTATGCTCTGTGGCTTGTCCGACTTTAGCCAACTCAAATTTGTCGATTTTGCCCCAACCGAAGAGGTCGTTGAGAGCAAATGCAAAGGCGCTTTCGAGGGCAGCAGAGGAGGACATGCCGGCCCCGAGTGGGACATCTCCGGCAAAAGCGGTATTGAAACCTTTAACTTCTACACCTCGTTTGATCATTTCGCGGCATACACCATAGATGTAGCGTGCCCAACTGGCTCGCGGAGCATCGTTCTCGCCGAGTCCAAACTCGACGTAGTCCTTGAGGTCAATGGAGTAGGCTTTGACAATATCTCTATCGTTAGGTTTGATTTCGAGAACCATCCCTTGAGTGACTGCGCCTGGGAAGACAAAGGCGCCATTATAGTCTGTGTGTTCACCGATGAGGTTGATGCGGCCAGGTGAGGCATAGACAGAGCCTTTTGAGCCGTTGAAATGCTTGGAGAAGCGACTTCTTACATATTCGATATCCATGGTAATTTATTGGTTTATTGGTTGAGGGGTTTAAGGGCTGCGCCCTGCGAAGTCTTTTGGCGATGGCTTCGCCAATAAACCCCTTGCGATCTAAATAAAAGAGAAAACTGAAAACCGTAGGGTATCTGCGTGTAGGCAGCATGATGCCCGGTTTTCAGTTTTGCTTTGATAGAAAGATTAGTCTTTTTTGGCGAGGTATTTCTCCATAGCCTCTTGACGAGCCACTTGCTCCTTAGTCAACTTATTGAATGGAGAGTGGAAACCAAAAATCTTTTTTCTTTTCTTCTCAGACTTTGCCATAATTGTAAAGTTTTTTAGTGTGAAACGTTATTTATTTAATTCTATATTATCGTTTTATTTCGATTTTGCATTTATTTGTGCCCTCCTTAAGTGCGTCCAATAATCATGGGAAGTAGGATTAATGTCTCAACACCCTGCTACAGAGAACGCATAGATCGTGGTCTGCGTGTAGGTTTCACCCGGACGGAGAGTGGTGCTCTCAAATTGAGGTTGATTAGGGGAGTCCGGATGGTGTTGCGCTTCAAAGCAGATAGCGCTACGACGAGGGTAGGTGCATCCTTTTTGTCCTTCAAATCCGCTCAGCCAATTTCCGGTATAGAGTTGCATGCCGGGCTCTGTCGTATAAACCTTCAGACAACGACCGCTCTGTGGATCTTCACAGATGGCTGCCAAAGATAGTTCTCCATCATACTCTTTGCGGAGAGCATAGCTGTGGTCATATCCGGAACCGTGGCGAATCTGTTCATGATCAGCATCGATGCGCTCTCCGACTAAGTGGGGTGTCCGGAAGTCGAGTGGGGTACCCTCTACGGGAGCTTTTTCACCATAGGGGATGCATAAGGCATCGATTGGGCAATAGTGATCGGCAAAAATGGTAAGTCTGTGTCCCTCTATGCTGGGGGTTACAGTCTGGATGCCACAGAGGTTGAAAAACGCATGATTGGTCAAGTTACAGAGCGTCGGTCGATCAGTCGTCGCTTTGTAGTCGATGCGGAATGCGTTGTCATCAGTGAGTGTGTAGGTCATTTCGACAGCAAGATTGCCAGGGAAGCCCTCTTCTCCATCTTTAGCAGTGTATCGAAGGAGCAGGGTCTGCTCATTGATCTGCTCTGCATCCCAAACACAAGCATGAAATCCTTTTTTGCCTCCATGCAGGCAGTTAGGTGCCTGACTGGCTGTGACATGATAGGTGACACCATCCAGGGTGAACTGAGCACCGGCGATACGGTTGCCATAACGACCGATAGTGGCTCCCAAATAGGGTTCCGGACCATGGGCTACACCCTCGATGTCCTCCATGCCGAGAACTACGTTGGCTAAATGTCCCTCTCTATCCGGCATCATAATCGATGGCACAATGGCACCATAATTAGTGACGCAGATCTCTGCACCTCGACTATTGGTAAGTACATAGAGGGCAGTCGCTTTTCCATCGATTACGCTGATAAATCGTTTGGGGTCAAGTCCTGATGCTGTTAAGCCTGTTTTAGGGTCAATCATAATTCGGATATTCACAATTAAGCGACTGCAAAGATAGTGTAAGTCGGCGAGATACGCAAACTTGAAGCCTTTTTTTTCTTTAAGAGTGGCATGGCGGTTTCATTTTGTCAGTTGTGCTTTCTCTTTTTGCCCCGATTTTAAGTTTTTAAGCCGTTTTTTTGTCTCTCGGAAGAGGGCTTTTCACTCTAATAGGAGATAAAATGTTATATTTGTTGCCGTGTTTAGAGTTGATTGGCTAAGGTTATGCTGTTTGCCGTACATCGGTAATTGTTGCATTGCAGAGATTGGGTGGCTCTAACATTGAAAAAAGGTAATTATTATTTAAAACCAAAAAGAATTAACCGAATGAAAGCGTATGTATTTCCGGGACAAGGTTCCCAATTTGTCGGTATGGGCAAGGATCTCTATGAGAATAACGAGCAGGCGAAACAACTCTTTGAGCAGGCCAACGAGATTCTTGGCTTCCGCATCACGGACTTGATGTTTGCCGGAACTGATGAGGATTTACGTCAGACGAAAGTGACTCAGCCGGCAGTTTTCCTCTGCTCGGTGATCCCTGCACTCGTAAATCCGGAGGTTTGTCCGGATATGGTGGCAGGTCACTCTCTCGGCGAATTTTCAGCATTGGTGGTAAGTGGGGCCCTCTCTTTTGAGGATGGTCTTCGCCTTGTCTCTAAACGTGCTCTAGCCATGCAGAAGGCTTGCGAACTGAATCCATCAACGATGGCTGCGATTATTGCTTTACCCGATGAAACCGTGGAGAGCATCTGTGCAGAGGTGACAGAAGGTGTGGTAGTTCCTGCTAATTATAATTGTCCCGGTCAAATCGTTATCTCCGGTGCAAATGAGGCGATCGATGTCGCTTGTGAGAAGATGAAGGCTGCCGGAGCGAAACGTGCATTAAAACTCAACGTCGGAGGTGCATTTCACTCTCCGCTGATGGAGCCCGCTCGTGAGGAGTTGGCTTCTGCTATCGAGGCAACAGAATTTCACTCTCCTAAGTGTCCCATCTATCAGAATGTGGATGCTTTAGCTCACACTGACCCGGAGGAGATCAAGAGAAATTTGGTGGCTCAGTTGACTGCTTCTGTGCGCTGGACACAGTCTGTGCTTAATATGATTGCTGCCGGAGCCGATACGTTTATCGAGGTGGGCCCGGGCGCTGTCCTACAGGGCATGGTGAAGAAAATCAGTAAAGAGGTTACTGCACAACCGTTGTAATTGTTGTCAGGTAATGTAGGGCACTCTTGCTCAACATGACCCAGTGTTATCCTAAAGGAGAGTTAATTACTTCAGTAGATAACTAGAAAATGTTAACGCGGTGAGTTTCGATATGACGAGACTCACCGCGTTGTTAGATCTAATATTTCCTAATGGTGTGTTGATTTCTATACTTTTTCACCATGTTATCCCCATCTCTTGAGCTTGTGTGTCGAGGTAGGAGAGTGCTGCTTCGTGATCATTAGGGATTACTCCATCGAGGATGGCATCTTTGAGTTTGTTTTTAAGTTCTCCAACTTCGCGACAGGGTGTCAGATTATACCGTTGCATGATCTCTATGCCATCGACCGGGGGTTGCCAGTTTCTGATACGGTCTTTTTCCTCGATTTCGATCAATTTCTGACGTACGATTTTGAAGTTTTCTAAAAAGCGTCTTACCTTTTCTGGGTTTCGAGAAGTGATGTCAGCTTCGCAGAGGGTCATCAATTCGTCGATGTCATCTCCTGCATCGAAAAGGAGACGTCTGATAGCAGAATCTGTAATGTTCTCTTCTGCTAAACAGATAGGACGCATGTGGAGTGAAACAAGTTTCTCCACATATTTCATCTCGGCTCCGAGGGGTAACTTAAGACGTGTGAAGATAGGACGTATCATCCGATAGCCTATGTAGTCATGGTTATGGAATGTCCATCCTAATTTTTCATCATAAGCTTTGGCTTTTGCCTTGCCAAGATCGTGCATCAGAGCTGCCCAACGAAGCCAAAGATTGCGGTTGCCGGTAGCAGACACGTTGTCTAATACTGTAAGTGTGTGTTGGAAGTTGTCTTTGTGTCCTCGACCGTCACGGTTTTCGATACCTGAAAGTGCTTGAAGTTCGGGGAAAATGATTTGTAGCAGTCCGCAACGTTGTAGGTAGTTCCAACCGACAGAGGGTTGTGTCGTCAGGTTAATTTTATTCAACTCGTCAATGATGCGTTCGCCGGAAATGATTTTAATGCGTTCGCGATTGCGTGCGATAGCTTCGAAAGTGTCAGCCTTGATCTTAAAACCAAAACGGGTGGCAAACCGGATGGCGCGAAGCATGCGGAGAGGGTCATCGCTAAATGTTATGTCCGGGTCAAGAGGCGTCCGAATGACTCCTTTGGCAAGGTCTGCGAGGCCATCAAAAGGATCGATAAGTTCTCCAAAACGATCTGCATTAAGGCAGATGGCAAGCGCATTGATGGTGAAGTCTCTACGGTTTTGGTCATCCTCAAGGGTTCCATCTTCGACAATTGGTTTGCGGCTGTCTCGAGAGTAAGATTCTCTCCTCGCTCCGACAAACTCAACTTCGATATCTTTGTGTTTGACTTGCGCTGTCCCGAAATTGCGATAAACGCTCAAAGAGGTGTGTTTCCCTAAGCGATGAGCAATAGCTTTAGCTAACTCAATGCCACTCCCAACGGTAACAATGTCAATATCTTTGGATGGATGTTTGAGAAAAATGTCTCTTACATAACCTCCTATGACATAGCATTCTCGGTGGAGACGATCAGCCTCTTCTGAAATGATTTTGAAGATTGGCAGGTTAAGATGACACTTTAGTTCTTCTTGTGTTAATTTTTCCATCTTTTCGGGTTTTCTTTGATTTTTTTTGAATTTTGTTATTGCTATTAAAAATACTATTTTTAACTTTGCAACGTGTTTTTCATGGTATAAGATTTAAGGTTAGTGAAGATGGACTGCTGTGAAGCAAGCCATCTTTTTTTTGTTTTATTGTTTTTATGTAATACATATATTTTTAAAACCCAATTGCTTATTAGATCGCTGGAGGTTTGCGCATTGTTTTATTAAAGATTGACTCTCGGTAGTTGTTCTGCTATCTCGTCATCATCCAAGTCATCTAAGTCAAAATCAAATTCATCCAAATACTCCGGCTGTGTGTATTCCTCCAAGTCTCGTCGATCTTTTTTGGTTGGTCGTCCTGTCCCTTTAGCTCTGTCAATGAATCCGTTGAGTCGCTGCAGTTGGAGTATTTCCATTTGCTCCGGAGGAGTGATGTTTTCCATAAATCCGGGCACAAGTTTGGCTCCCATTCGGTTTTCTGTCAGCTGAAGTACTCTGAATGAGTAGGTTATCGGAGGTTTTCTAACTTCGATAACATCGCCTACATGAACATTGCGGGAGGATTTGACTTTGCTGCCGCCGATCGTTACACGTCCGAGTTTACATGCGTCAGAGGCTATGGTGCGCGTCTTGAAAATACGTACTGCCCATAACCATTTGTCTATTCTGACTTCTTGCATAGTAAGGAGAATATTTTTAAGTGAATTATGATGTTGTACCGATATGTGTGTCGGTAATTATTATTGAGGATGGCTTTTTGTCGGTCGCGAGAGGAGGGGGTTATTTTTTATTATACTGATTCATCGTAATGTTGATTCCCGCTAAACAGAAAGATTTGATAATGTCACATGCTGTTTTCAATTTTTCGGGAAGCAGTAGTTTCTCCTCAGCCGGAAACTTGCCAAGAACCCAATCAATCTGCCCTCCTTTCGGAAAATCGTTGCCCACGCCGAAACGGAGACGGGCATAATTTGTGCCTCCTACAACGCGAGCTACATCTTTCAGACCGTTGTGTCCTCCATCAGATCCTCCGGCACGAAGTCGGAGTTGGCCAAATGGAAGAGAGATGTCATCATTGATGATCAATAGATGATCGACATCGATCTTTTCGCGTTGCATCCAATATCTGACGGCATTGCCGCTAAGGTTCATATAAGTATTGGGTTTCAGAAGGAGTAACTGCTGGTTTTTGACTCTCACTTCAGCGACAGCGCCATAGCGATCCTCTGTAAAAGAAATATTGGATGCCTCAGCGAAGGCATCCAATACATCAAACCCAATATTATGTCTGGTGCCTTGGTATTCTGAACCAATGTTGCCCAGTCCACAAATAAGGTATTTCATTATGCTACTGCAAACTCAAGATTAGTTGTTGTTAGCAGCTTGACGAGAAGCACGAGTAGCACGTACAGCAGCTACGATAGCCTCACCTGCAGTAAGCACTTCGAGACCTTCGAATGCACATTCGCTCACCTTCATAGACTTGCCGAGACCCAATGGAGTAACATCGATGATGAGACGCTCGGGAACGTTGGCCAAAAGACCTTTAACCTTCAAGTCGCGGAGCTGCTTAACGAGCTTACCACCGGCTTTAACACCTTCTGCGTGACCTTCCAATTTAACAGGAATGTTAACTACGATCGGCTGATTCTCATCGATAGCGAGGAAGTCAATGTGAAGAAGGTTCTCTTCTACCGGGCTGAATTGCATCTCTTTAACGATTGCTTTCTGCTCCTTACCGTCGATAGTCAAGTTTACAACATAAACCTGAGAAGAGTAAACAAGGTTCCGAAGGTCCGCACATTTTACAGTGAATGTTTCAGACTTGCCGTTACCAATAAGATTACAAGGAACGAGGCCTTGTGCACGTAATGATTTTGCAACTTTTTTGCCGCTTTCGGTACGCACGGTACCTGTTAATTCATACTGACGCATGTTTTTGTTAAGTTTTAAATGTGTTACTCAAAATTGAGGATTTGCTCCTTAATCTCCCATCACACTAAGTTGGGCGAGGACAAGTATATTGACCCTTTCGGTCTCTGCCAACATCGCACAACTGCTGATGCTTAATTCAAAAGCGGCGCAAAGGTAACAATTTCTTTCCATTCGGACAAATTTTAATCTCCCTTTTTAGGCTTTTGCTCAAAAAAATGATTTCTCTTGCACTTTTTCTGTGAAAACGTAGGTGTGTTGATAATAAAAAACTATATTTGCAAGGTCAAAGCTACACGAAAAGGCGTAGTAGCTCTTTAATTGTCAGTGAATTTTTTTTATAATGTTTTAAGGTTATGAATAAGCAAATTGATTGGTCCAATCTCTCTTTCGGTTATCGTAAGACTGATTATAATGTGCGCTGTACGTTTAAAGATGGTAAATGGGGTGAACTTCGTGTTTCTGATTCAGAAGAAGTTACGATGCATATGGCTGCAACGGTCTTACACTATGGACAAGCTGGTTTTGAAGGCTTGAAAGCTTTTAGAGGAAAAGATGGTAAAATTCGTGTTTTCCGTATGAGTGAAAATGCCAAGCGACTTCAGTCCACATGTGAAGGTATTATGATGGCACCGATGCCCGATGGCCTTTTTGAGGAAGCAATTGAGAAGGTAGTGAAACTCAATGCTGATTTTGTGCCTCCCTATGAATCCGGAGCCTCATTATATATTCGTCCTGTCTTGTTTGGTACGGGTGCGCAAGTCGGTGTTCATCCTGCAGATCAATATGAATTTATTGTTTTTGTGATGCCTGTAGGTCCCTATTTTAAGGATGGTTTCAAGACTACTCCATGCTGCATTTTACGCCATTTTGATCGTGCTGCACCTTATGGAACAGGCCGCTGGAAAGTGGGTGGTAATTACGCCGCCAGTCTTACTGCTGGAATGAAGGCTCATGAGATGGGATATAGTGCTGTGGTATATCTCGATGCGCGTAGCAAAAAATTTATTGATGAGTGTGGTCCTGCCAACTTTTTTGGCATTAAAGGTAATCAGTATATAACTCCTCAAAGTGAGAGCATTTTGCCCTCCATCACTAACAACAGCCTTATGCAACTGGCTCGTGATATGGGCATGGAGGTCGAACAACGCCCAATGCCGGTTGAGGAATTGGCTGAATTGGACGAAGCCGGAATGTGTGGTACGGCAGCGGTGATTTCCCCTATTTCGCGCATCGATGATTTGGACGAAGATATTGTTTATAATATAATCGATGGTTCAGAGCCTGGTCCGATTTGTTCTAAGCTATATGAGACGCTTCGGGCTATCCAGTATGGAGATATTGAAGACAAACATGGCTGGGTAACTATTATTGAATAAATAACATCCGCTCCTCCTTATGATTAATTATGATTTGACTCGAATTAAAGCTTTGGTTTTTGATGTGGATGGTGTCTTAAGTGCCAATATTACCCCAATGGATGATGAGGGGCAACCTTGTCGCACTCTGAATATAAAGGATGGTTATGCACTGCAGTTGGCTGTTAAGACAGGACTAACCGTGGCGATCATATCCGGAGCAAAAGTAGAGGCAGTCAGAAAACGTTATGAGTACCTCGGTATCAAGCATATCTATTTGTCCTCCAGCGTTAAGACAGAAGATATGAAGGATTTGTTGCAGAAGACCGGGGTGTTACCGGAAGAGGTGCTTTATATGGGAGATGATATTCCGGATTATGAGGTAATGCAGCAGGTGGGGTTGCCGGTCTGTCCTTCTGATGCTGCCCAAGAGATAATCGATCTAAGCCTATATGTTTCTCCTTATGCCGGCGGAAAAGGCTGTGGTAGGGATGTCATTGAGCAGGTTTTAAAAGCTCAGGGTAAGTGGATGGCAGACAGAGTCGCTTTTGGCTGGTGAGAACACTGATTATTGTCGCTAATCTATATAACTATACATAAAGAGGCGCACCTATATTATAATTTTAAAAAGCATTTAAGAGAATGAATTTACTTTTGGCAAGTGCTTCTCCGCGTCGTCGAGAACTTTTAGGTGGGTTGGATATCCCATTTCGAGTAGTGAGTGTAGGGGAGGTGGATGAGGTTTGGCCTTCTCTGCTTAAGGCGGGAGAGATACCTTTGCACATTGCACGATTGAAAATGAATGCCTATAAACAACCGCTTTGTGCCGGAGAAGTTTTGATTACTGCTGATACAATAGTTTGGGCTGATGGAGTCGTTTTGGGAAAACCTCAGGGAAGGGAGGAAGCCTGTCAGATGTTGCGCAAGCTATCTGGAAAGGTGCATCAGGTTTATACGGCGGTATGTCTTCGTTCTCGTGTTGATGAAACGAATTTTGTCGCTGTGACAGATGTAACTTTTGCTCCACTTACCGAACAACAGATTGCTTATTATGTCGATCATTACCAGCCCTTTGATAAGGCGGGTGCTTATGGTATCCAGGAGTGGATAGGGTATATAGGCGTAACCCATATAAATGGGAGCTATTTTAATGTAATGGGATTGCCTGTCCAAAAATTACATGCAGCATTACAGACTCTGAAAGTAGAGGATGATAATTGCTATAATACGGGTGCGGAAAAAGCATCGCAGATGATCTTGTAAATAAACCAAAATAGAGGTAAATTCATTTATAAAATAGTAATTTTTTACAATCATAAATTATGAGAAAACATTGTATTTTATTTCCTGCGTTTTTATTATTCGCGTTTGTGGCTTTAGTTTCCTGCGGTAAAGGCAATAAATATAACGTAGAAGGTGTGGTAGAGGTGGATGATTATGATTCGTTGATGGCATATCTTCTCGATTATAAGGCAGAAGTGATAGACTCCTCTCTTATTTTGGATAATCATTTCTATTTTTCGGGAGAAGTGGAAGAGCCAGAATTGGTAACGCTTGTCTGCGGATATGCCAGCGGACAATTTGCATTAGAACCAGGAGATATTCAACTGAATGTGACCTTACAGGATATTCTTCCGATGGGAACGCCTACCAATGATGAAATTAACGTCTTTAAAGGACAACTTGCAGCAAAGGCAGAGGAGGCAATGGGGAAATTAACCCTTTTACAAAGTATGCAGGAGGAAGATTCTTCTTCAAATCTATCTTTTGATAGTTTGATCTATGAGATAAATAATAATTATGTAAAAGATATTACATCCCTTTTAGATTCTGTTTATAATGCTAATCCGGATAATCTATTAGGATTATATGTTTATATTCTAAAATTATGGAATATCGATTCTTTACCCGAGGCAGAAGCAATGGTTGCAGAAGCAAGTCCTTTTATTGCTAAAAATCCTTATGTGACACAATATTTAGAGTATTTAATCCAAGTGGACTCTCCTCAGATTGGAGGATTAAATGGGGTGGATGATAATCAGTTGTTTATCGATTTTGAAGGTAAAACATCTGATGGAAAAACAGCTCGCCTTAGCGATTATGTTGGTAAAGGAAAACCAGTGTTAGTCGATTTCTGGGCTTCTTGGTGTGGTCCTTGTCGTGCGGAAACTCCAACGCTCAAGAAAGTGGCTGATCAGTATAAAGACAAATTGGTTGTGTTAGGTATTGCTGTCTCTGACGAGGTAAAAAATCATTTAGCAGCTGTGGAAGAATTAGGTATAACATGGCCTCAGATTTTGGATAGTAAGGGCGAGGCTGCTGAGGCATATAATGTGCAGACTATACCTTTTATTATATTGTTTGCTCCTGATGGTACAGTATATAAACAGAATCTGAGAGGCGAGCAGATTGAGGCGGCTGTTTCTGAACTTATACAATAGTATTCCAAAGTAATACGAGTCTTTTAACTATTTATTTTACTGAGTGCAAGTCGAAAAGGTTATATTAGGAATTGATCCCGGAACGAATGTTATGGGTTATGGAGTGCTTGAAGTAGTTTCCGGCAAACCCAGATTGGTTGTAATGGGAGTTTTGCAGTTGTCAAAGTTTGACAGCCATTACTTACGACTCAAGAGGATCTTTGAGAGAGTACTTAGCCTGATAGATCAATATCATCCGGATGAATTAGCTATCGAATCGCCATTTGTCGGAATCAATCCACAGTCGATGATAAAACTTTGTCGTGCCCAAGGTGTAGCGATGGCTGCTTGCGTTTCTCGGGAGATCCCCGTATTTGAATATCCGCCGATGAAAATAAAAATTGCGATTACAGGTAATGGGGCAGCAACTAAAGAGCAGGTGGCAGCCATGTTACAACGGACTCTGAAGATATCAGAAGCAGATCTTAATCCTAAGTTAGATGCTACGGATGCAGTTGCTATAGCACTTTGTCATTATTATACTTCTTCTAAACCATTGATGTCTAGTGGGGGAGGAAGTAAAAATTGGAAAGAATTTTTGGCGCATAATGCTAGCCGAATACATCAGCATCAAATACCGACAGAAAAGAAAAATGGAAGTAAAGCTGTAAAGTAAATTAGGATTCCGAACAGAGATCACCTAAAGTGTTTGGCAATAAATATTTCTTCCGGTTCATCTCTCCGGCAATTTCTCTCTCTTAATCCATCGATTATGTCATTTGCGTTGAGCAAAAAGTGGAGAAAAATTGTCGTTTTAGTGGAAAAAAGGTCATTTTTTATTGTCCTTTTTATCCAATTGAAGCAAAGCAGCTATATTTGCACTAACGATTTGTAACAGAATCGATATTTATAAATTGCATTGGTTTTTAGTATTAACAACTAAAATTTAAGGTATTATGTTATCTATTTTTAAGCACAAACATCTCATGATGGCAGCTATTGTAAGCTATGTGATCGCGATGATGTACATTATGTGGGAAATGGTTAAATAATAAACCTTCCCTTTTAGAACGAAAAGAACAAATGTTTATACAAAAAGAAAGCGACGCTCAATTTATATTGGACGTCGTTTTTCTTTTGTTATTTTGTCCACCCAGCTCCGAATTGGGCGTTAAGAAAAAACAAAAACCGCAACATGAATTCATGTCGCGGCTTGGTAGTCCTACAAGGATTCGAACCTTGGCAAGCAGAACCAAAATCTGATGTGCTACCATTACACCATAGGACTATCCTGTGTTTTGCGGGTGCAAATATAATGCTAATTATTTTATTGGCCAAAAAAAACAGTAAAAAACATTATTTTTCTCACCCTTTTTTGCTTTTTTATTCATAACAAACGCACATAAGTACAAAACTAATTATTTTAAGAAGCCGAAAATAAAGATCATTAATTCTGTATTTATTTATTTTTTGTTGAAGCCGATATATTATCTTCAATTCAGAGATAGAAATACATTTTAATAATAACAATATAGTCAAAAAAGTTTTTTCTGACATTTTTTGAGAGATAAAGGGAGCAGATAATGAAAAAATTTGTATCTTTCGGCCATAAAATTTGAAAGTCACTTTTCTTTTTAATTATAGTTATGGAAACAAAAGTCTATTGTACTAATGATCAGACCTATTATAATGTTATCAAAGGAACTCCACTTAGAAATCTGTATGAACGTCTGCCACAAAAATTAGCTTATCCATGTGTCGGTGCTAAAGCAAATGCTCACACTGTAGGTCTAAATTATACTCTTTTTACACCTCAGGATATAACTTTTTTAGATATCACTTCTGCTACCGGTATGCGCATCTATGTCAGGACACTCTGTTTTGTCCTTTGCTGTGCTGTCAACGATGTATCCCCGGAAAATAAGGTGCGAATTGAGCATTCATTCTCTCATAATTATTATGCGACTCTTTCCGGATGTACAAAAGTTTCAGAGGATTTGTGCCTAAGCATTAAGAATCGTATGCAAGAACTCATTCACGCAGATGTTCCCTTTAAAAGAGAAGAAACACATGTGACAGAGGTTGTAAAATTGTTTAGAGAGAGAGGTTTTGAAGATAAGGCAACGCTGTTAGAGACGAGTGGAAAACTCTATTCGGTCTATTATGAAATGAATAATTATATTGATTTTTATTATAGTGCACTTTTGCCCTCTACAGGAGGTTTGACTCTGTTTGATTTGGTGCCTTTCGAACAAGGATTGCTATTGGTCGTTCCTAAGCAGAATAATCCCACTGAGTTAGAGCCAGTGCAGTATCAGCCAAAGATGATGGAGATTCTGTCAGAGAATAAGAGATTTAATATGCTGGCAGGATTACACAATGTGGGATGTTTGAATACTGTAATTGAAAAAGGACATGTAGGAGATATCATACGTCTCAATGAAGCTTTGCAAGAAAAGCGTTTGGCTGCAATTGCAGAAGAGATTGCTGCACGCCCTGAAATAAAAGTTGTATTGATAGCAGGACCATCGTCTTCTGGTAAGACCTCTACTTCCCGACGTCTTTCTGTGCAGTTGATGACTTGTCTGAAGAAACCCAAATATTTGTCTCTTGATAATTGGTTTGTCAATAGGGATGCGACCCCTCTTGATGAAGATGGAGAAAAGGATTTCGAGTCAATATATGCTCTTGATTTACCTCGTCTCAATCAAGATTTGCAAGATCTTTTAGATGGTAAAGTGATCGATCTTCCGACTTATAATTTTCAAACCGGAAAGCGGGAATATAACGGCCAGACTTTACAACTTTCTGCAGAGACGATTTTGGTTATTGAGGGAATCCATGCCCTCAATCCGATGTTAACATCCAAAATAGCCGACGATTGTATCTATCGTATATATGCTTCTGCACTTACTACGATTTCTTTGGATGATCACAATTGGATTCCTACTACAGATAATCGACTTCTGCGTCGCATCATCCGAGATTATCAATATCGTGGATGTTCTGCTGCTGACACGATTCGTCGGTGGGAGAGTGTAAGGCGTGGAGAGGAGAAGTGGATTTTCCCCTTCCAGGAAAATGCGGATGCAATTTTTAATACAGCGATGATTTATGAACTCCCTGCTATCAAGGAGCAAGCGACCACAGTGCTTCGAGAGGTGCGTCATGATACTCCTGAGGCGGTAGAGGCCAATCGCCTTTTGCGATTCCTCTCTTACTTTAGGTCGATATATGATAATGAGATTCCTCGTACATCTTTGTTGAGAGAGTTTTTAGGAGGATCTGTGTTTGATCTTTAATAATTTAAAGGTTTGCGTTTTTTCGTTTAATGTTGTTCTTAAACATCTATAGTATGAGTAGAGAAGATTATGTAAAAGCTAATAAGGAGTGGCTTGAAGTGAAATCAAAGGAGGATGGTGTTAAAGCACTACCTAAAGGTGTATATTACAAAGTGCTAAGTTCCGGTTTACAAGATGGAAAGCATCCAACCCCTCGTAGCATAGTCACAGCGCATTATACCGGATGGACCATCAATGGTAAGAAGTTTGATAGCAGTCGTGGAGGTATTCCTATTGCCTTTCGCCTTAGTGATCTTATAGAAGGGTGGATAATAGCTATGCAGCAAATGTCAGTGGGAGATAGGTGGGAGATCTACATCCCGGCAGAGTTGGGATATGGTAGATATTCTCAACCCGGTATCCCCGGAGGATCGACTCTTATTTTTGAGATTGAGTTAATGGGTATAGCATAACCTTATTACTCTTGTCATCATTACTCCCTTGTATCACAATGGAGGGTAATGTTCTTGTAATTTGTCTGTTTTTTGGTGAGCCATTTAGAGAATAATTTCCCCAAGAGGTCAATAAAAGACTTCCTGGGGAAATTTATATAAGATGAAAATAGATAAAGACATTTATTACTATCCGATAAAAGTTGGCAGTGATGTATATAAGACATTAATCTTCCTCTTCTGCACTTCTGTTCATGCGTTTTCTTTCTTGTTCGTCAAGAATGATTTTACGCATGCGGAGTGATTGAGGGGTTACCTCTACATATTCATCTTCCTTGATATACTCAAGAGCCTCTTCGAGAGAGAAAACGATCGGAGGGATTAGAGCGGCCTTTTCGTCAGAGCTTTTTGAGCGCATATTAGTAAGTTTTTTTGATTTGGTAACATTGACTACTAAATCACGCTCTTTGGCATGCTCTCCAACAACTTGACCGGCATATACTTCATCTTGTGGGAAAATAAAGAATTTTCCTCTGTCTTGTAGTTTGTCAAGGGCATAGGCAAAAGCTGTGCCACTCTCCATGCAGATGATGGAGCCATTGGTACGACGGGTGATATCTCCTTTCCAGGGTTGATACTCTAAGAATTGATGTGCCATGATGGCTTCACCTGCAGAAGCTGTAAGTACATTGGTACGAAGGCCGATGATACCACGCGATGGAATTTGAAACTCCATGTGTATGCGATCGCCTTGTGTGTCCATCGTCATTAACTCTCCGCGCCGACGAGTTACCATGTCTATCATTTTGCTCGAATATTCCTCCGGGCAGTTAATGGTCATCTGTTCTATAGGTTCACATTTTTTGCCATCAATTTCTTTGATGATTACTTGCGGTTGACCGATTTGGAGTTCGTATCCCTCGCGTCGCATAGTTTCTATGAGGATGGAAAGATGTAATACCCCACGTCCAAAGACCGTCCATGAGCCATCTCGCGTATCATTTTTGGTAACACGGAGGGCAACATCTTTCTCCAATTCTTTCATAAGACGATCGTGAATCTGACGGGAAGTGACAAACTTGCCTTCCTTACCAAAGAATGGGGAGTCGTTGATACAGAAAGTCATGGACATAGTCGGTTCGTCCACAGTAATGCCGGGCATGATTTCTGCTGCTTCGATGTCGCTGATGGTATCTCCAATTTCAAATCCATCTATGCCGGTCATGGCACAAATGTCACCGGAGTGAGCCTCCTCAACTTTCTTTTTGCCCATGCCTTCAAAAGTGTACAACTCTTTGATACGACATTTCGTATTGGTTCCATCCTGTTTCATTAACAAAATTTCTTGTCCTGCTCTCATTGTTCCGCGGTGTACTCGCCCTATGGCGATGCGGCCGACAAAAGAAGAGTACTCTAGCGATGTGATCAGCATCGATGAGGGACCTTCGTTGTATTTGGGAGCCGGTATATATTGTACGATAGCATCCAAGAGTGGGGTGACATTGTCTGTCGGTTTTTGCCAATCAGTACTCATCCATCCATTTTTAGCGGAGCCGAAAATAGTGAAGAAATCAAGTTGCTCTTCGGTCGCATCCAGATTGAACATAAGATCAAATACCATCTCTTGCACTTGCTCAGGGCGGCAGTTGAGTTTGTCCACTTTGTTGATAACAACGATGGGTTTAAGTCCGATTTGTAATGCTTTTTGGAGTACGAAACGTGTTTGGGGCATGGGGCCTTCGAAAGCATCTACAAGCAGAATACAACCATCTGCCATATTCAAGACGCGTTCTACCTCTCCTCCGAAGTCAGAGTGACCGGGAGTGTCAATGATGTTAATTTTTGTCCCTTTATAATTGATAGAGACGTTTTTTGAGAGGATGGTGATGCCGCGTTCTCGCTCTAACTCGTTATTGTCTAATAAGAGATCACTCGTGCTTTGATTTTCCCGAAAAAGGTTTCCGGCATGGAGTAACTTATCAACCAACGTTGTTTTACCGTGGTCAACGTGTGCGATGATAGCAATGTTGCGGATATTTTGTTGCATAATGATTAGAAAATAAACTTATTAGTTTATGTAAGGCACAGATTCTCCTGACTTAAATATGAGAGGGAGTCCGCCACAATTCATTTGAAATACCAAACTATCTTTAGTGATTTTGCCGCTGAAATCAGAGATTGTTTTATCTGCGTAAGGAACCCAAGTTTCACTCATTTTCATCAATGGAACGATGCTCCCATGACGGAGAGAAAGTGTCCCATTGGTGTTGGCTACGTCTGTAATGCAGATCGCCTGAAGAGAGATAGGCATGTAGTTTGAGAATTTTATATTATGCATAATAATGCTGTCTCCGTTTTCGGTTTTTCTGGCATGAACGTAGTCTGTGATACAGATTGTATCTCGGTCGAGTCTCCCGCCCATGTAGGTCTGAAATTTACCTCTGTATCGATCGATATTTGTTGCTGTGCCGTCGGGGTTAACGATCTCGCCGAAGTTAACATCGTTATCCTCGTGGCATGATACGAACATAGTGCATAATAGGGCGATGATAAAACCTAAGAAGAACTTGATTTCATAATGCTTTTTCTGTGTCATAGTTTGAATGATTGATTTATAGTTTGACATTATTTATATTTGCTGTTATTGTATATGGTTTTTAGAAAACTTATAACGTTTGTGTTATAGTGATCCCTATTTCTCTGGGCTTGCCTTCTTGCAGGAAGTGCTTTTGCATAGAGACAAAATAGAAGGTTCTATACTCCTCATTGGTTAGATTTTTGCTCCATAGTTTTACACTTGTCTGTTTGTGTCTCCATTCGAGAGAAACTGCCAGCAGACCATAGAAGTCTTGTTTTGCTGTATTTGCATCATCCCAATAGATGGGGCCACAAGCTCGATAGTCTGTGTGGAGGAAGAGTCGATGCTTGTAATCCCAATCTGTAGCGATGGCCAGTGTGTGCATAGGTGCGTAAGGGATATGTTTTCCTTTATAGTTAACTTCTCCGGAAATATAGTTTTTAAATGTCGCATGAGTGTATCCGTAGGATGCAGAGAAGTGCCCTTGCAGATTTTGAGCCGAGGGGGTTAACGCAAAGAATGTTGATGCTTCTGCTCCATAGATCTGAATTTTACCGGCATTGGTCATCATTCGTCCGGTTTGCATCCCTGCCGGAAAAATAGTGAGTTGTTGATCTTGACAATCGGTGTAGAAGAATGTTGCTGATCCTTGAAAACGTGGCTGTACATATTTTATGCCGGTTTCATAGTTCCATGAATATTCAGGCTTATAGGTGATGACATCTGCTGTAGAGAGAGAACCATCTTCTATAACAAGTCCCATCTCTTTCTGCAGACCTTTCATCATGCTCTGTTGAAGTAGGTCGCTGAAGAGTTGTGTATTAAACCCTCCGGATTTGTATCCGCGGCTCACCGAGGAATGCCATGAAAGACCTTGATTATTTTGCCATGTAATGGATAGAGTGGGGGATAATTCGGTGAAATCATTATGAGCTTTCCCTTTTAGCCTCGTTACGAAAGGTTTGGGTGTATTGATGTAGGGGGTAAGCCGGTAGTGAATAGTCGCATGACTATTATAGTTGAAATATTGTCGTTCGTGCTCGATGCGCAAGCCCGGAGCAATATGACATTGAGAAGAGAGTTTTATGGATGAGTGATGATATAGAGAAATGCCGAAACTGCGAGTCATAAACTCACTCTCTATCGGAAAACTGCTTTCAGAGAAAGAGAGTTCTGCTTTAGGAAAAGCTATTTGTAGTCCTTTGTTGGCATTGTCTAAAATCAGTTGCTTGATCCCCTCCTCCAGAAATCTTACCGGTGCACTCATGTCCAAATGTTTTCCCCATATATTGAAACCTGTGAGGGGAAGCCAACGGTCAGATTGTGAGACCCCTTCTTTTGCCGTAGGTCTTAAAGCTATGTCGATGTTGATCGTGTGTTCTCGCCCATCCTGTTGTAGCGTGAAAATCTTTTCCGGAGTGAAGTCATTGTCCATTTGCATCCGGTCGTCTAAGTATTGATAGGCGAGTGTGGCAGACCATTGACGTTTCCCATCACGAGTTAAAACATCGTAACGGGTTCCGCTCATGATGGAAAGTCTTTGGTAGGTACAGGGATCGTTATATTTGATTGGATCTAAAATTCCATTTTCGGGATGTAATTGTCGATAAGGATACCCTTTTTGATCGGTGAAGTCGGCTGTCGTTGTATGTCTTAGGGTGTATCTTTTCTCTTGTCGTTCAAATTTGAAGGATAGAGTACCGGCGTCTTCTAAATCTGATTTTTTGTGAGTTGTCTCA
Source organism: Bacteroidales bacterium (assembly GCA_045576355.1). GTDB lineage: Bacteria > Bacteroidota > Bacteroidia > Bacteroidales > UBA3663 > Liminaster. The sequence goes on from JAZNGG010000001.1 coordinate 45,777, forward strand.
TTGGTGTATGCCCCATCTCGATGTCTGTAAGCAGCCGAAATGGCATAGCCCATATTATGCGAGATGGTGTCGTAATGAGCCGCTTTCATGGCAATATGATTATAACTCCCATATTCAGCCTGAATACGTGTGTAGTCTCCGGTAAAGAGGGGGGAGAGAGTTGTAATGTCTATAACACCGCCCATTGTGTTTCGTCCGTAAAGGGAGCCTTGTGGCCCACGCAATACATCGATGCTCCGTATATCTGTCGGTTCAAAATCAAATCCGTTTTTATTCAAAACAGGTATGCCGTCAATATATAGTCCCATGGCAGGGTGATCAATGCGCGATCCTATTCCACGGATATAGATGGAGGAGGTCATGCGCGAGCCATAGTCTGGTATGTGTAGGCTGGGAACGATGGCAGAGAGTCCGTGGATGTCTTCTATCTGAAGTTTTTCGATAGATTGTAAGTTTAGCGTTGTCCGGGCAATGATGTTTTGGGTCCCAATTTCTTTGCTATCGTACCCTTTGTAGCGAGGTGTCTCGATGGAGACTTCCGGTATCTCTTTCGTGAGACTGATGGCAGAAGTGTCAGATGAAGGAGCAATGATATTTTTGGTTATAGAGTGTGCCCGCATCGTTGAGGTGTATATCCATGGAAATAAGAGAATGAGAAACAACAACTTCCATCGTTGAGTGGAAAATATTGCCACCTCTATGACCGTGACTTTTATTATGAAGAATGATCTATTACACCAATGAAGACTCATAACCATTATTAAAACACCTATTTGAGCTACACTCTCTAAAGGACCCTTAAATACGTTGTTTTATTTTCTGTTGCAAAGGTATATTTTTTTTGCGGCATAAACAAATACTTCTTATTATAATTGTTTCTTTTCTAATAGTTTCTTCTATTTTGTCTGATAATATGTCTTGAATATTTGCTCGTTGTGGTGATAATGATTATATTTGCGCAAAATTGGGATATATAACAATTGAAAATAAATCTATTATGATAGAAAAGACACTCGTTATTTTAAAACCTTCTGCACTCTGTCGAGGACTGGTGGGAGAGGTAACAGCTCGATTTGAGCGAAAAGGGTTGAAATTGTGCGCTATGAAAATGTGTCGTCTCACAGACGAACAACTTTCCGAGCACTATCGACATTTGAAAGATCGTCCGTTTTTCCCCTTGTTGAAAGCTGCTATGATGGCATCGCCTGTTATCGTTTGCTGTTTTGAGGGATTGGATGCCATCGAAGTTGTGCGCATGATGGCAGGAAGCACCAATGGTAGAAAGGCTCAGCCTGGCACGATTCGTGGCGATTATTCGATGTCTGGTCAAGAGAATATTGTGCATGCCTCAGATAGTCCTGAAAGTGCGCGAGAGGAATTGGCCCGTTTCTTCTCCGATGGCGAAATTTTCGAATATGACCGTCCCGGAAGAGAATATTTCTATGCTTCTGATGAAATATAAGCAGAGATAATATTATCTCCATTGTAAAAATTGGATTATCCCCTGTTACGGAAATTTGTAGCTGAGGATAATCCAATTTTTTGTTTAACCTAAACAGAATTTAGGGTTTCAATTTTTCTTTTATCAAAGATCTGTTATAGTTATTGCAAAGGTCGGACAGCTCTTTGACATTTGCAATAGTTTCGTGAGTTAATAAATCTTAACTTGTTTTTTCTCTTGTGTATTATTTTTCTTTGTTTTTTGCACGAATGTTATCTGACATCTGCGAGAAGACATTCTGACAAGTTGCGGAAGGGAAACTTGAAAAAATGTGTTTTTTTAGATGTAAACTTTAATACTAGAATCTAATGACTGTTTTTAATTAAAGGAGCTCTGTCTTAATATCCCAATTGACAGAGCCCCTTTTTTATATATTCGGATTATTGCGGCCCTTATTAAGCCACAAATAAAGAGTGTTACTTAACTTTTAAGTTCAATTTCTTTAATGAGTTTAGATCTGAAGATGCTCCGTAATACAGAATGTATTTGCCGGGAGTTGTCTCTAATTTGCCTGTTTCCGGATTATAAGCACGCAAAGTCTTCTCTGTGATATCTATAGAAACATTTTCTGTAGCACCGGAGGCAATGGCAGTTCTTTGGAAGGCTCTAAGAGAGTGTGTCGGTCCCTCCTTATCATCTACACGACGGACGTAAAGCTGAATGACCTCTTCGCCATCGCGTTTGCCAATGTTGCTGACGGGAATGGTTAGGGTGAGTGTGTCAGTGGGTGTCATACTCTTGACACTCTTTTGATTATTACCTTTACGTGAGAGTATCGCTTCCCCATATTTGAATTCGGTGTAGCTCAACCCATGTCCAAATGCAAAAAGAGATGCATCTTTAGAAGCCAGATAGCGGTAAGTGTGTCCGGGCATATTGTAATCTCCGAAATCTGGTAATTGGTTTACGTTGCGATAGAATGTAATTGGAAGGCGTCCTGCCGGGTTGTAATCGCCGAAGAGAACATCGGCCACTGCACGTCCACCGGCTTGTCCTCCATACCAGGCCTGGAGTATGGCATCACATGATTTGGTTTCAGGCTCTAAACCGATGGCAGAGCCGGAGAGATTGACAAAAATGACCGGTTTTCCGGTAGCGTGAAGTTGCTGAAGTGTTTCTCGCTGTACGAGAGGAAGTTCGATGTCTGTGCGATCTCCTCCTTTAAAACCTTCAAAATAGACTTTCATCTCTTCTCCTTCAAGTTGAGGAGAGATTCCACCTACATATATATAAACGTCGGCTTCCTCTGTATTTTGGATAATGTCCGCTATGTTTGTCTCTCTCTTCACCCCGAGATCGAAATTGAGTTGGGCGTCATTGATAAAGAATGCAAAACGAAGTTCAATGTCATATTGTTTCCCAGCCTCTACTTTAAATCCTTTTTGATATCGACGAGGACCATGTCCTGTGCGGAAACCAATAATCTCTTTGCCATCTATTGTAAGACTTCCTATGCCACATACAAATAAGTCCAAAATAATTTCTTCATTCTGATCTGCATGAAAATAAGTTTTATAAATGCCGGAAAAGTCTTCCAGAGCCACTCCCGGATGGAACACTGTAGCTCCGGCCGTACAGAAGTGGAATGGGGTAGAGAGGTGTGTTTTGGCAACCGGGGCTCCGGTTTGATCTACATTGTTCCAGTAGTTTACTTCGAAGCCTTGCTTGTTATCGGCTGTACGACAATTCCCAAATCTGCTTTCAAATTCACGTCGAGCCACCCATTCTGACCCTTGACGATAGATCAGTTTGTCATTAGGTGCGAGTTTTGCCCGGATGCCTTCAAGGATGGTTGTCGTTGCCGGAGGCATACCATTATAATTACCCCAAAGGGTTACGGAGTCGGCTGCATTGGGTCCAATAACGGCATAAACTTTTCCTTCTCCGCTACGAAGCGGGAGGGTATGATTACGATTTTGAAGGAGGGTCATGCTTTTTCTTGCTATTTGAAGTGCAATTTCGTCATGCGCTTTAGAAGCTAAATTGTCAGGATCAATGTGGTTCCAATGTACCAGACTGTCAGCATCCATTTCTCCCAATTCGAAACGAGCTCGGAGAATACGTCTGACAGAGCGGTCTATAGTTGCAATGTCAATAGCACCTGTTTTTAGAGCTTCGGAGAGGTTCCGATAGTTGCTGCCACATTCGAGGTCTGTTCCGCCTATAACAGCATTGGCTGAGGCAATGGCTGGATTGGGGTCAGTCCCGTGTCCTTTGGGTTCGGGTGTGTATAAATCTCGTATGGCATTGCAATCAGAAACTACAAGACCGTCAAATCCCCACTCGTTACGCAGGATCTGTATAAGTAGGCGATCGCTACTGCAGCAAGGTTCCCCTTCGTAGCGATTGTATGCACACATAACCTCTTTGACATCAGTCGTTTTGACCAATTCCTCAAATGCATAGAGATAGGTTTCTGCAAGATCTCTTAATGAAATATCTTTGGCATCAAATGTATGTCGTTCGTATTCCGGACCGCTGTGTACGGCATAGTGTTTCAGACATGCATGAAGTTTGTCATAAGGAGAACTACCATCGCCTTGCAGACCGAGTACTGCTGCACGACCTATCATGGTAGTGAGATATGGGTCTTCTCCATAAGTCTCTTGTCCGCGTCCCCATCGAGGATCGCGAAAGATATTGATGTTAGGGGTCCAGACGGTCAGTCCATGGTAGCGGCTGACGCCTTCGCCTTTACGCCTGGCTTCAATATATTTGATGCGTTGTTCGGTAGATGCAACATCATAAACTTTTTGCACTAACTCGGGGTCAAATGAGGCTGCCATACCGATAGCTTGAGGGAAAACTGTTGCAAGACCGGCTCGTGCACATCCATGTAAGGCCTCGTTCCACCAGTTGTATGTCTGAATACCCCATCTTTTTATCGGTTTGCTATCATTCATCATCAAGGTGATCTTCTCCTCTGTCGAAAGGCGGCTGAGGAGATCTTCGACGCGCTGTTCGATGGAAAGTTCCGGGTTTTGGTACGGAAAACTCTCTTGTGCGGTTGCAAAATTCCCGGTAAATGTTACTCCGATGACTCCTGAAAGAATCAGTTTGCGGAGTTTTTGATTAAATAGAAAATGCATAATGTTATGATATAATTGAGATTGAAAAATATGCTGAAACTATTTTATCCCCCCAAAAAAAACGATCCTTAGACAGCCAAGTCACTTTTGACAAGCATGCTGAAGGCTGATGCCCTATTGGGGTTAAATCTTTGCAAAGATAAGTTTTTTGTTGTTTTATTCAAGCATTTTAGGGGTTGTTAAAAAGATCTGGGATAAAAATCCTCCATTGTGGAATAATTTTCCCCCTCTTTCGTGTATCGTTTTGATTTTTTAATTACTTTTGCGCGTTACATATGTAAACGAGGAAATATAGAGATATTTATGCATACATTGACATTTGTTGATTGCATTGACTATTTGGGGACTTTCGCCTTTGCTATAAGTGGCATACGTTTGGCATCAGCCAAGCAGTTTGATTGGTTTGGCGCGTTTATTGTCGGTATGGTTACGGCGGTAGGAGGTGGTACGATGCGAGACATGATGTTAGGTCTTAATCCATTTTGGATGACCGAATACATCTATTTCCTCATTACCGGTTTAGCCTTGATCTTGGTGATATTTTTTCATCGATTTATCAATAAGATATCGAGCACAATTTTCCTATTTGATACCATTGGACTGGCTTTGTTTACTGTAGTCGGTTTCCAAAAAACTCTCGATGCCGGATTCTCTTTTTGGGTAGCCAACATTATGGGTATGTTTACCGGTGCTTTTGGAGGGGTAATTCGAGATATATTGATTAACGAAGTTCCGCTGATTTTCCGAAAAGATATATATGCTTTGGCTTGTTTTGTGGGAGGATTAGTTTATACCGCTTGCCTTCTCTTTTTAGATGTCCCTTTATGGATTACACAGATGGCATGCGCTCTTATGGTAATAGCAATTCGGTTACTCGCCACTCATTATCATTGGCAACTGCCAACTCTTAAAGAGGGAGTATGATTATTGGTAGAAACCGGTTTTCTGATAAAAGTGTAGTGATGAAATTTTAGTTTTTTGCTTTAAATGCTAATGCATAGACTTTCATCTGTTTGATCATGCTGACGAGCCCATTGCTTCGAGTGGGAGATAAGTGCTCTTTCAACCCGATGCGATCAATGAAGTAAAGATCAGCATTAAGAATTTCATCGGGAGTATGGTCGGAAAGCACCTGAATGAGCAGAGAGACAATCCCTTTAACAATCACGGCATCGCTTTCACCCATAAAATGCAATATCCCATTCTGATATTCTGCCTGTAGCCAAACGCGACTTTGGCATCCCTCTATCAGGTTTTGTGGAGTTTTGAATTTCTCATCAAGGGGAGGCAATGTGTTTCCTAATTCGATAAGCATTTGATACTTGTCCATCCAGTCATCGACGCTGTCAAATTCTTCGATAATCTGGTCTTGAATTTCATTGATTGTCATATTTCTTTATTGAATTGGGTTTATTATAATCCTTTTTATTCCCATAGGGTGTGCATCACAGTTTCTCCCACAGCTTGTAAAGTCTGTTTGGAGATTTTGTCAAGAGTGTCGTCTGTGGTGTGCCAGAAAGGGAAAAATGTTTGTTCTCCTTCGATTTCTGTGTGTATGATATCGAGAGTTGGGACTCCCATCATACGATTGATAAAATAGTGGTCATCGGTAATAGCCCCTCCCTCTGTTTCGATGAAATAGTTGCTGTATCCTAACTGTGCTGCGGTTTTCCAAATCTTATCTACATAATAGCCCGCATAACGCATGGAAAAGTATTCTTTATAGAATCGGGCATTGGCTGCCCCCACCATGTCGAGCAAAATGCCATAAGTGGCTCTATAACCGGGCTGATGTGGCCGTCTGCACCAATATTGAGTCCCAAGAGCCCAATGATTTTCAGAGTGAGAACCGTTCCAGTCTTGAGGTGCACCATAGTCTTCGGCATCCGCTAAAAGGATGTCAATGCCTATTGGGGGATTATGCTTACCGATTTGTCGTGCTATTTCTAAGAGTATTCCGACTCCGGATGCGCCGTCATTGGCCCCCGGCACCGGCTGATTCCTTTTTTTAGGATTGGGATCATGATCTGCTATATGGCGAGAATCCCAGTGAGCAACTAAAAGGACTCTGTTTTTCGCCGAAGGGTTGTAGCTACCTATTATATTAAAAATAGGAAGACGTGTCCCATTATATGCTTTGACATTTCCTTTTTGCACAAAAACCTCCGCTCCATGTCTGCGTAATTCATCTGCCAACCATGTAGCGGCTTTTTCTTGTGCAGTGGAACCTGGGACACGGGGGCCGAATGCCATCTGTTGAGCGATATAGTGATAAGCAGAGTCTGTATCAAATGCCGGTACAACTATGGGGGAGGATTTGGGGTCCGATTTTGTGAGGATCGGGTTGGATGATCTTTGGTGAGAGGTATTCTCTGCTGTACATGCAGTGGTGACAATCAGCAAAAGGATTGCGAGTGCTTGTGATAGGATATGTTTCATCTTGTAATAGCTGGATGCGGGCTCCTTTCCCGCAATAATCGCTGTTAAGTTGAGCGCAAAGGTAGCAAAATATGGCTAAATATCTTACAAAAGCCATCTTTTTTAAGGAATGGCAACATAAAAAATCATTTTTTTAGTCACTTATATGGTGCGTCCAAGAAAAAAATGTTACTTTTGCACTATAATATTTATCAATCCGGCTGCTTCTGTTTCTTTTGAAAGTAAAGCCTGCGAGTCGGTTTGTGGTATTAATCTGATTAAGAATAGCGATGGAAAAAACAATCACCCACGATGGGGTTGTCATAAAAACAGAAGGGTCAGAAGTACATGTGATGATTATCCAGCAGTCAGCTTGTAGTGGGTGTCATGCACGTGGTGCTTGTATAGCTTCTGATAAAAAAGAAAAAATAATTATTGCAGAGAGTCAAGGAGAGACTTATAGTCCGGGAGAACAGGTCGTTTTGGTTGGTGCCAATAGTATGGCTTGGTCTGCTTTGGCCTATGCTTTTTTACTTCCCCTCGTTTTGGGTTTGACTATTCTTTTTGTTGTAGGTTTGACGTACGGAGAGGGTGTCGGTGCGCTTTCTGTTGGGATCGTTCTGACCCTTTATTATGTTGTCCTTTCTTTGTTTAGAAACAAATTGAAGACCCGTTTTACCTTTACTCTTCGTCGTAAGTCTTTATAATAGACTAGAGGGGGAGGGTTTAAGAAACAGCGAGAGTGTATTTAAATCTTTAATCTATAATATCTTAATAACATTAGTATCACTATGAATTTGATTCTTATTGCTCTCATCGTCCTTGGTGTGATTGGAGCCGTAGGCGCTTTGGTGCTTTTCGGAGTGGCAAAGAAGTTCTATGTTTATGAGGACCCCCGCGTGGGTCAAGTGGAGGAAGTGCTACCTGGTGCGAACTGTGGTGGTTGCGGATTCGCAGGATGTCATGGTCTGGCTGATGCATGTGTAAAAGCTACATCGTTGGAAGGCTTGATGTGTCCTGTTGGTGGTGCGGAAACGATGGCTAAGGTTGCCAGCATTCTTGGCATGGAGGCTGGTGCTGCCGAACCTAAGGTGGCTGTAGTCCGTTGTTCCGGTGACAAATGTGCTCGTCCGAAAACATCTCATTATGATGGCGCGAAGAGTTGTGCCGTTGCTGCTGCTACTTTTGCAGGAGAGACCGGATGTGCTTTTGGTTGTATCGGTTTAGGCGATTGCGTCGCTGCTTGTGCTTTTGATGCTATTCGGATGAACGAAGAGACCGGTCTTCCTGTTGTTGATGAAGAGAAATGTGTGGCTTGCGGCGCTTGTGTCAAGGCTTGTCCGAAGATTGTTATCGAATTGCGAAAGAAAGGTCGCTTAGTCGGTGGCAACCATCGTCGTGTTTGGGTTAGCTGTATCAATCATGATAAGGGTGCTGCAGCTAAGAAAGCTTGTGCCAACGCATGTATCGGTTGTGGTAAGTGTGCTAAGGTCTGCAAGTTTGATGCAATTACCATAGAGAATAATTTGGCATATATCGATCCAGAGAAGTGTAAAGCTTGTGGCCTTTGTGTCAATGAGTGTCCGACTGGAGCCATCCATGCTACGTTTACACCTCCGGCTCCTGCGCCTGCAGCTCCTAAAACAGAGGAGGCTCCTAAGGCAGAAGTAAAGCCTGCAGCTCCTAAAACAGAGGAGGCTCCTAAGGCAGAAGTAAAGCCTGCAGCTCCTAAAACAGAGGAGGCTCCTAAAGCAGAAGTAAAGCCTGCAGCTCCCAAAGCAGAGGAGGCTCCTAAGGCAGAAGTAAAGCCTGTAGCTCCTAAAACAGAGGAGGCTCCTAAGGCCGAGGTAAAGCCTGCAGCTCCCAAAGCAGAGGAGGCTCCTAAGGCAGAAGTAAAGCCTGTAGCTCCTAAAACAGAGGAGGCTCCTAAGGCCGAGGTAAAGCCCGCAGCTCCCAAAGCAGAGGAGGCTCCTAAGGCAGAGGAGAAAACTGAGACTCCTAAAGCTGAATAACATTCCTCTAAAGGAAAAAGTATAACTTAGCAATAATTCAAATTAACTATATGAAGACCTTTAGAATAGGCGGTGTACATCCCGCTGCTAATAAACTTTCAGACAAGGAGCCTGTCAAGGTTCTCCCTATCCCTGCGGCGGTAGCTATTCCGCTTGCGCAGAACTTGGGCGCTCCTTCTAAGCCTGTGGTTGCCAAAGGTGACAAGGTGAAGGTTGGTACCGTTATCGGCGAACCGGGCGGTTTCCTCTCTTCTTATGTTCACTCTTCTGTATCCGGTGTGGTAGAGAAGATTGACATGGTGCCGGATGCGTCCGGTAAAAAAGTTCAGGCTGTGTTTATCAAAGTTGAGGGTGATGAATGGGAAGAGAGTATTGACCGTTCGGAGACCATTGACAAAGATCTTAAATTGACCACTCCTCAGGAGATTGTAGAGCGTGTTAAGGCTTGTGGTATCGTGGGTATGGGTGGTGCTACTTTCCCGACACAGGTGAAATTGACCCCTCCGCCGACTATGAAGTGCGAAGTGGTGATCATCAATGCTGTCGAATGTGAGCCTTATCTCACCTCTGATCATAGTCTTATGTTGGCTCATGCAGAGGAGATTCTCATCGGTGTGCAGATTCTCATGAAAGCGATGAGTGTCAATAAAGCAATTATCGGTATTGAGGCCAACAAGCCGGATGCCATCGCACTCATGACACAAAAAGCATCTGCTTACCCCGGCATATCTATCCAACCGTTGAAACTTAAATACCCACAAGGTGGTGAAAAGCAGCTTATCGATGCTTGCATCCGTAAGCAGGTGCCCAGTGGCGGTCTCCCGATCGCAACAGGCGCTTTGGTTCAGAATGTCGGCACAGCTTATGCTGTCTATGAAGCTGTACAGAAAAATAAACCGCTTTTCGAGCGCATCGTAACTGTGACAGGTAAGTCACTCAAGCAACCTTCTAATTTCTTGGCGCGCGTAGGTACTCCTCTTTCTTCTCTGATCGAGGCTGCCGGTGGCATGCCTGAGGATACAGGAAAAGTGATTTCCGGTGGTCCGATGATGGGTAAAGCCATGCCGGAAGTTAACTCTTATATGGTGAAAGGTTGTTCCGGCGTTTTGATTATGCCCAACGCCGAAGCTCGTCGCAAGGCAGCTACACCTTGTATCCGTTGTGCCAAGTGTGTCGGAGTGTGCCCGATGGGTCTCAATCCTCAGATCCTTGCTCGCTATAGCCAGTTAGGTATGTTGGAAGAGGCTGAGGCAGAGCGCATCTATGACTGCATCGAGTGTGGCTCTTGTAGCTTCACTTGTCCGGCTAACCGTCCTTTGCTTGACTGGATCCGTCAGGGTAAAGGCAAGGTAATGGGTATCATCCGTGCTCGTGCGGCAGCTGCCGCTGAGGCAGCCAAGGCAGCCGCTGCTGCTAAGGAAGAGAAAAAATAAGTCCAATCGAAATAATTAAAATTAAAATCGATGAATAAGTTAAATGTCTCCTTGTCACCTCACGTTCATAGTGGCAACTCTGTGCAGGGCTGTATGCGTGATGTGCTCATCGCATTGGTGCCTGCGCTGATCGTCTCCTTCTGTTTCTTTGGAGTAGGCGCATTGGTTGTTACGCTGACCTCTGTGGCATCGTGTGTTCTTTTTGAATTTCTGATTCAGAAGTTCCTTTTGAAGACTACACCCTCCATTTGCGACCTCTCTGCCGTATTGACGGGTGTGCTTTTAGCATTCAATGTCCCTTCCAATCTTCCCGTTTGGATTATCATCATCGGTGCCCTCGTGGCTATCGGTATTGGTAAGATGGCTTTTGGTGGCATCGGATGTAACATCTTCAACCCGGCTCTTGTCGGTCGTGTGTTCCTTTTGATCGCTTATCCTGCTCAGATGACCGAATGGCCTAAGAGTGGTGAAATGGCATATCTCGATGCAGAGACTGCAGCTACACCGCTCTCTCTCTTGTCTCAGTGGGTAAGTGCTGAGGGCGCTGCTGCTGATCGCATTTGGGCTCAAATCCCCTCTTCCATTGATATGTTGATCGGTAAGACCGGAGGATCTTTGGGTGAAGTTTGTGCCCTTGCTTTGTTGCTTGGTTTGGTCTATATGCTCATCCGTAAGACCATCACTTGGCATATCCCTGTCAGCATCCTTGTGACTGCATTTGTCATGTCTCTCATCTGCTATGGTGGCAATGTTGATGTCGCTGTCATGCAGCTTTTGTCCGGAGGTATGATGTTGGGTGCCATCTTTATGGCTACTGACTATGTCTCTTCTCCGATGACTCATAAGGGCATGTTGATCTATGGTGTTTGCATTGGTGCTTTGACCATCATCATCCGTCGTTTCGGAGCTTACCCAGAGGGTATGTCTTTTGCGATTCTGATTATGAATGCGTTTACACCGCTCATCAATGCTTATGTTAAACCCAAACGTTTCGGCGTTGTTAAAAAATAATTAACGACTATGGCAAAGTTAAAAGATTCGTTGGCAAATATGTTCTTGTCCTTGACAGGTATCTGCCTTGTCGTGGGCGCACTTTTGGGCTGGGTCTCTTCGGTGACTGCCGAACCGATCCGTTTGGCTGAGGCAGCTAAACAGGAGAATGCCATCAAGGTTGTGGCCCCGGAGTTTGACGCTTTGGGTCAGTCTTACACTGCCACTTCTGCCAATGGCGAGGAGGCTATTGTTTTCCCTGTTTTGAAAGATGGTGTTGAGGTGGGTGCCGCCGTTCAGGCAATATCCAAAAAAGCATTCAGCGGAACCATCACCCTCATGTTCGGTTTCGATAAAGAGGGCACCCTTACAGGCTTCAATGTCTTGCAGTCTGCCGAGACTCCCGGTTTGGGATCTAAGATTCCGCAGTGGTTTGGTGAGGATAACAAAGGCAATAAAGGTAAGGGATACGTGATCGGTAAAAATCCGGCTACATCCAATCTTCGGGTTAAGAAGGATGGAGGAGATGTAGATGCCATCACTGCTGCTACCATCTCGTCACGCGCTTTCCTCGATGCACTCTCTCAGGCATACGGCGTCTATAAAGCCGGAGGTAATGCTCCCGCTACAGATGCTTGCGCTTCTGCCTCTACTTGTGCCACTGAGTGCTCTAAAGCCTGTGAAACTGAAAAAGTAGAAAATAACCAATAAAGTGTAGGAGGAAACATATTATGAGTAAATTAAGTATCATTATCAATGGTATAGTTAAGGACAACCCGACTTTCGTGTTGCTCCTCGGTATGTGTCCTACCTTAGGAACTACCTCTTCAGCCATCAACGGCATGAGCATGGGTCTGGCGACTATGGCGGTATTGATCTGTTCCAATGTCGTTATCTCACTGCTCAAGAGCCTCATCCCGGACAAAGTGCACATCCCGTGTTACATCGTGGTGATCGCTGCCTTTGTGACTGTCGTTCAGTTGGTTTTACAGGCCTATGCTCCGGACATCTATGCGACCCTCGGCCTCTTCATTCCGCTCATCGTGGTAAACTGTATCGTTTTGGGTCGTGCCGAGTCATTTGCAGCTAAAAACAATGCTTTGGACTCTGCATTAGACGGCATCGGTATCGGATTGGGCTTCACCCTCGCTTTGACCCTCATCGGCTGCTGTCGTGAGTTGCTCGGCACGGGTGCCATCTTTGGTTGCACCATATTCCCCGAGGATTTCGGTGCTCTTACTTTTGTCTTGGCTCCCGGTGCATTCATCACTTTGGGCTTCCTTGTAGCTATCTTCAATAAACTCACTAAAAAGGCATAATAGACTATGGAATATGTAATGATGATTATTGCCGCGATATTTGTCAATAATATCGTCTTGGCGCAGTTCTTGGGCATCTGTCCTTTCCTGGGCGTCTCCAAAAAGGTCAGCACAGCATTTGGCATGGGCATGGCGGTGACCTTTGTGATGTTTATTGCCACGGTTGCCACTTGGTGCATCCAAAAATACTGTCTCGACACCTTGGGTCTCGGCTTCATGCAGACCATCGTCTATATTCTCGTGATTGCTGCTTTGGTGCAGATGGTGGAAATCATCTTGAAGAAAGTCTCTCCGGCGCTCTATGCCGCTTTGGGAGTTTTCCTGCCGTTGATCACGACCAACTGTACGATCCTCGGTGTTGCCATCAATGTGATCACTTTTGAGTTTACCCTCTTGCAGTCCATCGTCTATGCCATTGCAATGGCATTAGGCTTTACCTTGGCGATGGTTCTCTTTGCCGGTATCCGCGAGCAACTCGCCATCACCAATGTCCCTGCCGGCATGAAGGGTACTCCGATCGCTCTGATCACCGCCGGTCTTTTGGCCATGGCTTTCATGGGCTTCTCCGGCATCGCTTGATTTCTCCCCCCCGCCTCTTTATAGAGGAATTCTTTCCCCGGGGACTGACCAAAGCATCTCGCTTTGAGTCAGTCCCTTTTCTTTGCTCCTCTCTCGGCATAAGTGTAAACTTTGTGAGATTTTTAGGCACAAAAAACATTCAGAGTGTGCGAGTTTACATATTATTCATTACCTTTGTCCCGTATCATATACACTCAGTAATTTATAATTATCATCTGATATGCAACAGCTAAGTCCCAATACCCTCCTGCAGGGAGGGAAATATCGGATCTTGAAAGTCCTCGGTCAGGGTGGCTTCGGCATCACCTATCTGGCAGAACAAGAGCTTCTCGAGCGAAAAGTCTGTATCAAGGAGTTCTTCTATAAGGATTATTGTGAACGCGATGAGACTACCAGCCATGTCTCTCTCGGCACACAGGCTACTCATGAGTTGGTGGAACGTTTTCTCAATAAGTTCATGAAGGAGGCACGCACCATCTCCAGACTTGATCATCCCAATATCATCAAGATTTATGACATCTTCAAGGAGAATGGCACAGCCTATTATGTGATGGACTATATCGAGGGAGAATCTCTCTCGCAGATAGTGAAGCATCGGGGCTTGTTGCCCGAAGCGGAGGCGGTGGCATACATCCGACAGGTGGCTTCTGCTTTGGAGTTTATCCATCGGCAGAGCATCAACCACTTGGATGTGAAGCCTGCCAACATCATGGTGCGTCATTCAGACCACAACGCAGTCTTGATAGACTTCGGCCTTTCCAAGCAGTATGATGCCGATGGCGGACAGACGAGCACCACCCCGGTCGGGATCAGTCATGGCTATGCCCCGATGGAGCAATACAATGCCGGTGGGGTCAGCACATTCTCTCCGCAGAGCGATATCTATTCGTTGGGTGCGACGCTCTATAAGCTTTTGACCGGCAACACTCCTCCGCAAGCCAATGAGGTGATGGAGGATGGATTGCCCCCGATCACAACAACTGTTTCTCCCTGTGTGGTACAGGCGATTGAGCATGCGATGCAGCCTCGCCGTAAAGATCGTCCGCAGAGTGTGGCGGAGTTTTTGGCATTGCTGAATGTCGGAGTTGTATCTGCACCAATGGAGAATAAAGATGTCGAAGATGAAGAGGAGACAAAAATAATTGGCGGTCAGGATACTCCTTCTAAGCCTGCTCCTGCTCCTAAACCGCAGCCTCAGCCTGCTCCGACACCCTCACCCAAACCGGAACCTAAAGTTTCGGAGGTGACTGAAGTCCAACCTAAACCCAAGTCTTCTTCTCTAATGAAGTGGATGATACCTTTGGCATTGGTGGTTGCGTTGATATGTATATTTTGGCCAAAAGGGGGTAATAATGTTGCTCAGAGTCCGCGTCCCGCTCAGCAACCTTTGGTCACACAGATGCCGGTCTCATCCGGATCCGCTCAGTCGGCTGAAAAGAGTGTTACATCCAATGGATTCTCTTACACGATCAACGGAGTTACTTTCAATATGGTATCAGTGAAAGGGGGTACTTTTCAGATGGGTGCGACTTCAGAGCAGCAGAGTCCGTATAGTGATGAGAAGCCCGTTCATAGTGTCACTTTGAGCGATTATTACATTGGCGAAACCGAAGTGACGCAGGCTCTTTGGACGGCAGTTATGGGAAGCAATCCCTCTTGTTGGAAAGGGGATCATCTTCCTGTGGAGAAAGTCTCTTGGGATGATTGCCAAACCTTCATTCGCAAACTGAATCAGTTGACAGGCGAAACCTTCCGCCTCCCGACCGAAGCGGAGTGGGAATACGCGGCACGTGGTGGCAATAAATCCCGGGGTTATCAATATTCAGGAAGCAATAGTTTGGACGATGTAGCTTGGTATTGCGATAACTCCGGCTATAAGACCCATGCCGTGAAGACGAAGCGACCTAACGAGTTGGGGCTCTATGACATGAGTGGCAATGTTTGGGAGTGGTGTCAGGATTGGGATGGCAGTTATTCGAGCAGTGCACAGACGAATCCTACGGGACCTTCTTCGGGGTTGTTCCGCGTGAGCCGTGGCGGTAGCTGGGGCAGCAGCTGGATGGACAGTCGCGTTTCCAAACGCCTCTGTTACACGCCCGGCAACCGCGGCGACTACCTCGGCTTTCGGCTCTCAGTTTCTTCTCATAGATAAAAATTTACCAAACGTAGCGAAAATAGAATCATTTCAGAAAGCGCAGCGACAGAAAGGGACGGCGAGAGATAAATTGCATTTATAGTTTATTAACGCGCGAATGTAATCCAAATGTGGCAATTTGACACAGATGCGTAAGGTCTTTGCTTCCCTCTTGCTTGTTCTAAATCCGTTAACATACAGAGCCATCGCCATCTGCCATTGCCATTGCCATCGCCATCTGCCATTGCCATCGCCATCTGCCATAGAGGATCGCAGCCCTCTGAACGCAGCGTGCTGCGTCAGCATACGCAGTGCGCTGTGTTGCCCGATGCAGCGCAGTCCGTTGGCTTACACAGCACGCTGAGTTTGCCTCTTCAGTGTGCTGCGTTGAGCCGCAAATCAGTAGTAAATCACAATAGCCTCGTGATGCAACACGCGTACCCTCGTTGTTCGATGTGCGTACCCTCGTTGGCCCACATGCGTAGGCTCGTTGCATCACAAGGCTACGCTCGTTTTGCCATAGAACTCCCTGCTTCATCGAGCAAAACCCTCTCTCCAACCGCTTATAAATAACATTTAGCGAGGAGAAGATCTTGTCGATCTCTCCTCGCTAAACGATGTATGGCTCCTCATTGAGCCACATATATAACTACTTCAGCCCTCTCGGTTGTAAAGTGTCAATAAATAACAAAACCTTTTATCGAGTGCAAAGATACAACATTGGGAAGCCGATGTCAAGAGGGGTGCAGAGGTGTGTGTTAAAAAATGTTTTTAGTCATGCTGCCTTCCAAACCTATAAAAATATTTAAAAATGCGTGATTTACAATGCTATTAAGAATTTTGGTATTATATTTGCAAAAAGTTTTGCCTTTGTCACGATAGCTCTCCCCGGATGGCATCCGGAAACAGGATTCTCTGTCTCGATTGTCTCTCTTATTACAGACACGGTACGTCTCTGTATGATTGACCCGGAAAGTAATTTTGAAAAAACAGAGCGAAAAGTGTAACTTTTAGGCAAGATGGTCGTCTAATTTATAAAACACCTATTTGTTGTTGTCTGATGCAGCCTCGCAAATCGAAATACAGTCATCGTCTGTTCCGCTTCTTAACCCTTTGGGCAGGTGTGCTCCTTGTCTCCTGTTCGGACGGGATGGAGCGGTTGCCTTTATATACGGTCGAGACTGCAGATTTTGAGGATTATCTCCTGATCGAAGGGGAGACGACACCGTCTGTCCCTATGCACGTGATCTGTCCTCAGGATGTAGATGGGACGATAGCGATGATCGTAGAGAGCGGGACTCGGGTGCGGAAAGGTGACACGCTGGTCATCATCGAGGATGCCAATGCAGAGTCTGACTTTGAGAATCGAAAGACCAACCTCGAAGCAGCCGAGGCTGAACTCGTCAAACTCGAAGCCAACCTGCGACTGGACGAAGCGCTCCTCGAGGCAAAACTTAAAAACATCGAAGCGGAGACACAACTGGCAGAATTGGACACCATGCAGCTCTCTTATCTCTCGCCCAATGCTCGTCGCATCAAGGAGTTGCAAATCGAAAAAAACACCATCAGCCGGAGACAACTGCTGCGGCAGTATAATGCTCAGGAGGCATTGCAGAAGAGTGACATCTTGAAAGTAGAAAGCAGGATCGCCCGACTGAGACGTCGCTATGAATCGGCGAAAGAGGTGGTGCAGTCGCTCATCGTCAAAGCTCCGCAAGACGGATTGGTGATCCGTGCCAACTCTCCCTTCTATAGCGATCCGACGGAGTGGAAAGTGGGGGACAATGCCTGGTATGGGCTTCCCCTCATGACATTTCCGGGAGAGAAGCACAAGGTGATCTTTTTTGCCTCTGAGACCGAATATAAACGACTCAAGATGGGGGATTCCATCAGCTACACCCTGGACGCCATGCCGGACAACATCGGTTGGGGGAAGATCATCAAAATGGCATCTGCCGGCAAGAAACGCACTTCCGGATCGCAGGTTAAGACATTTGAGATCGAAGCCTCGATCGACAGCATCGCTCGTCCGGTGGAGTCGGGGATGAGTGTCAACTGCCGTGTCTGGCTCAATCGTGAGCCCGGCGTGATGGTGGTCCCCTCGGTAGCTGTGCATGATGCGGAGGGGAGCAAGGTGGTCTATGTCCGTCGCGGTCATCGCTTTGAGGAGACCCGGGTACAGCTCGGAAAATCGACCCCAAGTCTCTGTGTCGTGGAGCAAGGGCTGCAAGAGGGGGATGTCATCTCGCTGATCAAACCCTCCGGCTCTATGATAAGCAGAGCGGAGGTCGATAACACAGCCGGCGATACGACAACTGTCGCTGCCACTACTCCGGTCGTTTCAGACACTACACAAACCCAATAACCCAATAGAGAGAAATCACTATGAAACATCCTGTCAGATTTATATTATCAGCCATCATCCTTCTATCGTCTGTCATCGGTTGTAGCGACGAGGGGAAAAGCAGTGTCCCTGAGGCTACGGTGACCCGAGGAACGTTTTATATAGATATTTACGAAGAGGGAGAGATCGAGGCGATCAACTCCATTACCCTCTCTTCTCCTAATATCCCATGGAGATTCGGCAATCTGAAAATCTCCTATATCGTGGAGGATGGAGCCGAAGTGCAGGCAGGTGATACGGTCATCGCCTTCGATCCATCGGAGGTGCGTAAGGCGATTATCGACTCAGAGGATCGACTCATCGTCAGCAAAGCTGAACTGGAAAAGATGATTGCCCAGCACGAACTGGAACTTGAGGGGCTGAAAGCCGACTATGAGGTGACGCGCATCTCCCATGAGATCTCTCGCATGGAGCTGGAAGCAGCTTCTCACGAGTCGGACATCAAGAAAAAGGAGATTCGTCTTAACCTCGAGAAAGCAGACATTTCGCTCAAAAGAGCGAAGGAGCAGATCGATAATCAGGAGAAAATACAGGCAGAAGAGCGCAAGCAGAAGCAACTCGACATCGTGCGTGATGAGAAACGCCTGGAAGAGGCTTATGAGACACTCAACAAACTCTCTGTCATCGCTCCCTCACCGGGGATCGCCATCTTGTCACATAACTGGAGCACGGAAAATAAGTTTGCGATCGGAGATCAATGCTGGTCCGGGCAACAGCTGATCCAGCTGCCGGATCTCTCCCGACTGAAAGCAAAAGTGAATATCAACGAGGTGGACATCTCACTCGTCACCCGCGGTCAGCGTGTAGAGGTGAAGCCGGATGCCTTCTCAGACAGTGTGTTTAGTGCCCACATAGACCGGGTGGCAAATCTGGCTGTCAACAAGGACAGAAAAAGCAAAATCAAGGTCTTTCCGGTCGATGTCTTTATCGACAGAGCTCATAAAAACCTCCTGCCCGGTCTGACAGTGAGTTGCCGAATCTTGATCAAAGAGATTGCCGATGCTGTCTCTGTTCCGCTGGATGCCATATTTAAGGAGGGTGATAAGAATTATGTCTATTTGAGTTCGCTCGGAGGATACAGAAAGACTCAGGTAGAGGTGGGCAGGAGTAACAGTGACCACATCATCATCATCTCCGGAGTCGAAGAGGGAGATAAGGTGGCTCTCACTGATCCCACACTCATCGAAAAAGAAAATGATAAAAAAGAGTCCAAATGAAAAGCGGAAAATTGAACACCAATAGTTGCCACCGCGCAGCAACATCTCCTTTTTCGTTACTCCTACTGATGCTGGGGTGGGTGGTGCTCTCCGGTTGCGGTGATGGAGAGAGTGCCATCGAAGAACAAATCCGGAGAGATGCAGCCAATGTCCTGGTGGAGAGCGGCGAATTGTCTGCGGTCACGACCAAGTCTTTTGTCATGCCTCGTTTTCGCCGTTGGAATTCTATAAGGGTTATCGGACTCGAGGAACATGGGAAACAGATCGCCCAGGGGGACTCCATCATTCAGCTTGATCCCTCGGAGATGACCAAATACATCGTCCAGCGAGAGACAGACCTCGAATCTCAACATGCCGCCCTCGAAAAACTTCTGGTGGCTCAAGACAACAGAGAGAGTGAGGCAGAGGCTACCATAAAAAGTGAGCTTGCCGCTTATGAGTTGAGTAAGTTGCAGCATGAGGCAAGCCGCTTTGAGTCCGAACGCGCAAAGAAAATCAGCGAATTGCAATTCCAGCAGGCTACCATCCGACTCAATATTGCCAGAAAGCGGATGGAACTCAACAAGATCATCAACGAAAACGATCTGAAAATTGCCAAAATACGGGTGGAGCAGATCAAAAACGACATAGCTAACACCTATGACTTGATCGACCAACTCACCATACGCAGCACGACCAATGGCATCTTACAGCTCCAGCGCAATCGTCGCACCGGACAATTGCTTTGTGTCGGGGATGAGGTATATAGGGGCAATCCGATGGCTTGTGTCCCGGATCTGACCTGGATGAAGGTGGAGACCTGCATCAACGAACATGATTTCCTCCGCATAGCCAAAGGACAACAGGTCCTCGTGCGGCTGGATGCCCTGCCGGAGGTCGCTTTTAAAGGGGAAGTGGCTCATGTCGGACTATTTTGCCATCTGAGAGATAATAATAATCCAAGGGAAAAAGTCTTTGATGTCACAGTCAGACTATTGGAGTCTGACGAACGGCTTAAACCGGGTATGACAGTGAGTTGTGAGTATATTGAGGCTCTCCCATGAGTATGATCTCAGACAGTTTTTTCTCTTTTCAGTCAATTAAAGTCAAGCATGGACTATAAAGAAAATATCAAAGTAGCCATCCAGGGGTTGGCAGACCATAAATTCAGATCTTTCCTCACGATGTTGGGTATCATCTTTGGTGTGGCATCGGTGATCGCCATGCTCTCCATCGGAGAGGGAGCCAAGCGTGAGGCAATCGCAAAATATCAGGATCTCGGTGTCAATAATATCATCATTCGCGAAAAGGAGATGAGTGACCAAGAACTTGAAGAGGTGCGTACAAAATTCTCCCCCGGACTTTCCCTCAACGATGCCCGGGTTATTAGTGAAATCGTCCCCGGTGTGGATCGGATTGCATCACAGGCGGAGGTGAACGGAGAGGTGAGATATACCAATCTCTCTGTCAAATCATCTGTGATCGGTGTCAGTCCGGATTTCTATAGTATCCTGAACTATAAAGTCAAAAACGGAGAGTTTATCAATGAACAGCATTATGCAGCTAAACGGCGCGTATGTGTCTTGGGAGCAGGGGTGGCATCGTCTCTCTTTCAGAAAGAAGACCCAATGGGGCAGATGATTAAGATCGAAGATCAATGGTTTGAAGTCGTAGGTGTCTTGGAGTCTAAAGCTCTTTTTACGGAAACGGTCGGAGAACTGGCTGCCCGAGATCTTAATACGGATGTCTATATCCCACTATCAACTTTCCTGGATCGCTTTTCTAAAGGAAATGCTTTGGAAAGCGAGATCAAGCAGATAACTGTGCAGGTGGAGAATTCGGATCGACTCCTCGAAATATCTCAGCTTATCGACCAGATACTGAAGCGTCACCATTTTCAAAACGAGGATTATGGAATTGTCATCCCGTTAGAGCTGCTCAAACAAGAGGAGAAAGAGCGACAGATCTATAACTTCCTGCTGGGCGCCATCGCTGCTATTTCACTCGTAGTCGGAGGTATCGGTATCATGAACATTATGTTGGCGACCGTCATGGAGCGCACCCGTGAGATTGGTATTCGCCGAGCTATCGGGGCAAGAAAGCGGGAAATCCTTACCCAATTTGTCACAGAGGCGGTGGTTATCAGTATCGCAGGTGGTATCATCGGTGTGTTACTGGGTGTGACACTCTCTCTCCTGGTTACACTCTTTACAGATGTCAGTACTTATATCCGTTTTTATAGCATTATTATTGCTTTCGGTTTTTCGGTTTTGGTCGGTGTTGTTTTCGGGTATCTTCCTGCCAAGAATGCTGCCAACTTAAAACCTGTTGACTCGATCAGATATGAGTGATGTTAGTCCGGTAGTTTATGGGTTCAACCCTTCAACTAAGAGAACAGAGAACAGAGAACAGAGTACAGAGAACAGAGTACAGAGAACAGAGTACAGAGAACAGAGAACAGAGATGCCATTAGCCATCGCCATCAGCCATCAGCCATAATTGGGCATAACCCATAAACCCTACAACCACAAAAAATATGTTGATAGAAATCAGCCACATGTATAAGACCTATGTGATGGGAGACAACGTAGTGCACGCACTTTCGGATGTCAACCTCAACATCGAACAAGGTGAATTCCTCTCCATCATGGGTCCCTCCGGATCAGGAAAGAGTACATTTATGAATATGCTCGGTTGTCTGGACACTCCTACATCCGGAGAATATCGATTTAGAGGTGTCGATGTGAGTAAACTCGATGATGATCAGCTCTCTTTGATGAGAAATAAAGAGATCGGATTTGTGTTTCAGAATTTTAATCTCTTGCCTAAACTTACAGCAGTTCAGAATGTAGAGTTGCCCTTGGCTTATGCCGGTGTCCCGGTGGCAGAAAGACGAGAGAGAGCCATCAGAGCGCTGGAGAGAGTGAAACTTGCTGAGCGAATGATGCACAAACCCAGCGAACTATCCGGAGGTCAGCGACAACGTGTCGCCATCGCTCGGGCATTGGTTACCAATCCGGGTATCCTTTTGGCTGACGAACCGACCGGTGCTCTTGACTCCAAAACCGGTATTGAAATCATGCATCTTTTTGATGAACTCCATAAGGAGGGTAATACGATTATCCTCATCACCCATGAGCAGGAAATAGCAAATTATGCTATCCGTAATGTATATATCAAAGACGGTACTATTCACTATGATCGTATTAACCCCCAAAGAACTATTATCTCATGAGACAAAACAGATTTAGAAAGCGTTTACAACAATGTGCCGGGCATGGTCTTTTATCCTGCTGGATGGTGGCTTTTATGAGCTTAGGCTTGGGGAATGAAGGTCGCGCTGAGACTTATCATCTTACCTTAGATCAATGTATAGACATCGCTATGGAGCGGAGTTTTAATATGCAGCGTCTGAAAGAGGATCTGAAAATCGCAGAATTTAACCTAAAGGCAGCAACGGCTTCTCTAAAGACTCATATCGATCTAAGTCTTGTAATCCCGGAATTTAATCAGACTGTGCGTACATGGGAGGACAGCACCGGTGTCTCTTTCTATTCGTTGAAGCGACTGGATTATGGAGGGGTGATTACCGTCGATCAACCATTGATCACCAATGGTAATATTTATCTCGAAATGGGTCTGGACAATTATGATAACTATGACTCTGATTTGAGATCTACGACATTAAACACGAGGATTCGCTTGCGTCAGCCGATAGATGCACTTTATGGTTATAATGCTATACGTTCGACTCTTAAAAATGCCAAACTCAATTATGAGAGTTCGCAGAAGTCGCTGAAAAGAGAGGAACTGAATATGGTCTATCAAGTCAGCAGTGGATATTATAATCTGCTCTCTCTCCAGCGTAGTACAGAAATTGCCCGACTCGATTTAGAACGACAGAATGAGGCCAATCAGATTGCCCAAAACAAATATGCTTCAGGTTTGATCCGAGAGGTAGATGCCCTGCAGATGGAGGTAGATTTGGCTGATGCTCAGAATAGTTACGAATTGGCACTTATCAATCAGGAATCTTCGATCAATACGTTTAAAGAACTCTTGGGATTAGAGATCGCTGATAGTATCGTCTTGTCTGATGAATTAAAATATGATGTAATTATTGTCGATCCGGAAATTGCAGTCTCTTATGCACTTAAGAATCGGTCAGAGATAAGAGAAAGGGAGATTGCGATCGAACAACAACGACTTTCTATCAAACAAACCAAAGCCAATGGGATGGTAAGAGGGTATCTGGAAGCTTATGTACAGAAAACCGGTACGAGTCTTCAGGATAGACACATCAAATATAATGAGGCTCTAAGCACTTCTATAGATGATTTTCGGGAGCGTCCGATCGACTACGGTATCGGATTTACTCTTTCGATTCCGATCCTGGATTGGGGCGAGAATCGTGCAAGAGTGCGTGCCGCAGAAGCGCGACAGAGACAAAATATAATCTCTAAGGCAGAGGTCGAAAGAAGCATTGAGACGGATGTGCGTAATGCTGTTGCAGAGCTTAATAACAATCTGAAGCGTTTGCAACTATTGGAAAAGAATGTATCGGTGGCAGAGAAGAGTTTTGCGATTACTCTGCAGCGATATACAGACGGAGATATAGATAGTCAGACGCTTGCCCTCGAGCGCAATCGCTTAAATAGTGCGTATCGATCTCATTTAAGTGCCTACATTCAATATCAGCTAAATCTGTCAGACATAATGCGAAAGACTTTATATGACTTTAGGACAGGTTCTCCCATAATGTAGGCCGGGCAGTGTCGGGAGAGACTCTTTAACCCAAATCAATCATTAGACTGTTAGATTGGTAAAAATCTAATGACCAATTTGGGTTTAAACTCTTTTCCTTTTCGAGTGTTTAGTGTAATAAAGATGTATTCCAAATAGGGATGCTTCGAGTAATAATCTACATTCGATAATGACACTCCCAGAACTCCTTAACGATAGTTGTCGTAAGTATGCTCATCGACCCGCATTTAAGTCGTTTGAACGATCAGATGAACGTGTGACATATAGTCAGTTATCTGTTTGGCAGGAAGATATCGCATATTGGCTAAAAACTAAAGGTGTTCGTGCAGGAGATAAGGTCGCTCTTTGGGCTCATAATAGTGTCCGTTGGGTCGCTTCTTTTTGGGCTGTGACTGGATTAGGGGCTATCCTTGTTCCGTTACTTCCCGATTTTTCGGTAGAACAGGTTGTAAATCTCTTGAAACATAGTGGCTCAAAGTTACTATTGGTCGGAGAACAAGTGTATCGAAAGAATCATGGGAAACTTGTGCATCATGAGGGAATTCATCCGATCGAGAATATCCTTGTCTATCAGTGTATCCCTCATGCCAATGAAGAACGTGTGAATCGTCATTTTTTAGATAAGCAAAATCTCTCTATATCACCTCATGACGTTGCTGTTATCATTTACACATCAGGGACAACAGGTGTCCCCAAAGGGGTGATGCTCACTCATCAGAATCTTACTGATCCACTTTCCGCTATTTTGCGTTTACAAAAAGTAAATGAACGTGATATTTTTTTCTCTGTATTGCCATTGTCTCATGTTTATGAGATGGTGTTAGGGATGCTATTGCCTATAAGTGTTGGTGCAGAGGTCGTGTATCTGTCTCAACAACCATCTCCTCGCGTCTTATTATCTGCCCTTCATGTGGTCCGTCCTACTCTGATGCTGATTGTACCGCTGATTATAGAAAAGTTATTTTTGAGAAAAATCCTCCCTCGGATGCGTCGAAATAGATTGATGGAGATCCTGCTTAGGTATTCTATATTTAGGCGTTTATTATATCATTATGCTGCATGTCAACTGAAGCAGGCTCTGGGTGGACGATTGAAATTGCTCGCCATTGGAGGTGCACCTCTTGATCCTGCTACAGAACAATTCTTGAAAGAGGGTAATTTCCCTTACTCTTGTGGATATGGACTGACAGAAACCTCCTCTTTGATTTTTGGAGCACCGGTCGGTAAAGGAGAAGTGCGTTCTGTGGGGTTTCCTCTGGAAGGGGTAATATATCGTATCGAAGGTACTACCCCAGATCATCCGGAGGGAGAGGTTTGGGTAAAATGGAAGGGTAATATGCGAGGTTATTATGGAGAGCCGGGATTAACAGAGGAGGTACTTCTTCCGGATGGTTGGTTACGCACCGGAGATATTGGAGAATTGAGAAATGGGCGTCTCTACCTTAGAGGACGATCTAAAACAATGATACTTGGACCAAGTGGAGAAAATATATATCCCGAGGAAATAGAGACCTTAATCAATGAAGTAGAAGGTGTCGAAGAGTCTATGGTTTGTCAAGAAAATGGACGCTTGATAGGAAAAGTTTATTTTGGAGCTACGATTACAAGAAAACATTCGGAAAAAGCATTGAGGATATTGAGAGATAGCCTTAATGAAAGGTTATCCCGATTTTCGCATCTTTCCAAAATAGAGGAGGTATTTACACCCTTTGAACGAACTGCAACTCGGAAGATCAAGCGATAAATTGGTTATACACCCTTTGGGAAGGTTTCGTTATTTGGAAGATCAGTCTATTTATTCTGCTATTTGAATATAATACCATATTATTACCCTTTGTGAGGAGTAATTCGTTTTGTGGATTATCGTTTAAATTTTTATGTTTGTTTTGCTTGCATAAGTCATCGCTTTGCTGTATCTTCGCAGCATGGGAAGGGTTTTATCTATTGATTTTGGTCGAAAACGAACTGGAATTGCAGTAACAGATCCTTTACAACTGATTGCCAATGGTCTGACTACCGTTCCAACTATAAAATTGCTGGATTTTATAGTTGATTATGTCTCAAGGGAATCCGTTGATCTTATTGTTGTCGGGCAACCCAAGCAAATGAATGGTCAATTGAGCCAGTCATGGCAGTATATTCATCCGTTTATTGACAGACTTAAGAAAACTCTGCCAGGTATTTCAGTTGAACTTTATGACGAGCGATTTACATCAGTTTTAGCCCATCAAGCCATGATTGATGGAGGTTTGCATAAAAAAGATCGCCAAAATAAAGCTTTGGTAGATGAGATAAGTGCGTGTATTATACTGCAAAGTTATTTGGAGTCAAAAAAGATGAAAAACATGAGACTATAGTTCAAATAGTAATAATAGACAAATTTTAGTCTTGTGTTATTAGTATATGTTTTTTAATAATAATTCAAAAAGAAAGAAATGATATTACCAATTTATTTATATGGTCAGACCGTACTTCGCAAAGAGGCAGAAGAAGTTACGCCAGATTACCCGGAGTTACAGTCTTTGGTTCAGAATATGTTTGCAACGATGGAACATGCGCAGGGTGTGGGGCTGGCCGCTCCTCAAGTAGGATTACCTTTGCGAATGTTTGTCGTAGATGGAACTCCGGTTGCAGAGGATTACCCAGAGTGTGCAGGATTTAGAAAGTGTGTTATAAATCCTGAAATTTTAGAACAAAGTGAAGATAAAACAACCGGGGATGAAGGATGTTTGAGTGTACCCGGAATCTATGAAGCTGTGGCCCGTCCAAATTGGATCGTATTAAAATATATGGATGAAAATTTTGAAGAGCATACAGAGAAGTTGTATGGATGGGCTGCTCGTATGGCTTTGCATGAGTATGATCATCTGGATGGGAAATTATTTATTGATCGAGTTAATATGATCCGAAAGCAAATGATTAAGGGCAAATTGACTCAAATCTTAAAAGGGAAAGTTCGTACAGATTATCGAACAAAAAATATAAAGTGAAATTTTGAAAAATGAATTTTAAAATATAATTACTATGGGAAAAACAGTAAATGGGGATCGCCCTGTTCCATCGGCTGATCGTTTGAAGGCATTGCAAGCTGCAATTGATAAAATAGAAAAAAATTTTGGTAAAGGCTCCATCATGAAGATGGGAGACGATGAAGTAGAAAATGTAGAGGTTGTTCCTTCTGGCTCTATCGGTCTGAATGTGGCATTGGGTGTAGGTGGATATCCTAAAGGCCGTATTATTGAGATTTATGGTCCGGAGTCTTCAGGTAAAACAACGTTAGCTATCCATGCAATAGCAGAAGTGCAGAAACAAGGAGGTATCGCAGCATTTATCGATGCAGAACATGCTTTTGATCGTTTCTATGCGGAGAAGTTGGGAGTGGATACAGACAATTTATTGATTTCTCAGCCGGATAATGGAGAACAAGCTTTGGAGATTGCAGAAAATTTGATTAGATCAGCTGCAGTTGATATTGTGATAATTGACTCTGTTGCCGCATTGACACCAAAAGCTGAAATAGAAGGTGAAATGGGTGAAAATAAGGTGGGCTTGCAGGCGCGATTGATGAGTCAGGCATTGAGAAAGCTCACTTCGGCTATTAGCAGAACGAATACGGTATGTATTTTTATCAATCAGTTGCGTGAAAAAATTGGCATTATGTTTGGTAATCCGGAGACTACAACTGGTGGAAATGCATTGAAGTTTTATGCATCTGTACGTATTGATATTCGGCGTGTAACTTCGATTAAAGATGGTGATGAAGTAATCGGAAATCAAGTTAGATGTAAGGTGGTGAAGAATAAAGTAGCTCCTCCTTTTAGAAAAGCGGAATTTGATATTATGTTTGGCTCCGGTATTAGTCGTGTTGGTGAAATTGTAGATATGGGAGTAGAGTTAGGAATTATAAAAAAATCAGGTTCATTTTTTAGCTATAATGGAACACGGATTGCCCAAGGACGTGATGCTACAAAGCGCGTGATTGCAGATAATCCTGAATTGGCAGAAGAATTAGAAAATGCAATAGTTGTACGTCTGCAAGGTGGAGGTAATGAAGAAGAGACACAGGAAGTCACTGAATAATGTCGGTTTCCAGTTAACTAAATAGATGTAGCTATGAAAAAACTTTTGTTGATTATTTGCTCGTGTTTTATAGGAACATTCTTTTTCCAAGGTTTCGCACAAGAGAAAGTGATTAAAATAGCCTGTGTAGGAAATAGTATTACGGAAGGTGTTGGGACCAAAGATAAAAAGAATGAAAGTTATCCGGCTGTGATGCAACGTATCATGGGTGATAAATACGAAGTTCGTAATTTCGGTTATAGCGGACGTACAATGTTAAATAAAGGTGATCGTCCTTATATGAAGGAGGATAGGTTTCGTAAGGCAATGGCTTTTCATCCTGATATTGTAACAATCAAACTTGGGACAAATGATAGTAAACCTTGGAACTGGAAGTATAAAGAAGAATTTAAGCCGGATATGTGTGCGATGATAGATTCTTTTTTGGCTCTACCCTCTAATCCACAGATTTATCTTTGTTTGCCTGTTCCTCCGGTTTTTGCTCGTTGGACCATCACTGATAGTATTGTTCATGACGAAGTTATTCCGATGATTTTAGAAGTTGCCCAAGAGCGAAATTTGCCTATAATAGATCTTTATACTCCTTTGAAACCCTATCCAGAGTTGTTTCCAGATAGCATTCACCCAAATAGAGGTGGAGCTGCTTTGATTGCAGAAGAGGTGGCAAGGCGAATATTGATGGATATGCAAAAGGCAGAGTTGCTGGATGTTGATTTGAAAACACTTCATAAGTCATCTGAAATATCAAAATCTACAAACTCAAACAAGGCTGCTGTAAAAGTAAAAAGGCATAAGAAAAAATGGAAATAAGGATATCCTTTTGAGAGTTTTAGGGAAATCAAATAAACATAATTTTTAAGAGAGTGAAACATTTAATTGAAACACTCTCTTTATTTATTATAATATGTATGAGAATTGAGGAACGATATGAGAAGGTAATAAGATGGTTTTCGAATAATATGCCAAATGCGCAATCGGAATTAAATTATCATAATCCCTTCGAACTGCTTGTTGCGGTAATTCTTTCTGCCCAATGCACGGATAAACGGGTAAATATGGTAACACCATCTTTATTCAAAGATTTTCCAACACCAAAACATTTAGCAGAAACCAACGAGGATGAAATTTTTGAATATGTCAAAAGTATTTCCTATCCTCGTAATAAAGCCAGGCATTTGGTGGCTATGGCAAAGAAATTGATTGCTGATTATTCAGGAGAAGTGCCTTCGGAAATAGAAGAGTTGATGAAATTGCCTGGAGTAGGTAGAAAAACAGCAAATGTTATTGCTTCTGTTATTTTTAATAGACCGGCAATGGCTGTAGATACACATGTTTTTAGGGTAGCAAATCGAATTGGATTAACTAATAATTCTAAGACTCCTCTTGAGACAGAAAAAGAATTAATCAAACATATACCAGAGAGGATAATACCGATAGCTCATCATTGGTTAATTTTACATGGAAGGTACGTGTGTCGGGCTCGAAATCCGAAATGTGCTGAATGTGGTATCTCAGATTACTGCCAAACGTTTGCACAGCAAAGTGAAATAATCTAGTTTTGTTATATTCATTTAGCAAAGAAGGGTCGTTTTAAGGTCTTGTAAAACGAAAAAATGGTTTTTTTAGAAAACTTTTTCTGTAAATGTTTGGTGGTAATGAAAAAGTCTCTATCTTTGCCCTCGCTTAACGAAAAAACGCGCTTTTAAGCACACTTCGTCAAGCAATGATCTTTGAAATGGTGAAGTAAAAAATAATAAGATAGCAAGTAGTACAAGAAGATC
>JAZNGG010000002.1:0-15966 GCA_045576355.1 Bacteroidales bacterium
TATTAATAGTTTGTTGGTTAATCATTATCATATTTTGCACCACATTTGCCAAATTATGCTGGGCTCTAATATTTGTAAAAGATTCATAGTCATAGAAAAGATAATTATCCCACAAACCTATTTCTATTTCTCTAATCAAATCTTTAATCTTCTTAGAATCTGCTTGTCCATTTTGAGAGAAATAGTCGGTATTGGCCAATTGTGTTCTTAGTACCAATATCGTTTGAAGTTCACCTGGAGTAAACTGTTTAGACCAATCTGATGGATTTATAATTGTATTTGGATTTTCTTTTTCAATATAACTTTTTGAATGAACTTCTTCTACATATTTTTTACCTACATTTCGTACTGCATTAAGTCGTAGATTGGAAGTAAAATACGATTCAATATCCGTAAAGAAATGGTTGTCACAATTGCCCTTATTGATTTGTACAATCATAGCAGAAATTTCGTCCTTATCTATTACGATGTCTTTGAATCTTATATTCTTAATATCAAAAGTATCCTTTGTTGGAGTCTCAAATGGTACTCCAAGTTTATGCAAAGCTACTACAACTGCTCGTTTCTCAGAAATGCTAAGTTTAGTATTAAATTCATTTGTAGTCTCTGCATAACTTTTCTTCTGCTGAGCATACTCTTTGAAAATATTTAATGCTTTAACAGCCATAGAGCGAACATTTTTGATTTTCTTTTCTTGCTTCCAATGCAAAAAATAAGAACCTCCGTAAGTACCTATTAAGGCACCTACGGCTCCACTGATAAGTGGTAACAACCAACTCCCAATATTATATGTTTCTTGTATCGTATTTGCTGTTTCCATAATTATAAATATTTATCAAGTATTGCTTGTTTCTCACTTGCTGCACTTTCTATCAAAGTGCGAGCCTTAGTAATCTCTAATTCCAATGCCTCTATTTGGGCCACGATGTGTTTTTGTTCATCTATAGTCAATAATGGAATCTTGAAGTTGTCGATATCCTCCTTGTTTATACTTGGATAAGCGGCTTTTGGCATAGCTGTTTCCATTTGCTTCATTAAGTTATCGGAGAACATAAACAAGTAGTACAACAACCTGGATATATAATTCTCCTCATTCTTAGACTTAAGCAAAGCAAAACCTGTTGAGAAAATTGTCTTGTCTGGAACACTATCTATATATGCAAAACCTTTCAAATAAGGACGAACTGTAGATACAACCACAGTTCTATCTTCTGCTACTCGCCTTGCCCTGGATGGAGCATCTTTGCCTAATATAATTTTGTCAAAAGATATGCTACCATCACCTTTTCCTATAGAATCAATGTCCACATATGTAAAGTGTTCATTTTTCCAGCAAGATGTAGGATTTAGCGTTAGAGTATTTATATCAAAATACTCTTTTATACTTACGGTAGAACCTAAACCGTTTATAATTGTTCTAATATCTGAAAGATTCTTATCAATTAAATACTTAGCATCACTGTTAGACTTCTCAACCTTGCCAATTTCCTCAACAATCTGTTTTTGAACATCAATAGGCGGAACTGGTATTTTGATATTGCCTATTATGTCAAGTGATAATTCTATTTGTCCACTTTGCCCCAATGCCATATTTTCAATATTATCGAACCCTATTAACCCCAATGCGCATAGAGCATATTTAGGTAAAATCAAGTCTTGATTAGGTCTAAAAATAGTAATATGACTATCTACGACAAAATCTCCATCTTCACCAAAATATGTAACTCTGCCAGCAGTTCCTACACCTGTTGAATTTATTAGCAAATCACCTCCCACAAGCTTTCTTTCATCAACAACGAAAGATTCATCTACATAATGCCTTTCTGAGAAGTCAAAATCAAACCAGCCTCTTGCTTGCCCAGATTTTATTATTTGAATCTTCGATTTACCATATTTAGCAGATTTTCCTCGTTTTAGTAAAATTGATAAGTCTGTTAATTTGAGTTGGTTATACTTACTATCGATTAGAACTTTTTTTTGTTGCCAACGATATACTTTTTTCAAAGCTATCACGCTCAAAGGTGAGCATATCAATCAATGATACACGACTAATATGAGACTGCATTCCCTCTGCGATTGGCGATGTATAATCTCCCTTGAAAGCCCTATACACATAAGTACTAGCTTTCTCTGGATTGTCATAGTCATTAGCATCAAAGAGTTTGGTACACTCATCAATGTTCTTACCCTTTTGAATTGCGTGGATACCCTCGTTACCTCTACGATTAGAGAACTCATAGCCTAAAAAGCGTTTCTCCACATCTTTCTCACCGCTCTTTACAATAACAACCTTTTGAGGATATGCCAAAATAAAGTATAAAAGCTTTTCAGCCTCTATATTTAAGATGGTCTCATGTAACTTGGCTTCACTCTTTGCAGAGATTTTCTTTTTATACTCTGCATATATTTCGTGTGCCTTAACCTTGTCATTGGGCGATTTTTGTAACAATGTAACATAGTCTGCATAATCAAGACCCTCCCAAACATGAGCTACATATTTTGAGGCAGGAGTTTCTATGCCATTAATAGTTACATCATTCAATGTGCGGAAGAATGCATCAACAGCATTCTTTGTGTTGGCTGCAAAATAATTATCTCTACGGTGGAGGAATAGAACAACAGTATTTGTGTTGGTAGCCATAAAGGTATTGCTTCCCAACTCTGCTATTGCTACAACATCAAAGTATTGCAATATAATCTCACGAGCCTTTGTATATATGCCCGAATTACTCAATATTGAACTTGGAAGAATAACGCCTGCAATACCTCCATCCTTAAGCAACTGTTTTGTACGCTCAACGAACAGACACTCTATTTCAGAACTATTATCAGTCAATGAATTATACAACTCAAAATCTTGCTCTGTATAATAGTCACGAGTTGTCTGACGGAATGATGAAACAGAATATGGAGGATTACTCAATACAATGTCGAACTGCTGATTGTCCTTTTGACCATCATTAGTCTGCTTGCGTAGTTTACCCTTGTATTCTTTGTTATTGCAAAAATTAGCAAGTCCATCACTGAGGATAACATTAGCCAAACCGTCACCGTGCAAATAGCAACCTACCTTACCAACCTTTACAAGTCGATAATCCTTTTCGATACCATATACATAGTCGGTAGCCCAATCAAAATGGCAATTCTGCCAATTGATAAGATGCTTTCTCGTCTCCTCAATATACTTTGAAGTGTCACAATCGTTTATGATATCCTGAATTTCATGCATAAACTCTGTGATAAAGTGACCGCTACCAGCAGCGTAGTCAATCATGTATGGCAGAATCTCCCCATCCTTACGAGATAGTTTCTCTGCCATAATAGAATCCAACGGAAGACTCTTAATGATAAATTGTGCAATAGGTACAGGTGTAAAGTACTGACCAGCCTCTTGTTTTAGACCAGTAGTAAGCAATAATTCAAAGAAGTCTGACAGATACTGTTGTCTCTTATTGTATCGGATTCTATATCCCTGAATTAACTCTACAACCTCTTTTACTACTTTCGCATTCTCTTCAAAAGAGGCACTATCATACACTTCCTTAATCGCAAACTCGTTATTCTTTTCAAGACGGAGTTTGTTTACCTCCTTGCGCAGAAACTCTTTTGTTTCTTGATTCAGATTAGAACAACGTTTATTAAAATCATCGTCATTAAAATCACTAACAGTTCTATCTAAGAACTTCTTCATACCTTTGCTATAAAGGTCTGTTAAGCGAAGTTGGAAATCTACATGATTGTCTCTGCCTTCAAGCCATTGGAATCTTAATTCTTCACCATCATCTGTAGTAGTCTCGTCATATACCTTGCATAAGAAGAGTGTGAAGATCTTATTGAAAGCATTTCCCTTATCTGATACTACATTGTGACGCAGTATTTCGAGGAATCGATTAAAGATGAAGCTTGAATCTTCAGCTTTAATTTCCTTTAATTGTTCCTTTGTTAACGCCTTGCTCTGGAAATTATATGGTTGCACCCAAGAATCAAAGATACCGTTATCTTTGGTGAGCTTATTCCATTTCTCATAAATGTCCTTAACATCACCATTGCGATAATCATCTTCAATCTTGATAATCTCATTTACATATACAAACTTATTGCCTTTCAATTCTGATGCGTACAACATTAGCACATCAGCCTTGCTGCCAGATAATTGGAAATATGTGAATAGCTGACCACCATCCTTACGGATTCGCGCCAACTCCTTATTGTACTCCTTGCCAAATGTCTTGCATTCGATAAGCATATATGGTGTTCCATCTTCGCGATTAACGCAAATGTCCAATCGCCCTGATGTGCCATGCCCAGATGGCCAAGTCTTTTCAAGAACTATGTTTTGAGGCTTATATCCCTTGGTAAGAAGTCTATCAACACACTCAAGCACCACAAAATTTTCGGGTTGTGAAAAATTCTGTGTAGTCTTGCTTTCGGCAGTAATGGCGCTACCGTAGATAATGCTCTGTGTTTCAAAGTCAATCTCTATGGCATAATCAACATATATTTTATGATAAATGCCATTCGTCCCGTTTTTTGGAACAAATCCCAAAACCGTAATATGTTTCTTAATATCCATAGTACTCCTAATTTGCTTGCAAAGTTAAGAAATTAATTAGAGATTACCTCGTTTTTGTTTGGATTTCTCGCAAAAATTACATATAAGGCACTCGTAATAACTATACAAGCATAAGATGTATTACCTTATTATATAAAAATAAGGTTCCAAGGTTTACTTATGATAGCAATTCATTTTCGCCAGCCGATGGCTGACGATTATAGTGCTTCAGCAAGTTTAGTTTATGCCGTTTGCTACATACCCAAAACGGACTAAACTTGTTTTGCTTTTACAGTAGCCAAAAAAGATGCAGATGAGAAGAAAAATATCATCATACTCTTTTCGTCTGCATTTCTTTTATTACCTTTGTGCCGTCAGAGTTATCACATTGAAGCATAACAATGAAGAACTCAGAAATACGAACGGTTGCTATCTCGTTACCCAATTTTCAAGCAATCCGAATAACCGTCTAATTCTAAGATAATTGCAAATTCTGCGATTTTTTAAAAAAAATTATGAAATCAATAATTGCTATAATACTTATCTGTTTTTATTATTCATCAAATACATTTGCTCAAACATCAGGTATTTCAACAAAAGGACAAAACGACTATGTCCGCTTTGCCAAACAAAAATCGTATGGCAATAGCGAGTGGACGTGTATCTATCGCCATGAAACTAAAGACCCGGTGCTGAATCAGACAGAAACATCTCTGTGTATATTACAACTCAACGACAGCGCATCACTATATCAAGATTATGGACAATATCAGAGAGACTCTGCTCTATTAAACAGGGATCGAGACAAAATCACTCGAAAAGAAGCGATCAAAATCTACTCCACCTTTTACTCCAAGTCCGGTTTTTTCCTATTGAAAAACAAAGAGACAAATCAACTGACTTATAACGAACGGATTTTTACAGATCGTTATTATTATTACGAACCAATACCGGACATCCAGTGGGTACTTTCCACCGATACGATGACTATACGCAATCTTTTTTGCCGGAAAGCAAGTGCAACTTTTAGAGGTCGGGAATGGACGGTGTGGTACACCGAGGAGATCCCATATCATGATGGTCCATGGAAATTCGGAGGATTGCCGGGATTGATATTACAGGCTGAAAGCAAAGACGGAGAGCACTTTATCTCTGCATACATCATAAAAGAAAAAGGGACTCCAATCCTACATGACCTCTTTACATCTGCGTTCCGCACAAATCGAGAGCGGTTTAATAAGGAGAAGAAAAACTACAAGACAGATGTCGGCCGTTATATCCAATCCAGCCATCTGGTGGAAACCGATGCCCCCATCCAGACAAGACGGATGTTTTATAGCCCGATCGAGAAAGAGTAAAGATTATAAGAAAATTTACTATAATTTTTGTAAAACTAAATATTTCTATATCTTTGCTTTCGATTAAAAGAATTTTGTTTGTATTATTTTGACATTAGATCAATATTTTACTAATCTCTATATTATATTAAACATCCTCTCATCAAGTAATTATCATCCGTCATGAGAACTCTTATCATCTTTTCTATTTTATGTCTCTCACTTTTCTATCCCTCTTTAGGGCAAAACATTATCTCCGGAGACATAAACAACAACAAATATATTAAGGCTTCCAAACAGAAAAAACTCGATAAAAGCGAATGGGTTTGTGTCTATCAATATGATGAAGTGGATCCCGTTTTAAAGAAGATGAGAAAACATCAAAAAATCCTGCATACCAATGGGGAATTATCGGTCTATAGGACCTATGGAAGTTATCAAGTGGATTCGGTAATCAAACAATCCGGAATAGGGTATGACAGAGTGACCATAGCCTTTTATACAGAGTTGACCTCTAAATATAAGACAACACCCAACTCATATTTGGTCAAGGATTACGATAAGAGAGATCTCTTATATAACGAACGGATATTTGCGGACCGATATCAATATAACGAACCCATACCCGAATTTCATTGGACAATATGCAAAGACACTATATCGCTGCACGGGCACATCTGCCGAAAAGCTACAACAAGTTTTAGAGGCAGAGATTGGGTGGTGTGGTATGCAGAAGATATCCCGGTCTCAGAAGGTCCGTGGAAGTTCGGAGGATTACCGGGATTGATCTTAAAAGCACAAAGCACAGATAGAGAACATAAATTTGTGGCTCTGATGGTGGAGCGACGAGATGAAGAGATGTATTATGACATCAACAGCCATAGCTTCAAAACTACCAGAAAACGATTTAATAGGGAGAAGAAAAACTATTGTACTAATACCACTCTTTATATCTCTACGGCTGGTTACGGAGATGAGTCTATGGCAGCATACGGCAAAAGACGGATGTTTTATAGCCCGATCGAGAAAGAGTAAATGCTACCTCGTATGTCAATCTGGAGAACTCTCATCCTATTATCACTGCTCTGCTGCGGGAGTTTTGCTCTCAATGCTCAAGTTTACTATCTGCCAGAGGTGGAAGTAAAGAAGCCTTATGTGGTCCAACGAGGTGATACGACATCATACATCGTGGATCTGATAAAACGTAAGACAGACCGAACGGTGGAAGATTTGCTTCGGATGATTCCCGGCATCGAGATCGGATCGGACGGCAGCATCTATTATAACGGAAAGTCGATCAGTCACTTTTATATCGAAGGGATGGATTTGCTCGGAGATAACTATACACTTGTCACACGCCATGTCTGCCCGGAAGACATACAGCTGATACAGGTGCTGGATAATCATCAGCCGGTGCGCGTATTGAAAAATCATGTCCTATCTGATCGGGGTGCCATCAACTTGAAACTCAAAAAAGAGAGTATGCTCAAGCCTTTGGGGCATCTTTCTGCCGGAGCAGGCTATTGTGATGATGTCACTGCCAAAGGGCAAATCCACACGTTGCTCGTCAAACCCAAAATGCAGCAACTCGGTCACTTGACATACAATCATGACTCTTATTCGTCCGTACTCGAAAAGTCTTATACGACACCGACTCGCTATCTCACTACTTTTCTCGACAATAGTCTCTATAAACAAGATGTTTTTGATGTCGAGGATAACACTCTGAAAAGATATGCCCGGCAAAGAAAGTTGGTGGGGTGCTATAATTTACTGAAAAAGAATGATCACGGATATATTGTCAAACTCGATGTGGCATATAGTCAAGAGAGAAAGTCCTATGGTCTGGATAGAGAAAACCGATATATGACAGCACCGGGAGAATATCTTACCAAAACGGAATCCAATCGGACAATTCGCCGAGACGGTAATCTTAAAGTGGGACTGGACTTGGAGAAAAATGAAGATAATCTATATGTCAAACACCATACGGATGCGCTCTGGATGCGCAGTGACCATGACTATTTCATCCGAAACCTCTTGTCTCCCTCTGTCTCCCAATGGTCAAAAGGAGACTATATCAATCTGCAAAGTTCCACAACAGCCATCGTCCGAAAAGGAGATAAAAATTATAGCGGACGGATCAAAGCGGCTTATGTGCGCCGTCCGGGCAGCCGGTTGGAGATCTCTCCTTATGACAATCCGGATTCGACCATCACACAAAGTTATGGAGGAGAGTCCTGCAACATCAATGCCTATTCAGGTTTGAGCCATTCGTTTGACGCTCATTTTCACATAGGATTTAACATCGATCTGACTGCTCGATATGAAAGATTTTCATCGGCATCTTCTCTCAGAGCAGTACCGATGTATGATGACAATCGCTATCGGTCATGGGGAGCCCAAGCAACTTGTACCCCTTATGCTGCCTATCGTGGAGAAAAGTTTAATGTCCGCCTGGAGATCCCTCTTTCTGCTCATGCTATGGAAGTGGACGACCGTATCACCAACAAGACGCAACGTGTAACCACTCCGGACATTGGTGTTAAGCTCTCCTCATACGTTCACTTATCTCCTATGTGGAAACTGGATGGAGCAGCCGGTAAGGAGCGGCAATTGGGCGACCTAAGACAATTTATCATGTCTCCAATTTATATTTCCTATAATACTTTGGCAGCGTCCGGTGTCGGACATCTTTCAGACAAAGAGATCTATTTTGGAAATTTATCTCTCAACTATCGCAATCAACTGGAAGGATGGTCTGCCCAACTATCCGGAGACACCAAACACATCTCCTCCAATCTTACTAACAGTTCGACCATCGGAGAGCAAGACGAAACAGCAATTGTCTCAGGGCAATTTAACCAAAAACGTCATGCTCTTACAATGCGTATAGCCAAAAGTAATTTTGATCAAGAATGGATAATCAAAGGGAATGTTTGGCTAAACTGGATGGAGAATAACATGATCCGTCAAAGTTACTCATACCGGGTGAATAGCCTGATAGAGAATTACCATTTAAACATACAAAAATCCTTTTTTGAGCAACGACTATTATTGACGATCGCGGGCGGATATAATAAGATTGGCTACCGATACGACAGTGATGGCTCCGGAGCAAAAAATGGAAAGAACGATGAAGGTTTATGGTCTAATGACAACAAGATAGAAGTCTCTCTCCCTAAAGGTTTTTCTTTTTCTATAACCTCACAAAATTTATGGCGATCAGATAGAGAAGCACGACATGAAATGTTTTATGATGGCGGGGTAGTATGGAGAAATCAAAATCTGGAAATCGAACTGACCATGTATAATCTGACCAATCGAAAAATCTGGAGATCCCGTCATGCCGATGCCGGCGATCATTTCGCAATGACTTATTACCCGCGTCCCATCGAGTTTCAAATGATGATAAAATACATTTTGTAAATCCCTGCTTCTGCCAACAAGCGATGAGAAAACAAAAATGTAGATCTGTTACGTCACACTACGCGACATCACAAAAAAGGCTGCATCCCGTCAGACACAGCCTCCCTTTGAAACAAAGTATTATTCACATGCAATAATTTACTTAGCAGCCTCTTTGGGGCATCCGGCTTTCTTCGGACATTCGCCCTGCTTGTCGCACTTTGCCTTTTGGCAAGAGTCTTTAGGGCAAGCCTGACATGCATCTTTCTTGGGGCATGCAGCCTGACAAGAGTCCTTAGGGCACTGAGCCTTACAGCAGCTATCCATCGCACAGCAAGAGTCCTTAGGGCATGCTGACTGATGAGGACAAGCCACTTCTTCGACAACAACTGTTTCGGTAGTTTCAACAGCATCTTTTTTCGCGCCACCACAAGAAGCCATGCACATTACGACAAGTGCACCGGCAAAAAGAAATAATTTTTTCATTTTGAAGTTAGATTTAATAAGTTGATAACAATTTTCTTTATTCTTTGGGCAAAAGTAAACATTTTAATAACCTCTCCACTCAAATGGGGGTTATTTTGCTCCCCATTCACATATTTTAAACACAGAGTGCGCATTTTGTTATCTGCAGATGGCAAAGTCGATTTCTCGGGCAGTTTTACTCAAAGTAGAATATCAGTGAGACACTCTTGTTGCGAGCACTGGCGAGGGCATCTGTGTACTGCATCATGGTTTTGTCTTTCAGATCACTGCGTTTGTGATCAAGCATATCGGCCAGGCCAATGTTAAACCTGAGTTCGGGGATGAACTTAAAGTAAGGGAGGTAGAAGTCACACCCCAATCCGATGTGGAGGCCAAAGTCCAGGCGACCAAAGACGATGGGGGTCTCTTTTTCGTGGGTAAAGTCGTAGAAGGCGCTGGCGCCACACATCATGTAGGGACGATAGTTATTGATGCGATGGGCGCTGTATTTGATGCTGATGGGCAGCTCCAGGTAGGAGGTTTTCAGACTCTGTTTCTCTCTCGTGCCGCTTTGGCTATCGAGAAAGACGATCTCTCGGGTCTGAAAGTAAAACATCGGGCAAGTGCGGAGGTTGAAATGCTCCGTGATGGCGAGGTCTCCCAGGAGGCCGACACAAAAGGAGGGATTGATATCGGGCGACTCGGCATGCCATACTGCTCCCGTCTCGCTCGGCGTGCCGGTGTGTGTAAAGTTGATGTCGCTCATGTTGATACCCAATGCGAAGCCGTAGTGAAAGCGGCGAAAGTCAATATAGGGCAGGTTTTTAATTCCCTCTTTTTGTGCCAATAAGGGAGAACTGCTCATCCATGCAAGCAGTGTCAACAGGAGCGTATATATGATTTTTTGCCACTTCATCGATTATAATAACGGCAATTTCAGAGATTTATTGTATAGGGGCTGCGCCCTGCGATGGCTATGGCTATGGCTATGGCTATGGCGATTTGGTTGAAGGGTTTATGGACTGCCATCAGCCATCGCCATCAGCCATCGCCATCGCAGGACGAAGTCCCCAAATCATCGCAAAATGTCACCGTCCTCAGTTGCTCTAAACGCTCGACGAGGCGGGGCATGCCGCTCAGGCGCAACGCAAGATCAAGCCGACAGTCTAATGCGAAATCCTGACGCAGCACCGTGGCATTCTCCTCTTTGACTATCCGCATCACGTCGCCCACAGACGGATATTCGAACTTGATTCGAATGACATCTTCCACCAGCCGCTCTTCGATGGTGGCAGCGGTCAATGCCTCTGCTGCAGCAGCCCGATAAGCCTCGATCAGTCCGCTTGTCCCCAGCTTAATGCCGCCGAAATATCTCACAACGATGACGACAAGATCGGTCAAATCGAAAGAATTGATCTGACCCAATATAGGTTTGCCGGCTGTGCCGGATGGTTCTCCATCATCATTACTCCGATAGTCTTTCCGCTCCCACCCGATCATATAGGCCCAGCAGACATGACGAGCATCGTAATACTCTTTCCGATAGATCGCAATGATCTCTTTCGCCTCCTCGACCGTGCGACACGGCTCGGCAAAGGCGAGAAACTTACTCATCTTCTCCTTATAGAGTCCCTCAGAAGAGGCGGCTATGGTGCGAAACGTATCTTTCATCCTCTCTTGGGCGTGGGTGCTCCCCACATCAGTTTCTTACGCAAAGTGTCATAAAACGAACTCTCCGGGCGGCGAACGACCTTGACCTGATAGTCTGACTTGCGCAACTGCAGTCGATATTGTGTCGTCAGGTGTAACGGGTTGCCATCTATAGCCACCAGGAAAAGGCCATTACGACTGCTCACCTCTATGTCCAACACCGCATGATCATGGATCACCAACGGACGGGTGGTCAGCGAATGAGGGGCTATCGGGACTATCAGCAAGCTATCTGAGTGTGGCTCGAGAATCGGACCTCCTGCACTCATGGCATATGCTGTCGATCCGGTCGGTGTCGCTATTACAAGGCCGTCGGCATCATATCTGTTGAGAAATGTGCCATCCACCCAGACACTCACACTCACCATAGAGGACTGATCTCGCTTTAAGACAGCAATCTCATTGAGCGCATCCTGCTGGAATGTCTGCCTGCAACCGGGAATCTCCAGATGTAACAGCGAGCGGTTTTCCACCACATAATGCCCGGCAAGGATCTCCGGCAATGCCTCGTCTGCCTCCTCCAACTGGATGTCTGAGAGAAAACCGAGATGACCGGCATTGATGCCCAGAATGGGGATATCCGCGCGCCCGACGACCTGTGCCATACGGAGAAATGTGCCATCTCCGCCGATGCTCAAGGCCATATCGACCTCCTGAAGACGATCTGCCGAAGTGACCACTTCCACTGAGGGTAAACCCGACAAGATCTGCATGACACGATCTCGGGCTTCTCGTTTTGACGAACCAAATAAGGCTATCTTCATAATTTTACCGACTTTTATGTGCTTAATTTGCAGAATTATTGCTATTTTTGCACCGGAATAGACATAACTCCGACGCAAAGATGCCAATTCTTTTGCATTTATGCAATATTGCGAGACGAAAAGTATTAACAATTATATTTCTACACTCCAGATGATCCAGTCAGATACTCTTACTACAGTAGCAGAACTTACCGCCTCTCAAGAGGCAGTCAACGAAGGTCTTTCTTTTTGGCACATGGCTATCACCGGCGGATGGCTGATGATCCCATTAGCGCTGTTGTCCCTTCTCGCGGTCTATATCTTTGTCGAACGCTTTATCGTGATCCGTAAAGCCCGACAGGATGCGCCCTACTTTATGGATCGCATCCGGGAGTTTCTGGCAGAGGGCAAAGTGGATGCCGCCATCAAAGTGTGCCGCTCGACACGAGCACCATACGCATCCATGATCGAAAAGGGAATCATGCGCATCGGACGGCCGACAGCCGACATCCAGGCTGCCATCGAGAATGCCGGCAACCTTCAGGTAGCACAGATGGAGA
Source organism: Bacteroidales bacterium (assembly GCA_045576355.1). Classification (GTDB taxonomy): domain Bacteria; phylum Bacteroidota; class Bacteroidia; order Bacteroidales; family UBA3663; genus Liminaster. The sequence continues at coordinate 12,776 of JAZNGG010000002.1, forward strand.
AAGGTTTTAACATGCTTGCCACCATCTCCTCCGGAGCTCCGATGATCGGTTTTTTAGGGACCGTAACCGGTATGGTACGGGCATTTTATGATATGGCCAACGCCGGTAACAATGCAGACATCACTCTCCTCTCGAGCGGTATCTATCAGGCATTGACCACCACTATCGCCGGACTCATCGTCGGCATCATAGCCATGTTTGCCTATAACTACTTAGTATCATCCCTGGACAAGGTGGTCAACGAGATGGAAGCCAAAACCATGGAGTTTATGGACTTCCTACAGCAGAAAAATCAGATCTAAACTTTTCTTCCTGATCCCATCATGGCTCTCAAACGCAGAAATAAAATACAGACCACCTTCAGCCTGTCGTCCATGACAGACGTTATCTTCCTATTGCTGATTTTCTTTATGGTAACCTCAACGGTCGTATTCCCCAATGCCATCAAAGTGCTCTTGCCTCAGAGTAAGAAGCAAACCTCCGCAGCACCATTGGCAAGAGTTACCATAGACGAGCAGCTCAATTACTACGTTGCGTTCGGCAACGAAAGGGAGAGAGAGGTGACATTTGACGAAATAACAGTTTTCCTCCGAGATGCTCAACAGAAAGAACCGACCATGTATGTCGCGCTCTATGCTGATGAGACCGTTCCTTATCGGGAAGTGGTCAGAGTACTCGATATCGCAACACACGAAAACTTCAAAATGGTATTGGCGACCCGCCCCGTAAAATAATGGACAACGAGCGCAAACAACGGCTCATCAGCCTCAGCATAACCATCGCTTTTCACGCACTGATCGTGATCCTGCTCTTGCTCTTCGGCTTCCCTAAAATAGAGCCGCAGGAGGAGAGCGGCATCTTGGTTATGGTCGGGTATGAGGCCGAAGCAAGTGGCACCGCACCGGCTCAGGGCGAACCGATGGTTCAACCTGCCGAAAGCGCTCCCACTCCCGCTACGACACCTCCCACACCTCCGACTAAGGCTCCTCCGATGATCTCTCAAGAGGCCGAAGAAGCGCCCGCCATAGCAGAGCAGAAAAAGGAGCAGGAGAAAAACAAAGAGGAGGAGAAGAGAAAACAAGAGGAAGCCCAGCGGCTGGCAGAAGAGCGACGCCGCGCTCAAGAAGCTGAAGCAGAGCGACAAAGAGCACTCGAAGAGGAGCGCAAACGTCAAGAAGCAGCGATCAGAAACCTTGCTGCCAATGCTTTTGGTAATACAGGCGCAGGAGGCAATGCCTCCAATTCCGGCACAGCCACAGCAGGCGATGGTGTGCAGGGATCTCCCAATGGCAACAGCACGACCGGAGCATCATCCGGTTCGCCCGGATGGGGTTCTTATGACTTAGGGGGACGAGGGTTGAGAGGGAGCCTCCCGAAACCGGCATTTAATGTCAATAGTTCCGGCATCGTCGTCGTCACTATCGCTGTCAATGCGTCGGGAGACGTGACCGCCGCCAACATTTCACCCAAAGGAACAACAACTACAGACCGTAATCTGCGAGACGCAGCATTGAGCGCAGCTAGAAAAACGCGTTTTGAAACCAAGGCCGGAACTGAAATCCAATACGGAACCATCACTTATCGCTTTGACAGCGACAACTGATCCCTTTTATTTTATCCTAAAAACTTTTTTCTAATGATCAGTTTCTGACCGCGATATCCACATCGATCGGCCAGACATCTTTTTCATCCTTTAGGATTATCCCAAGGATAAGTGCGACGCGGATTGCGGGGAAACCATCCTTTGCGCACACGCTCCTGCTGATCTGTCACCTCCTTGACACTCCAAAAGCAAGAGAAGGCAAAAACGCCCAACAGCGAAGACCAAAAAATGTGGGAAATCCAAAGAGACAAACCTATACCCACAATACCCGCAACGACAAACCACACCTTGCATCGGGTGCCAAAGTAATATTCTCCCTTGATCACCAACGGATGAAAAATTCCGATAATCAAAAATGTACAAATACCGATAACCAATCCTGTCAAATGATATGTTTCTAAAAATTCCATCATAAGTTGTATTAAAATGCAAAATGCAGCGCAAAGATAATACTCTCTCCTTTAATAATCAAATAAAAAGACATGATAAAAACACTCTTTTGGGGGTATTTTCTGTTCATTCGGGTGGAAAAAGGTGTAAACTCTCACATTTTTAAAAGATTCATACATTTGTTTCATATTTTTTCACTACTTTTGTCACGTTTAAGACTTTCGTTTTTTACGTCTCAGAGTCTTAACGATTAAAAGCGATAAAACACTATGCAATTACCTTAATTCCAAACTCACAAAGACCATCTCATTGCGACATCTGTCGCAGAGATTCTCTAAAATATATGTCAAACACTAACAAACACATAAACAACTTTATTACTAACCACTAATTCCAAACAAATCATGAAAAAAGCTTTTCGTTCGGTTTTGGCGGTAGCATGTTTCCTCGGTGCACTCTCTGCTCCGTGGGCAATGGCTATACCCAATCCATCGCAAGCCGGCGTCGCTGCAGGCGATGCCACACTGATTCAGGAAGCAGCCTCATGGCAAGACCTAAAAGTCGAGTTAATGAACGGTGCTCTCTTGACAGAAGATGAGGTGTCCAACAAGACTCTCGTCTCATTTGGGTTGACATTGGCAGAAGACGGCACCGTCTCCCGCGTCAACGAAACAACTAATGCTGCAGCAGTGGTAGAAGGCAAATACCACTCTAACGAGCATGGCTGGAACAACTTCAAGGTAACAACTACCATTCCCACAGGCGCCTACAAGATCTCTATGGGCTCATGTGCTTGGGGTGGAGATGTAACCGTGAAATTTGGCGGTGAAACCGTAGCAACATTTAATTCCAACAACGGAGCTTGCTACCACGGCAACAAAACAGACAACGTAATCAGTGCATACTATGTAGCAGAAAGCGCTGGTGAACTTGTAATGTCCGGTGGCAACTATACTCCTTATTTTGCCATCGAAGCTATCGATGCAGCCGACATCCCCAACAACATGGCTTTGACCTACAGCTTGGGTGAGACCGGCGCTGAGGGTATGCTCCCGGTAGACACCGAGATCGAACTCGGTAAGACTTTCACCACTCCGGTAAACCGCACTCTCTATGTAGAGGGTAAGACTTTGACCGGCTGGACTGACGGCACTAATACTTATACTTTGGGCCAAGAAGTCACTGCTGAAGGCAAAGA
>JAZNGG010000003.1:0-35890 GCA_045576355.1 Bacteroidales bacterium
TACACAAAAAATATACAAAAAAAGACACCAATATTGAGGGTTTTTTTTTGGGTAGTTTTTACTTTCGAGATTTTGTAAAACATTGATTATCAGCACATAAGCGAAGAGCGAAAAAAGAAAAAAGAAAAAAGAAAAAAGTAACGAAAAACGCATTTACAGGCTTCTCAGCCACTCGATCTCTTGCTTCCACAGCGACTCATCGGGAGTCTCCAGGATGATGGGCAGCTCATCAAAGCGTGAGTCGTGCATAAACCGAGAGAAAAACTCTGTGCCTAAGGCTCCTTTGCCCAAAGACTCGTGCCGATCTACGCGAGAGCCACACTCGCGCTTGCTGTCGTTGAGATGTATGCCACGCAGATAGCGAAAACCCACCTCGCGGTCAAACTCCTCGAATGTCTCATGATAGCCCTTTTCGGCCGCAAGGTCATAGCCCGCTGCCATCGTGTGACAGGTGTCAATGCAGACACCGACCCGGCTCTTGTCTGTGACTCCGGCGATGATGCGAGCAAGGTGAGCAAACCGATAGCCCACGTTGGAGCCTTGACCGGCCGTGTTTTCGATGACTGCAGTGACGCCGCGAGTGGCAGAGAGCGCCTCATTGATGCTCTCAGCGACGCGATCGAGACAGGCTTCCTCAGAGATCTGTCTGAGGTGTGAGCCGGGATGAAAGTTTAAGAGGGTGAGCCCTAACTGCTCACATCTGTGCATCTCGTCGATAAACGCATTTCTCGACTTCTCCAGGCCTACGGCATCGGGTGAGCCCAAGTTGATGAGGTAACTGTCATGGGGCAAGACAAACTCCGGTCGGATCCCCACCTGGGGCAATGCGGCATGAAAGGCTGTGATGCTCTCCGCAGAGAGAGGTTTACTGACCCACATCTTCTGATTTTTGGTAAACAGAGCAAAGGCGTTTGCTCCGATGGATTGGGCCGCCCATGGGGATTTTTCTACGCCCCCGGAGGCACTGACATGTGCTCCTATGTATTTCATATTTAGATTACAATTTGCTCGTTTTAAAAATTTGTTTTATCGCTTTCTGCTGCAAATATAACATTAAATTTGTTTTTTACCCTCCATTTTGCTAAATTTGCGCCAATATTTTTGCTTTGTTACGTCAAAATTTATCCGTACCGTCTAAATGCATTTATTTTAATAATGAAGAAAATCATCTCATCGCTGACATTGTTTTTGTGTGCCTTGACAGCGTGGGCACAGATGGTCAATCCGGTCACCTGGACGACCTCTTTGGAGGAGGGGGAGAATAACTCCTTGTCTATAGTTTTTAAAGCTACGATCGATGAGGGTTGGCACCTTTATGACACGCACACTCCGGCGGGTGGTCCTCAGCAGACCGAGTTTATATTTACGACGCTGGAGGGTGTCGAGCTCATGGGGACTCCCACCGTCACTGATGGTGTCGTCATCACCCATTTTGATGAGACTTTCGAGATGGAACTCTCATATTTCGAAAACTCTGTCTCTTTTAAGCAGGTGCTCAAAAAAACGGCAGATCAATTTAAGATCGGAGGAGAGATCCTTTTCATGAGTTGTAACGAGGGGATGTGTACTCCCCCTAACAGAGAGGAGTTTTCGCTGGGCAATGTGCAAACGGCCACTGAGTCATCGTCAGCAGCCATCGCAGGGCGCAGCCCCTCAGCCCTTAACCCCCTCAGCCCTTCAACCAAAAGGGCGCAGCCTCTGTGGACTCCCGTCATTAGCGAGTTGAATGCGTATGGAGGTGATATAGCCAACGATGCCAATACGGAGTCTCACTCCGGCCTATACATCTTTTTAGCAGGGTTTATCGCAGGATTTATTGCGCTCATCACCCCGTGTGTGTGGCCAATGATCCCGATGACTGTCAGTTTCTTTTTAAAAAGAACTAAAGATCGGAAAAAGTCTATCCGTGATGCCTACACCTATGGCATATCGATCATTTTGATTTATGTCGTGTTAGGGTTGCTCATAACGGGCATCTTCGGGGCATCGGCGCTAAACAGCCTGGCGACCAATGCGGTGTTTAACATCATCTTCTTCCTGCTTTTAGTGGTTTTTGCCATATCATTTTTCGGGGCATTTGAGATTGCCCTGCCCGCTTCGTGGACCACAAAGTTAGACGAAAAGGCAGATTCGACGACAGGCTTTCTGAGCATTTTCTTCATGGCATTTACACTTTGCCTCGTATCGTTCTCCTGCACCGGTCCCATTATCGGCACACTGCTCGTAGAGGCTGCGACAAGCGGATCATATATCTATCCTGCCATCGGCATGTTTGGTTTTGCATTGGCCCTCTCCATCCCATTTACACTTTTTGCCATCTTCCCGAGCATGCTCAAATCCATGCCTAAGTCAGGCGGTTGGCTCAATGCTGTGAAAGTTGTGCTGGGATTCCTGGAGTTGGCATTGGCTCTGAAATTCCTCTCTGTCGCAGACTTGGCTTACGGATGGGGCATCCTCGACCGGGAGACTTTCATCTCTCTCTGGATCGTCATTTTTGCGTTCCTAGGACTCTATCTGCTGGGCAAAATAAAATTATCTCATGACACAGACGACGACGGAGGTCATGTCTCCACGACTCGGATGATGCTCTCTCTCTGCTCATTTGCATTTGCCATCTATATGATCCCGGGCTTGTGGGGCGCACCTCTGAAAGCAATCAGTGCTTTTGCTCCACCCATGAGCACACAAGACTTCAACCTATACACTGAAAACGTAGAGGCTTCATATAACGACTTCGAAGCAGGCATGGCGGCAGCTAAAAAAAGCGGCAAGCCCGTCCTGGTGGATTTTTCCGGCTATGGCTGTGTCAATTGCCGCAAAATGGAGACAGCTGTGTGGACAGACGAAAAGGTCAAAAGCATCATCGACAATGAGTACATCCTGATCACTCTGATGGTGGATGATAAAACCCCACTGGACTCACCCATTCAGATCGAAGAAAATGGAAAGAAGCGAACTCTGAAAACCATCGGTGACAAATGGAGCTATCTCCAGCGATATAAATTTGGCGCCAATGCTCAGCCTTTCCACGTGCTGCTTGATGAGAATGGAAAGCCATTAGCCCCATCCTATTCGTATAATGAGGATATACCATCTTATATAGAGTTTCTGCAAAGCGGCCTCAAGAAGTTTAATCAATAATCACACTACATCAGGTATTTAACTCTATGTCACACACTATAGAAGAGAAAAAAGAGGCATTTGAACGGCTTTTGGACGTATTGGACACATTGCGCCAAAAATGCCCCTGGGATGCGAAACAAACCAATGAGAGTCTGCGTCCCAACACCATCGAAGAGGTGTATGAACTATGTGATGCTCTGCTCAAAAACGACAATGCAGAAATCAGAAAAGAGTGCGGGGATGTCCTTTTACATGTCTGTTTTTATGCAAAAATAGGCGAAGAAAAAGGGATGTTTGACATTGCTGATGTATGTAATTCTCTCTGTGACAAACTCATCTTCCGCCATCCTCACGTCTATGGCGATACTATAGCCGAAAGCGCCGGTCAAGTGTGTGAGAATTGGGAGCAGCTGAAACTCAAAGAAAAAGGGGGAAACAAGACGATATTAGCCGGTGTCCCTCAAACCCTCCCCTCGCTCATCAAGGCCTATCGCATCCAGGATAAAGCGAGAAATGCCGGTTTTGACTGGGAAAAACGGGAACAAGTATGGGACAAAGTGAAAGAAGAAATCAGCGAGTTTCAGGCAGAGGTGGCAAACATGGATCCGGAAAAGATGGAAAGCGAATTTGGAGACCTAATGTTCAGCCTAATAAATGCCGCCCGTCTCTATAAAATCAACCCCGACAATGCTTTAGAGCGAACTAATCAGAAATTTATTCGTCGCTTTAACTTTGTCGAAGAAAACGTTACAGCACAAGGCAAGAAGCTCAACGATATGTCCCTTAATGATTTAGATGCACTATGGGATGAAGCAAAGGCTAAAGGGCTGTAAGGGGCATGGGGGCTGCGCCCTTTTGGTTGAGAGGTTTAGGGGTTACTCCCTTTGGTCGTGGGCTTCGCGTGCTGAAGGGGTTAGGGGTTGAGGAGTTGAAATAATAAACTTCTAAACTTTTAAACTTCTAAACCAAACAAATAAACTTCTAAACCAAACAGGGGCTTTGCCCCAAGTGCTAAGAGCAAAGAGGAAAACTGAAAAATGAAAGGTGAAAGATGAAAGCAAAGCCATAGCCATCGCCATCGCCATAGCCAAAAGCCATCGCAGGGGCGCAGCCCCCAAGCCATCGCCACTCCTATATTGAAACTTATAAACCAAAGTAATATATCACAATGAAAAAAATCTTTTTAGCTATGATTTGTACAGCAGCTCTGACAGCTTGTACTCAGAAACAACAAACATTTAACAGTGGCATCGATTATACCAATATCGACACTACGGCCCAGCCCGGCAACGATTTTGCACAATATGCTACAGGAAACTGGATTATCAAAAACCCTCGTCCCGAAGCATTTGCCAAATGGGGCAGTTTCGCCAAACTGGGTGATGACAACACTCAGATGATCAATGAACTTATCCAGGAGTTGGCATGCCAGGAAAATGAGACAGGATCTGCAGCACAGAAAATCGCAGATCTTTACAAACTCTCTATGGACTCTGTAAGGCTCAACGCTGAAGGCGCCGCTCCCTTAAAACCCTACATCGAGAAAATCAATGCTCTCAAAACCCGCAAAGAGTTTATCGACTATGCAGCATCTGAAAAGGACAATCTTTTCTTTGGCATATATATCGGTGCCGATGAAAAAAACAGTGCGATGAATATCGTTAACCTTTATCAGGGCGGCCTCTCTTTGGGTGACGAAAAGTACTACTTAGGCACCGACGAGCAAACTACTAAGATCAGAGAGGCATATAAGCAGTATATCATCGACCTCTTTACCCTCGCCGGATACAACGAAAAGGAGGCCAACAAAAATATGCAAACCATCTTGAAACTCGAAACCGAGATGGCTAAAGTTACGGTCAGCAAGGTAGATCTACGCATCCCAGAGAAAAACTATCATAAAATGACCGTCGAAGAGCTCTCTAAAATGACCAAATTTGACTGGAATAACTATTTTAAACAATACGGCTATGAGGCAACTACCGAAGTTGTGGTCGGGCAACCTACTCCGATCGCCAAAGGTTGTGAAATCCTCCAGACAGCTTCTTTGGATGATCTTAAAACCCTCTATATCTGGCGCACTATCCGTGGCGGTGCTTCGCTGCTGAGTGATGCATTTACTGACGCATCTTTCAGATTTAACCAAGTGCTTACAGGGGCAAAAGAGCAACACCCAAGATGGAAACGCTCTGTCAATCGCGTGGATAATGCCCTCAGCCAACTCGTTGGGCAAATCTATGTGAAAAAATATTTCCCTGAGGAGAACAAAACACGTATGTTAGAGTTAGTGGCCAATCTGAAAGAGGCTCTTGGTGAACGCATTATGGCTCAGACCTGGATGTGCGATGAGACCAAACAGGTAGCCATGGAAAAACTCGCCACTTTTTATGTAAAAATCGGTTACCCCGACTCTTGGGATGATTTTTCAGCCCTCAGCATTGACCCGGCTCTTTCTCTTTATGACAATATGGTAAATATCGGGAAATTTGACTGGCAGCTGGACAAAGAAAAACATTATAACAAACCGGTTGACAAAACCGAATGGCTGATGCCATGCCAAATGGTCAATGCATATTATAATCCTACGACCAACGAAATTTGTTTCCCTGCAGCAATCCTCCAGTACCCCTTCTTCTCCATGGAAGCTGATGACGCAGCAAACTATGGTGCCATCGGTGTCGTAATCGGCCATGAAATGACACATGGGTTCGATGACCAGGGTCGTCAGTATGACAAGAATGGTAACCTCGCAGCATGGTGGAAGCAAGAAGACATCGATGGATTCCAGATACCGGCTCAAAAACTTGTAGCTCACTTTGACTCACTGAATGTCCTCCCCGACCTGAAAGCCAATGGTGCACTCTGCCTGGGAGAAAACATCGCTGACCATGGAGGCATTAAGGTAGCCTTCGAAGCACTCAAAAAGTCAATGAATAAGAACCCTCTCCCGACAGACAACGGATTTACCCCCGAACAACGCTTTTTCCTGGCTTATGCCAACGTTTGGGCAGGTCAGACCACTGAGGATATGATTCGCTATCTCACTACAATCGATGTACACTCCATACACTTCCTCCGCATCAATGGCACATTGCCTCACATCGATGCCTGGTATGACGCTTTCGATGTAAAAGAGGGTGATGCACTCTATATCCCTAAAGAGCAACGTGTTAACATCTGGTAATAAAAATTTTTAACCGATGATTTTGGTCGGTTGAAGATTAAAAATGTATATTCAATAATTCGTTTAGGTTTTAGGGTGTGTCTGTTTTTTGGCACACCCTAACTATTATGAAAAACATATGCCGCATTTTGTAGACCTGATACTTCCACTGCCTTTAACAACTGCTTTCACCTATCAACTCTCACAGGAACAAGTCTCTAAAGCTGCGATAGGGAAAAGAGCAATCGTCTCTTTTGGGAAGGCACACTATTATTCCGGAATAATTGTAAAAATCCATAACACAGCTCCCCTAAACTATGAGGCTAAAGTAGTTATTGAAATTCCTGACGAACATCCTATAGTTCTAAGAGAGCAATTAGAATTATGGGCATGGATCGCACATTATTATATGTGTGCGAATGGCGAGGTCATGAAAGCCGCTCTACCATCCGGGCTTAAGCTGGAAAGCGAGACGATGATACAAATCAACGAGTTATATGAAGAAGACATTAATCATCGACTCTCCAATGCTGAACAAGCGACACTGAACTTCATGGGGACGAAACCCATCAGCATCGGTGCTTTGGAAAAACTATCCGGGAAAAAAAATCTTCTGCCTGTCATACATCGACTTTTGCAATTAGAAGCAGTATTCATTGCCGAAAAAATCAAGCGCAAGTATCAACCCAAAAGCCAACGATACGTACGTCTATTAATTAAAAATCAAGGGGTCGATGCTCTTGAGCCAATATTCAACAGCCTTAAACGCTCAGCAAAACAGCAAGCCCTTTTTTTAAAATTGCTTGACTTAAGCCACTTCCTGCTGAAAGATAATCCAAACCAGGTCTCACAGTTGGATTTACTAAAAGCAGTAGGCTGTTCTCCGAGTGTTTTAAAAGAATTGGCTAAAAAAGGGATTATTGAGATTTACAATAAGCCAATAACTCATATCGATAATCCCCCGGTTTCTACGATCGCTCCTCTTTCTCCATTAACCAACGCACAAAATAAAGCACTCAACGAAATACACCAAACTTTTAAAACTCATGCCGTTACTCTGCTGCATGGGGTCACATCAAGTGGGAAAACTGAAATATATACACATCTAATTTCCGAAACTATCAAACAAGGCAAAAGAGCCTTATTTATGGTTCCTGAAATTGCTCTGACTACTCAGCTTTGCGACAGACTTCAACGCGTTTTCGGGAATCGGATGATCGTTTACCATTCCAAGTTAAGCGATGGTGAAAGGGTTAATTTATGGCAACGTCTTGTAAATGATCAAAACAACATTTGTCTAATCCTCGGTGTGCGCTCCTCTATCTTTTTACCCATAAAATCTTTAGGACTGATAATCATAGACGAAGAACATGAACCATCATTCAAACAACAAGATCCCGCACCAAGATATCATGGCAAGAACGTAGCAATAATGCTTGCTAAACAGCATCAAGCCAACGTCCTTTTAGGATCTGCAACACCAAGTATCGAGAGTTATTATTTAGCACAACAAGGAAAATATGGATGGGTCACTCTCTACGAAAGATATGCCGGAATGCAATTACCCAAAGTATCTTTAATTTCACTCATTGAAGCTCGGAAGAATAATAGCTTACAAGGTCCATTTTCACAAGAGCTTTTAAAGCACATCAATAACACTTTGCAAAATGGGAAGCAAGCCATGTTATTTCTAAACAGAAGAGGATATGCTCCTGTCTTAGAATGTCCTCGATGTGCATGGGTCCCCAAATGTCCTCGATGTGATGTGAGCCTAACATTGCATAAGGATAAAAGACGATTAGTATGCCATTATTGCGGATATGAACAAAATATCCCTAATAATTGCCCTATATGCCAATTCCAGATACTCCAACGACAAGGATATGGCACCGAACGAATTGAAGAAGAAATAAAATCCCTGCTCCCCCTTGCCCATACAGCACGTATGGACACAGATACAACGCAAAATAAAAAATGCTACGAGCAGATCATAAAAGATTTTGAGATGGGGCGCAGCAATCTTTTGATAGGCACTCAAATGATAACTAAAGGCTTAAATTTTGACAGAGTCAGAACTGTCGGAATACTCAATGCAGACGCTATAATAAATATGCCTGATTTTAGAGCTCATGAACGTGCTTTCCAACTTATGGAACAAGTGGCAGGAAGAGCCGGGAGAAAAAACGAAACGGGAGAAGTCTATATCCAATGTTCAGATATAAAAAACAAAATATATAGACAGGTAATAGATCATAATTATTTAGGAATGGCAGAGGCTCAAATTGAAGATCGCCAAAAATATAACTATCCCCCATTTTCAAGACTGATCGCAGTCTATCTTAAAGGGAAATATGAAGATCGAATTCAAAACTTATCTATACATTACGCTAACCTATTAACACAATGTTTTGGAAATCAACGCGTTTTAGGTCCGGAAACGCCCGTAATCGGACGTATTAAGAATTTTTATATCAGAAAGGTGCTCCTAAAAATTGACAGGAACATTTCTCCGTCCGAAGTTAGAAACTCCCTTAAGACAATCCAACAAGAATTGCAACGCCTCCCAGACTTCAAGCAATCCATTTTCTACTATGACGTTGACCCTATAGGATAAGATTCTTGACATTTGGAGATGACAACCGGAAAACAAAAAAAATAGTTTTTATCTATAAAAAGGAAAAATGACTTGAAAAGAATATGAATATTAAATAAAATTCTTTTCTTCGCAGAAATAGATTTACCCACTCATGAAAAAGAAAATTTACATAAAGCCGGAGATTCACCCTTATGACATGACTCCTTGTCACATTATTTCTACCAGTGTCTATAATAATGCGGCATCCTACAATGCGGCAAAGAGAAACATTTGGGGAGAAGAAATTCAACAAGAATCTGAGCCAAGTTTTTGGGATTAAACTCGATCAGACTTAAGTTTAATATATATAGGTAGGTTCTATTAATAATCTGCGGATTTTTTAGATTCCACCACTAAATATAGTCTTTATAGATATGATATGTGTCATACATCTATAAAGACTTTTTGTTAGATATTGTTACTAAATAAAGTATGAGTTTATGAGACTACACTCAGATTCGTCCGACTTCAAAACCTTTTTTACGTAAAATCCCATAAAGAAAGAAATATAAATCTACCAACGGAATTATCAATTCAAAAGCTAAAATTGAAAATACGTATCTATGCACCTTCATTCTCTTAGCAGTCATATAATATAGTATGACTTGGTAAATAGCTCTAAACAACAATAATCCGGCTACAATACTAAATATAAGCCAATTATCCCACAAAAAGAACAATAATGCAAAACCGGTAAAGACAAAGAGATATCGCGACAAAGCATCTAAAACATGAATCACGCCAGGCAACAATGGATAAAAACGAGAAGTAAAGCCTCTGCTCAACCGTAATTGTCTCCAGCCATAAGCCGCAGGATGTTCTTGTGAAATCATTACTGCGTCTGAAGCACAAGATACAATAGTATTATCCCTTGTTCCTGAATCTCTTACAAATAAATCATCTTCTCCGGGTATAAGATTTAAATGCTTTCTAAAACCATCATTTTCAAAAAATAAAGATTTTCTAAATCCCATATTCATTCCACTTCCCGAATAAGGTCCTACACATAAAGTAGTGCCAAGCAATTTTAACATTCGATGGAAATAATCAAATGCATAAAACTTTGACATCACCCCTACACGATCTTCTAATACAACCGGCCCCAAAACAATCCCGGTCTTTGGGGTAAAATGATTAACCATACTTCTAATCCAATGTTTTGAAGCTGGGATACATTGTGCTTGTGTGAGTAACACAATCTCATGGCGTGCGGCCTTTACACCTAATAAAACTGCCAATTTTCTCCTACTCACCGTACGCACATCTGCATTAACTCGAGTATGATAAAACGAATCAGAACGCTGCTCCATCAAGGTCAATACATCTTCTGTCTCATCATTAGAAGCATCATCAACTACAATTATTTCAAATTCAGGATATTCGTTATCTAACAAAACTGGAATATTACGAACTAAATAATCGGCTTGATTATAGCTATAAACGACCACAGACACTCCCGGCAATCCTTCATCGTCTATAACTGAACTTTTTGATTCTTTGCGATTACGCAAAAATGGGCGTAAGTATATTATTAATGATATAAGCAAATAAATTACTAATGAGACCAAAAAAATTATCCCAATAGTAAAAGACAAAGGTGAAGCAAGTATTTCTGTCAACATGAATATCCCTTATTAAATATAAAAAAGCAAAATTCTTTTTTTACGGCTACAAAGATAACACAAAAACACTTTATGTAAAAGGTCAAGCCCAAATTTATCGTTTTATTTCTTAAGAAATATAAAAATTTAGTTATGGTTTAAACTTTCAAAAAACACAAAAGTCTTAAACTCGATTTTTATATTTTATAACACATATATTTGAACATAAATTTTGTAACATCGATGCAACAACTTAAATTCGTATTTAAATCAGTAGTTTTGCTCTTAATTGTGATGTTAACTATTTCAAACATCGCTGTAGCACAACCTCGCATGAATATTACTGCTACCGGTTATATTATTGACTCAAAAACATCTGAACCTCTCTATGCAACTACCGTTAAGGTAACCTCTGCCGACGGAGGAACAGGGACATTCGGCATAACAGACTCTATCGGGAAATTTGAATTTATAGTTAACCGTCCGGGTAAATACACCTTAGACTTTTCTTATGTCGGTTACAAACCTCTTACTAAAGAAGTACGAATATTTCCCGGACGAGGGGCCAATTTAGGAAAGTTTAAAATGGAGGAAGACGCAGTTCTACTCCAGGAGGTTGGCACTGTAGCCCGCAGCCAAAGAGTGAAACAAGTTGGAGATACTGTCGTTTACAACGCAGACGCATACAAAGTCGTAGATGGCGCTTCAGCAGAAGATTTAGTTGCCAAAATGCCGGGCATCGAGGTGACAGATGAGGGCGTCAAAGCTCAAGGCGAAACTGTTGAGAAAATTACAGTCGATGGTAAGGCATTCTTCGAAAACGATCCTAAGTTAGCTCTAAAAACCCTCCCCGCAGAGGTAGTTCAATCTGTTTCAGTCTTTGACAAAAAGAGTGACCAAGCGGAATTTACAGGCTTTGACGATGGCAATACTGTCAAGGCAATGGATCTAACGACTAAGAGTTATAGACGAAATGGTGCATTCGGTAAAGTCTATGGCTCCGGGGGATTTGATACAGATTGGAATCCCTATTATAATGCTGGTTTTAATCTAAATCTGTTTAATGGAGATCAACGTATTTCTCTATTAGGTATGAGCAACAATGTAAATCAGCAAGACTTTTCATTTGATGATCTGATGAGTAGTGGAGGCATGGGCGGCAGAGGAGGACGTATGCAATCTCGTGTCGGAAGACAATCCGGTGTGAGCAGAGCGAATGCATTCGGTCTCAACTTTAACAATACATATCTGGAAGATAAACTCGATGTACAAGGTAGCTATTTCTTCAACATGACTCGAACTACCCTTAATGACTCCATCTCTGATGATTATATAAATATGGATCGCGCCAGCATCCAAACAGATGAAAGATTAAGTCATAATTATAGTCATCGCGTAAACATGCGCATCACTTATAAGCCGAATGATGAAAACGAATTCATGTTTCGACCTAGGTTTAATTTCCAAAAAACAGATGCTGATGGATTATCAGATAGCCGAACCTGGAGACATGCTCTCGATTCTGTTATAACACATAGCAATATTTATACCGACTCCCTACAAAACAGCAACACAACACATAGCGTCAGCGACGGCCATAGTTGGAACGCCGGAGGTATGTTATTATGGCGACATAAAATGGCAAAAGAAGGTCGAACACTTAGCATCCATATTGATGGAAGTGTCTCTGGTAGTGAGTCAAATAGTCATAATGAAAAGCTAACCACCGTATTAGGTAATTCCACACATGAATTACAAGGAGCAGAAAACGAAACAAACAATTACGGCATCGGAGGTAACATAATGTGGACAGAGCCCATCAGTGACAATCAGCAACTATCGATCAGATATGATATCGACTATACACACTCCTCTTCCGATCGTATGGTAGAGTATTTCTCAGAGTCATTTGATACAACTCCGGACTCTATAGATGGAAACAACTCTAACCAATACACCTCGGATTATCTTACTCATCGTGGAGAACTTGGATATCGACTCAACAGCGAATATGTCAGATTTAACGCAAGCCTCGGTTTTCAAAATGCACTATTAGAAGGAGAGCAAAACTACATATATTGGAACGAAACAGATGGCACTACAGACCCTTCCTACCGAACTTCCAAATCCTTCAACAGTATCCTCCCGCGCATCCGCTTCGAATGGATGCCTAAAGAAGGTGCTTCATTTAACATTGATTATAATAGCCGTTCAAATGCACCGAGCATTAGCAACTTGCAACAAAGTGTCAATACAACCAACGAATTAGCATACTCCACCGGTAATGCCAATCTTTCTCAAAGTGTAAACCATAATGTAAGATTGCGTTTTATCTACAGCAACATGGAACGCGCCACAAACCTAATGCTTTTTGCTGGCATGAGTTTTCAGCAGGATTACATTGGTACTCAATATGTCATAAATAATAGCGATGAAACCATAGCACTCAATAATTTAACTGGCAATTCTTCACTCAAAGATTATCTTAGTAAACAATATCAAGGTTTAGGGCTAGTTAGTGGTGCGCGTATCAGTCGCCCGGTAAACATGAGCGGATATCAAACTGCATTTGGAGGCCTGTCCTATGGATTCCCATTCGATTTGCTTATGAGCAATGTAAATGTTGCCGTGGATGCCAATTATTCCATGATACCAAGTCAGCAGATATACTATATGGGGGTTAATGAACATGGTATCGCTCAATACAAAGACTTTAGTACAAAAGTGCGAAACCTATCCATTTCTCCCCGTCTTTCAGTCACGAGCAACATCTCTCAAGACTTGGACTTCTCTCTAAGTTATAGGCCATCATTCCAAAAAGTAAAAGACACTAAAAACGATGCTAATAACTACGATTATCTCACACACTCGGCCCGAGCCAATTTCAATTGGGTCTTCTGGAAAGGATTCACCATCGAACAAAGTCTTAACTTTACGCTTTACACAGGTTCATCTATGGCCCGCAACGAAGACGATTGGACATGGAATGCATCTATTGGCAAAAAATTTGGTAAAAACAATGCTGCTGAAATCAAATTACAAGCCTACGATATACTAAATAGCCACAATGGCTATACACGATCAGTTTCAGACTCATACATACGCAACAGCTATGTCAACTATATGCCTCGCTACTTTATGCTCAATTTCAGCTATAAAATTGCACAATATAAAGGCGTTGGCAACACAAAAGAGAGTCGAAGAGCTCGTAAAGCAGCAGGAGCACCCGACATGATGCCTCCTCAAATGTAATAAAAACAATAACTTAAAAAAGATGTGCCAGGGCACATCTTTTTTTATGACTAACTGAGGCTTGTATTTGCAAATCCACCTCAATTTTCACGTAGAAACTAAAAGTATCGTTTTTTTTAAATTTCCCTTCCGCGCTCATTTCGTAGATCTTCTCGCAAAATTTGTAAGACCTTCGTGCAAAATCCATCAAGTAAATAGGTATTAAAAATCATCGTTCAAAATAAGAAGAAAAACAAAGCATCTATATTGCAGCACCCTCAAAATAATGGTATAGTAATAAGAGATTTGATATCGTCATTTTTTGATACAAAAACTAATCAAGAAATAAACTACATCCTTTAGTGTAAAAAATGAGCAAAAAGAGGGCTCATTCATTTCACACCCCATAGTTTTACCAGTAAATTAATCATCATTTCGAATAATATATTTATATTTGCACAGAAGTATAGGCCAATATTGCCAGACTATGACATCGTAAATACTTATAATACTTATATAACAATGAAAAATTACAAGAAATTTAGAGTTAAAAACACATCTACATTTTTAATGATGTTAACGACTATTTTGCCTTTGAGTTTTCTGTTTTCAAACACCATGTTTGCTCAAGACAAACCCCAAGCCAAAGTGGATCTTAGCATCACAAACCGAGGTGATGATGAAACGTTAGAACCAGGTTACACCGTTTGGCGAGTAGTACAAGGTAAATCTGATGCTCTAACTCTTGATGGCATTACTTACACCTTAAGTTGTGATGTCAATGCGGAATATGAATTACGAACCGGATGGAGCAAATCTTACATACAAAAAGCTGAAAACAAGGCTAAAAATGGTCGTCTGACATTTGACGGCATTGCTTTAGATCCCAATACCTATGGATCATTCACACTCTCTATTGCAGGTCTTCCTGTTGGGACACATTCTCTACAGACATACCACAATTGCTGGGAAAATTCGACCAAGTTTTATTCTGCTCCAATAACCATAAAATGTAACGGAGTAGAAGTTCACAAAAACATCCCTTACTCTTTTGATCAAAATGTTGCAGCTAATGCATGCCTCCTAACCACAACATTCTCCATTGAAAAAGCGGGTGATATTGTCAATATAGAGTTCTGTACCTCCGAATTAAATCCAGGTACTGCTAAAGATGGACAAACAAATGCCTACATGGCTCCAATATGTAATGGGTTCGAATTAAACACGGTAGATGTGACTGCATTAGCTAAAGATCCTTTTCCTAATGATGGAGATATGCATGTCGATGCAGATAACAATAGTTTAAACCTTTCTTGGACTCCTGCTAATAAATCAGTTGTTCGTCACCATCTATACTTTGGAGAGAGTGCAGAGGCTGTAAAACAAATGAAAGTACCTACTGCAACTTTAGCGGCAGCAGACACAATGTTCCAGCTCAAGGACCTTTATTCAATGAAAACTTATTATTGGCGCATAGATGAAGAAACTGCATCTGGCACAATAACAGAGGGTGCTATCTGGACATTCAAACCTCGACAATTAGCATTTCCCAGCGCAGAAGGTTATGGAAGATTTGCACAAGGCGGACGTGGAGGATCTGTTTACCATGTTACCAACCTAAGCGGAGATACTATCCCAGGATCTTTAGCTTGGGGATTAGTTAATATTTCAGAACCTCATACCATCGTTTTTGATGTATCAGGCATCATAGATATGGACTTCAATGCATTATTCTCCAAATCTAACATAACCATCGCAGGACAAACAGCTCCTGGCAAAGGTATTTGCATCAAAAACTCTAATATTAATTTTGGTTCAGATAATATCTGTCGCCATCTTAGACTAAAACATGGTTATGGAGAGACAGGAAATGCAATGGGTGTTACAGGCGCTGATCACACAATCATAGATCACACTACGGCAGCATGGGGCACAGACGAAACTGTGTCCGGACGAGGCGCCAAAAACATTTCATTCCAATACTCTATGATTGCCGAAGCATTAGGCATCGCAGACCACAAAAACTACGATTCCGGCTCCAATCATGGATTTGCAGCCACTATTGATGGAAAAATTGGCTCATGGCATCATAACCTATTGGTTCATTGCAACGGACGTAACTGGAGCATGGGTGGTGGTATGGATGGCACCAACACAGCCATCGGACAAATGGACATTTTTAACAACGTAGTTTACAATTGGAATGGACGTACAACCGATGGAAACTGCCATGAAGTGAACTTTGTCAACAATTACTATAAAATGGGTCCTGACACACGCCGTACAGAATTGTTTATCCAGCAATATGAGAATGTCGGTTCTCCTGAAAGTACATGGAGAGCATATGTTAATGGAAATATCCGAGAAAACAAAAATGGAACATTGACCCAAGACAAAAAAGGTGTTACTTACACAGTTCAACTCAGTAATGGTGATCCCGGGCCCACTTATGAAACTATCGTTGATGCCCCATTTTTCCCATCATACGCTGTCATTCATTCTGCAAAAGACGCTTTTAAAGTCGTAACCAGTGAATCTGGAGCTACAATGCCGATGCGTGACGATCAACACATACGAGTAGTCAAAGAAACTATCAACGGCACATATACTTATGTAGGCTCTCGTTCAGGAATTAAAGGTGAAATCGACCATGAAAATGACTGTGGAGGTTGGGAATCCTATCCGGAAGAGACTAGAACTTCAGATTTTGACACAGATCAAGATGGTATCCCCAATTGGTTCGAAAGCATTATAGGTAGTGACCCCAATATTGCCAATCATAACGATGATCCGGACCATGATGGATGGACTCTTTTAGAAGATTATTTAGAGTTTATGGCTCACCCATATCTCATCGTGCAACCTCAATCCCAAGCTTCATTTGATGCTGCTCCTTGGTTTGCAGGATTTACTAAATCTCCAACTTATAGTATTTCATCCGATAGCAAACTCTTTACTCCTTCTATAAGTGGATCTTCCATCTCTGTAAGCACTTATGCAACCGGAGGCATTGGAATAATCACAATGAAAGTAACAGATAGTGAGGGATCTACTCATGAAAAACGACTAAGCATTGCTGTCACAGGTGATCCTTCTGGTATTCCAAATGTATGGGATGAATCAAAAATAGAAGTCGTTAGCCGAGAGTTCTTCTCCCTCGATGGAAAGAGAGTCAAAGAGCTACAACAACACGAGACCTACATCATGAAACTTACAGACATCTCTGGCAAGGTACATTCAGTAAAGATAATCAAACAATGATTTAATATTGTCCATAAACAAAAAAGACAGAGGTTTCTCTGTCTTTTTTTATTATAGAAAGCAAATAATATTTACGATATCCTGTTAAAGTACAACAGGTCATTAGACAGCCAAATCACATAAAAAATTATTTCTGGCGTTTACCTATTCTTTAGGGCATATTTCTAATGAATATTCGTTCATATAGCTCGCTATACTCATTCTAAACGCACAAGAAATCTCCTCAAAACAATAAGAAAACATACTAAATATTAACAACCGATTGGGGTTAAAAATATAGGACAAAAAAAATAGGGCTATATCAAATTTTCATTTCGATACAGCCCGCTAATTTTATATTGCGTATATTTACTTACGGCTTCCTAAAAGACGCAACAGATACAAGAACATATTGATAAAATCTAAATATAATTCAAATGCTCCCATTAAAGCAATTTTTTGTACTTCATCACAAATTTCACCATCATAACTGCTAATCAAACGTTTATATTTCTGAGCATCATATAACGTAAGGAGGGCAAACACTACTACACCGACACAAGATATAATCAAGCTCATCATACCACTGCGAAGAAATAAATTAACCACCATCGCAATAAGAAGGCCTATAAGAGCCATTAAAGCAATACTCCCTATGGAAGATAAATCTCTCTTAGTCAACGACCCATATAAAGCCATAGCGCCAAAAGCCCCTGCAGTAATAAAAAATGTAGAGACAATGGATTCTTGTGTATAAATCAATAAAATAGGTGTCAACGTCACTCCGTTTAAAATCGAATATAAAATAAACAAGACTGTCAGAGTTGAGAAAGCGAATCTACGAAGCCCAGCTGTTAAAGCAATTACCAATATAAATTCGACTACTATCAAACCCAAATAACCTCCCGAAGAAATGAACGATTGGACAGCCGTACTTGTCTCTAACAATTGATTCATCACAAGAGCCGACAGTGCGGAAATTACAAGCGCCATAGTCATCCATCCGTACATATTACGGAAAAGAGTTTCTTGATTTTCTTTTGCATAACTGCGAACATAAGTTGTTGCCATAATATAAACAATCTTTTAATTTGCTTATTAATACAATATAACTATAAAAACATCATCGTGGTAAACACAACACAAAGATACAAGTATTTTCTCAACGAACTATAATGAATTGGATATTTTAAACAATTTTCTACGTTATGAACGAATTTTTCACTTTTTTCAACATTTAGGACTTATCGTTCATTCAATAAGAAAAATTAAATAGGCATTTTCCATTAAAAAACACCAAACAAAAGGGAAGATAGCTTATTGCAAAATAGCAAAATAAACCTTACCTTTGCAGCCAATAAAAAACACTATTTCCTTTCAGGGAATATAATCATTTTTCTACTATGATTATCAAAAAAGCAGAATTCATCATTAGCAGTCCAGACTATCATAAATGTCCTTCGGTACATGAGCCGGAATATGCATTCATCGGTCGATCCAACGTGGGCAAGTCTTCATTAGTCAATATGCTTACCAATAAACATGGTTTAGCCAAAACATCATCTAAACCAGGCAAGACCCTATTGATTAATCATTTTAAGATAAATGATGAGTGGTATCTTGTTGACCTTCCAGGATATGGATATGCCAAAATATCCAAATCAGCACAAATAAAATTAAAAAAACTCATCGAGCGCTACATCCTTAATAGAAAAGAATTGACTTGTCTTTTCGTGCTGATTGACAGCCGGCATGCGCCGCTCAATTCTGATCTCCAATTCTTACATTTTCTCGGCAGCAATGGGATTCCATTCGCTATTATCTTTACGAAAATTGATAAATTATCTGCCAAACAATGGGGTGAAAAACTCAGCGCATACAAAAAACGATTAGAGGAAGATTGGGAAGAGTTACCTCCAATATTCGCAACCTCATCCAGTAAGTCAATCGGCAAAGATGATATTCTGAATTACATCGAAGAAATCAATGCTTCATTCCAATCACAAGAACCATCATCCCTTCCGACAAGAGAAGAGGAAGAAAATAATCCTGAAGTAGAATTAGAAGAGGACATAAAAACTGTCGAGTAATAATATATAAGAAGTAATTTCAAACATTTTCAAATAAATATAATTTATGGCAATGCACAATTGGTATGAGTGCCGCATCTCTTATGTAAAGACACTTGAAACCGGAAAAAACAAAAAAGTAACCGAACCCTATCTTGTTGACGCGATTAGTTTCACAGAAGCCGAAAGCCGCATCATCACCGAAATGACCCCTTATATCAGCGGAGAATTTGAAGTAAGCGCTGTCAAAAAAGAACGTATCAGCGAACTATTTCGTGATCCACTTGATGAAGGAGATATTTGGTATCGATGCAAAGTGATGTTCATCACTCTCGACGAAAAAAGCGGGATGGAGAAAAAAAGTGCTTCAACAATGTTAGTTCAAGCTAAAGATTTTCAGTCAGCCGTTAAAAATTTAGAAGATGGCATGAAAGGGACTATGAGTGACTGGGTTATCCATACCATCACAGAGACACCTCTTTTGGACGTATTTGCTTTTGATGCTTCTGCAACACCTGCTACCGAATCAAATTAACGCTTCCTCTCTCCCTATAAGACTTAATTAGATTGCTCTATGGGAAACTCTATATCAGAGCATTTAGGATATATTTATTCGACACTACCACAAGATGTAAAACTTGTGGCTGTGTCGAAATTTCATCCGCTTGAGGCCTTACAGGAAGCGTACAATTATGGTCAAAGAGATTTCGGTGAAAGCCGGGTTCAAGAACTTGTCAATAAACACTCTCAAATGCCATCGGATACCCGATGGCACTTCATTGGGCATCTCCAAACCAACAAAGTTAAATATATTCTCCCATTCATTTATTTGATTCATAGCGTTGATAGTATTAAGCTATTGGACGAAATCGAAAAACAAGCAGCTAAAGCAGAACGAATCATAAATGTTCTATTAGAGGTTCATGTGGCACAGGAAGCATCCAAAAGCGGATTTACCATCAAGGGCTTATTTGACCTATTCGACAATAATCCCAATTTTCTTTTTGCTTATCCGCATATCCGTATAAGAGGATTGATGGGAATGGCATCACACACAGAAGATGAGGAACAAATTCAGAAAGAATTCAGAAAGATTTTTTCACTTCATCAGCGACTCATTGCAGGACCTCTAAAAAACATAGAAACTGAAAACTTTAGAATTTTGTCTTTCGGCATGAGCGAAGACTATTTAATCGCCATTAAAGAAGGTGCTAATATGGTACGCATAGGCTCTGCAATTTTTGGAGAGCGAGGTTAATATTAAAGTATTAATCCGGTTAGCAACAACCAATACACACAATATACAGATTATGAAAATAATAATACCTAATACAGATTCATTAACAACTGCCGCTCAAAAATTCATCTCTGCTATGGATCAATCCACCGTTTTTGCTTTTTATGGAGATATGGGAGCCGGTAAAACGACATTGATAAAAGCTATTTGCGAACAATTGGGAGTAGAAGATACTATCAATTCTCCTACTTTCGCCATTGTAAACGAATATAGATCAAATACATCATCAGAACTCATTTATCACTTCGATTGCTACCGCATCAAAGAGATAGAAGAAGCATTAGACTTCGGCTTTGAAGATTATATGGAAAGCGGTGCCCTATGTTTTATCGAATGGCCACAAAATGTCGAAGTACTTTTACCAGAAGATACCGTCAAAGTGTATATTCATGTAAACGAAGATGACAGCCGTATTGTAGAGTTACAATAAAACCAATAGTAATAAAAAAGGACTATTTGTGTCATTTACGGATGCGATATCCATAAATTCCATAAACAAAAATAGCGATAAAACAAGGAAGACAAATCCAATAGGATGCTTGATTACTCCCCAATGTTGATAGTCCTTGCTCCAAGGCGGAGTTCTTGAAATAATCATTCATCCACCCAAAAATAGTTGGAACAACAGCACCCCCTGCAATAGACATGGTTAGCAGAGAAGCCCCTTGTCCCGAAAAGCGGCCCAAATCAGCCATAGCTAAAGGCCATAATGCCGGCCACATCAATGAACAACCTATCGCTAACATAGAGATGCAATAAATAGAGATTTCACCGGGCAAAAGAGGAACCAGTACAGCTCCTACTATAGCAACCGCCGAACAAATCTTCAAAGCCATTGCCTGACTCATATAACGAGGGATTAGACAGACACCACAAACATAACCTATAACCATACCGACAGGAGCAATCCAGGCATAACGATCCGGAGTATCTAACCCTAAATTGGTCGCATAGTCCACCAATGTACTTAAAGATATCGTTTCCACTCCCACGTATAAAAACAGAGTAAGTGCCCCAAGCCAAAGATGAGGGAAATCCCATATAGTTTTTTTATCATTAGCATAGTCACTTTCAGGAATAACGATCTCCTGTTGTGTCTCCCCAGAGGAGATAATATCCGGCAAAGGAATCGCAAAACAGATAATGGCCAGACAAAGGCAAATTCCTATTAAAACAATAAAAGGAAGATACAAATCCGCAGGTTTAAAACAGACAACCTCCTTCCCTACTAACCAAACCAAAAACAATCCCGGCAAGGGCCATGCCAATTTATTACAGATACCCATCACCGAAATACGGCGGGCTGCACTCTCTATCGGACCTAAAATTGTGACATACGGATTGATACTGGACTGCAAGCATGTATTAGCAGAGCCAGAAACAAAAGCTGCTAATAAAAACAACGGGAAATTCACACATTTTGCAGCCATGTAATATAAAGCAAACGAAACAGCAAACAAACCAAAAGAGAGGGACATCGTCCGCTTATAGCCAATATGGGTTATTATCTTCTGCACCCAAGAACTAAATAATAAGAATGGGAGAAAAGAAGCTGCAACGACCCAATATGATTGGAAAGAAGTCACATGAAGTTCACTTTGGAGCACCGGTATCAACATCGGATTAAGTCCAAAAGCGAAACCACAGGTAAAGAACATCATGCCTATAAAAGAGAGAGGCATGAAAAGAGATAGAGGCTGTTTCATATGAAGCTATTTATATATAACCCAATTAGAAGAACGTTTAAAGGGCGTAAAAATACCCTTCACTTATATAATCAATTATCCATATCGTCATTACGCGCACAATCTTCCAATTGAGACTTGATCGCAGCATATTCTTTCGAACGCAAAAAAGACTCCAACGTTCTGACGTATGTATGATTGTGTAAATCTGTTGCCAGAAAATTCACATACCCTTCCTCCAGCAACCAATATGCCATTTTTTTAGCAACAGACCCATAATACCCGGCGAAGGAGAGTAGATTACATTGAAAATCCACCTGCGTATCCTGTAGGCGATGATAATGAATTCCCTTTCTGCCGGCATAATAAAGATAACGTTCGGGATGTGCCAATATCGGATAATAGCCTTTGCTTTGCAATTTATAGATTAAGTTTTCAATGCCATGAGTAGGGTGTGCAAAAGAGTTCTCTATAAGGATATAGCGATCATATAAAGGACGAAGACGACACTCGGCAGAACCAAATTCGCCTGCCTCTAACATCAATAAGAAACGCTCATCCAAACGATATTCATAAGAATAAGACAACGAAAGATTCACCCCATTACTTTTCGCTTTCTCCTTAAGTTCGTTAAATATAGGATCAATAATCCCGTCATTATTTTCAAACCGTCCTTCGATACTATGTGGGGTCAAAATCACCTCTTCTGCCCCAAATTGGGCAAGGGCATGCAGATAAGCCACCGAATCCTCCATGTGAGCCGCCCCATCATCGACACCGGGTATGATGTGACAATGTATCTCGCGTTTATATGGCAAAGGGAGCAATTCCCTCTTTTTAAAAAAGAAATCAAACATGATTGTTGTTGGTAGTTAAATTTTAAGTGGTACAAAGGTACGATATTTATGTGGCTACAACAGTTTTTCAAGACATTTTTTCTGAAATAATCGTAATTTTCCACTAAAAAAGCGGAAATCTATAACTTAAATAGAAAAAAACAGGTCTCAGAAGATGATAAGAAAAAAGAAGTGCGTATCTTTGTACGCAGTTTTTATGAGAGGATAATAAGCTCTCTCACTACTTTAAAACCTAATACATAATCTATATGACATCAACTAACAAGATTCTCCTCACAGCAGGGACAATTTTAGGATGCTCTTTGGTTTTGGCCTCTTGTTCAAGCCAGCCAAAGACCCAACTTACTAAATCAGGTTTAAACCCTGAAAAGTTTGAAACAACTATTGATGGCAAGCAAACAGCCCTTTACACACTTACCAACGATAATGGCATGGAGGTTTGTGTTACAAACTTTGGTGGACGCATTGTCTCAATTATGACCCCAGATCGCAATGGAGAGTTACGAGATGTTGTACTCGGATTTGACAAGATCGAAGATTATATCAATATTCCCTCTGACTTTGGTGCTTCCATCGGTCGCTATGCCAATCGCATCGGCTCTGCCCAATTCGTTTTGAATGGGGATACCATCAAACTGCCGGAAAACAATTTCGGTCATTGTTTACATGGGGGACCGACAGGGTGGCAATATCAAGTATATGCTGCCGAACAGACTGCCCCTAACACCATTAAGCTATCTTTAGAGTCTCCCGATGGAGACAACAACTTCCCTGGCAATGTAAAAGCAACTGTCACTTACACTTTGACAGACCAGAATGCTATTGACATTGCCTATACAGCCACTACAGATAAGCCTACGGTGGTCAATATGACCAACCACTCCTACTTCAACCTTGGTGGAGATCCCAACAAATGCATCTGTAAAGATTCTCTTTGGGTCAAAGCAGCAACCTTTACACCGGTTGACTCTACATACATGACCACTGGCGAAATCGCCCCTGTAGCAGGAACTGCCTTTGACTTCAACGCAACTAAAATGATTGGTCAAGACATCAATGCAGACGAAGAACAGATCAAGAATGGCAATGGTTATGACCACAATTGGGTACTTGATAACCAACGCGACATCAACATCCCGGTAGTTATCTTAAAAAGCCCCGAAAGCGGTATTTCTTTAACAGTCTTTACAGACGAACCCGGCATCCAGGTCTATACAGGCAACTTCTTGGATGGCACCGTAACAGGCAAACATGGCATTGTCTATAACCAACGGACAGGCATTTGTCTTGAGACTCAAAAGTATCCTGACACACCTAACAAACCAGAATGGCCCTCCGCTGTTTTAAATCCGGGAGAGACCTACACCAGCCGTTGCATTTTCCAATTCGGGACATTCTAAGGGTGGTCTTGAGATCATAGGGCAAAACATTTTGCCAATCTCATCTCATCCCACTTAGTTTCAGACAACATAATCAAACTAATAAACAATAAAAAAAATCAATGGAACAACTAATCAATGATTTGAAAGGCAATGGTTTTGAGTTGATCGACTACTTGGTCGTTGCAGCTTACATTGTCCTCCTTGTCGGCATGGGTATCTTCCTGTCGCGCGGAAAAAAGGGAGAGGAAAAATCTTCCACAGACTACTTCCTCGCCGGTAACACCTTAACATGGTGGGCTGTCGGTGCATCACTGATCGCAGCCAACATTTCGGCAGAGCAATTTATCGGTATGTCCGGCTCCGCTTATGTGTCAGGTATTGCTATGGCTGCCTATGAGTTGATGGCAGCAGCGACACTGATTGTAGTGGGCAAATTCCTTTTGCCTCTCATGATCGAAAAGAAAATCTTTACCATCCCTCAGTTCCTCCGCGAGCGTTATAATTGGGGTGTTGGTCTTTCTTTTTCCATCTTCTGGCTCTTCCTTTATGTGTTTATCAACCTTACCTCTGTGGCATGGTTGGGCGCGTTGGCGATCAAGCAGATTTTAGGTCTCTCCGCCGTTCCGGGCATGTTCCTCGGCATGGAGGTAGATATGACCTTGTTAGTCATCATTCTTCTTCTTTTCTTGATTGCCGGTGTTTACTCCATTTATGGCGGTCTCGCCTCTGTGGCATGGACAGACGTTATGCAGGTTACCTTCCTTGTGGGAGGTGGTTTGATCACTGCCTATGCAGCATTGGCAGTCATTGCTCCGCACATCGGATGTGACGGTGCCATGGGTGCGCTTGGCAAGATCTATACCGAACTCATTGCAGATCCTAACGACAAGCACTTCAATTTGGTCGTTCCTCGCAATCCTGAGCAATACTCCACCATTACTTCTGATCCCTATTTTGACATCCCGGGCATCGTAGTTATCGTTGGTGCGCTTTGGTTGACCAACCTCGGTTATTGGGGCTTCAACCAATACATCATCCAGAAGGGTCTTGCTGCTAAATCTCTTTCTGAAGCAAAGAAAGGTATGATCTTTGCAGCCTTCTTAAAGATTTTGATTCCTTTCATCGTTTGTATCCCCGGTGTTTGTGCTTTCTACATTATGAACAACCCCGAGTGTTCCGGTCTTCGTGAGACATTGCAAGGTTCGCTCAACAGACCGGACGATGCTTATCCTTACCTCATCCGAAACTTTACCCCGGTTGTGGTTAAGGGTCTTTCATTTGCTGCACTCGCTGCTGCCGTGATCTCATCTTTGGCATCCATGTTCAACTCCACCTCTACCATCTTCACCATGGACATCTACAAGCAGTTTATCAACAAACAGGCTTCTGAAAAAAAATTGGTGAACGTTGGTCGTTTGACATCAGTCGTAGCCCTTGTTTTGGCACTTTTGGCTGTCTATCCGATTATGGGTGGTGCTGATCAGGCATTCCAGATTATCCAGGAATATTCAGGCTTCGTATATCCCGGCATCGTAGTAATCTTCGGTTTAGGCTTGCTTTGGAAACGTGCTTCCGGCATGGCAGCTGTCGCTGCTGCCCTTGGCACCTTCGTCTTCTCTATCTTGTTTAAGTTCTTACTCCCTGACGTACCGTTCCTCCTCCGCATGGGATATGTGTTCGTTTGCCTTGTAATCCTCTTCTTCGGACTCTCTTTCTGGAATAAGAACGTAAAAGAGGCAGACAAACTCGATGAGCATACTGTTAAGACACAGTTGAAGTGGGCCAATATTCTTTTGGTATTATCCCTCATTTGCCTCGTTGTCGGTATTGTTGCCATGTTTAACGAGACACTTCGCAACTATGGTTTCGAGGCTCTCTTCTTCCTCGCTGTGATGCTCTTCATACTGAATGTTTATCTCCGTTCCAATGCGAAAGATAAAGTTCAAGACTTCAATGCTGTGGGTATAGACATTGCCATCTTCCGCACCGACAAGGCATTCAATCTTGGTGCCCTTGGCGTAATCATCATCTTGGTTATCCTCTATATTGCATTGTGGTAACAACAACGACATACGGTGACGTATAACAACGTCACCATTCTTTGACAAAATTACTAATTATGCTTTCCATCTCTACCTTAGTCGGGGAAGTATAATTAGTAATTTGTCTTTAAAACACCTTATTTTATCTCATCGTGGTTATCGTGATACCCATTCTAAAACAATCCCAAATATGTTAGAAACACTCAAAGAGCAAGTATTCCAAGCCAATCTTGATCTCGTTAGACAAGGGCTTGTCATCTTCACCTGGGGCAATGTTTCAGGCATCGATCGCGAGCAAGGTCTCGTCGTTATCAAGCCCAGTGGAGTCAGCTATGACGATATGAAAGCATCAGACATGGTCGTAGTCGATCTCAACACAGGAGCAGTCGTAGAGGGAGATCTTAACCCCTCATCTGACACTCCCACACACTTAGTGCTTTACCGGGCGTTCCCCAACATTTCAGGTGTAGTTCACACCCACTCCACCTATGCCACAGCATGGGCACAAGCCGGAAAAGACATTCCCAACATCGGCACCACACATGCTGATTACTTCTATAAAGGGATCCCCTGCACCGCAGATATGACCGAAGCCGAAGTAACCGGTGAATACGAATTGGAGACCGGAAACGTAATCGTTAAACGTTTTGAGGGGATCAACCCCGATCACACCCCCGGTGTGCTGGTTAAAAATCATGGACCCTTCTCTTGGGGCACCAGTCCTGCCAACGCTGTTTACAATGCAAAAGTGATGGAGCAATGTGCTAAAATGGCATTCATCTCCTACATGATCAACCCCGAGACCACCATGAATCCGCACCTCATCGAAAAGCACTACATGCGCAAGCATGGTCCTAATGCCTATTACGGACAAAAGAAATAATTATTTACTAACATACACACAACTCAAAAAACCTTTTAATCATTATGATCGAAGCATTTAAAGAATTAGAAATCTGGTTTGTTACCGGAGCACAGTTATTATATGGTGGAGACGCAGTCGTACAGGTTGATGGACACTCCACAGAGATGGTCAATGGTCTCAATGAGTCCGGCAAACTCCCCTTTAAGGTAGTCTATAAAGGGACAGCCAACTCCTCTCGCGAGGTAGAAACCATCTTCAAGGCTGCCAACAACGACGACCACTGCGTCGGTGTGATCACATGGATGCACACCTTCTCCCCTGCTAAGATGTGGATTCACGGATTGCAGCAACTCAAAAAACCCCTACTCCACCTCCACACCCAGTATAACGCTGAAATTCCGTGGAATGATATCGACATGGACTTCATGAACCTCAATCAGTCCGCCCACGGAGATCGCGAGTTTGGGCATATTTGCACTCGCATGCGCATTCGCCGCAAGGTGGTCGTAGGTTACTGGAAAGACGAAGAGACCCTGCACAAGATTGCCGTATGGATGCGCGTTTGCGCCGGATGGGCTGACTCTCAAGACATGCTCATCATCCGCTTTGGCGACCAGATGAATAACGTAGCAGTTACAGATGGTGATAAAGTTGAAGCTGAGCAACGCATGGGCTACCACGTCGATTATTGCCCGGTCAGCGAACTCATGGACTACCAAAAACGTGTAAGCGACGCAGAGGTAGATGCTTTAGTTGCCACTTATTTCAAAGAGTACGAGCATGAAGCTACCTTAGAAGACCCCACTACCGAAGCATATCGCAAAGTGTGGAATGCTGCCAAAGCCGAATTAGCACTCCGCGCCATCCTTCAGGCCAAAGGTGCCAAGGGCTTCACCACCAACTTTGATGATCTCGGCGATGTAGATACCTCCACAGGCAACTGCTTTGATCAGATCCCGGGTCTTGCATCACAGCGTCTCATGGCAGAGGGTTATGGTTTCGGAGCCGAAGGAGACTGGAAGTCTGCAGCCCTCTATCGCACCGTATGGGTGATGAACCAAGGGCTTGCCAAGGGTTGTTCATTCCTTGAGGACTACACCCTCAACTTCGATGGTGCCAATAGCTCCATCCTTCAGTCACACATGCTTGAGATCTGTCCGTTGATCTCCTCTGCCCGTCCGCGCCTTGAAGTACACTTCCTCGGCATCGGCGTGCGCAAGAGCCAAACTGCCCGTCTCGTGTTTACCTCCAAGACCGGCCAAGGCTGCACAGCCACCATCGTTGATCTTGGCAACCGATTCCGCCTCATCGTCAACGATGTAGAGTGCATCGAGCCTAAACCGCTCCCCAAACTCCCCGTTGCATCTGCACTATGGATTCCAATGCCCAACTTCGAAGTTGGCGCCGGAGCATGGATCTTAGCCGGCGGCACACACCACTCCTGCTTCTCTTACGACCTCACCGCCGAATACTGGGAAGATTATGCAGAAATCGCAGGCATCGAGATGGTACACATCAATCGAGAAACCACCATCAGCGAGTTTAAGAAAGAACTTCGCATGAACGAAGTATATTACATGCTCAACAAAGCGCTTTGCTAATCCCCATTGACCAGCCTATGCAAACTGAAGCTAAAAATATCATCCAAAGCGGGCAAGCCATCCTCGGCATCGAGTTTGGCTCGACCCGCATCAAGGCTGTCCTGATCGACCCAGCCCATAACCCCATCGCACAGGGAAGCCACACTTGGGAAAATCGTCTCACCGATGGTCTATGGACCTACACCATGGACGACATCTGGCAAGGCTTGCAGCACTGTTATGCTGACCTGAGAGCCAATGTCCTCGCACAATACGGCACCGAGATCGAACACCTCGCTGCCATCGGCATCAGCGCCATGATGCACGGCTACATGGCATTTGACGCCCAAGAGCAGATCCTCGTCCCCTTCCGCACCTGGCGTAACACCAACACCGGTGCAGCTGCCGAGGCACTCTCCCGACTCTTTGACTTCAACATTCCACTCCGCTGGAGCATCTCACACCTCTATCAGGCCATCCTCAATGGCGAGGAGCATGTGCCCCATATCACCTACCTCACCACCCTTGCCGGCTACATCCATTGGCAGCTCACAGGGGAGAAAGTTCTGGGCGTAGGCGATGCCTCCGGCATGCTCCCCATCGACCCGCAGAGCCGCAACTACGATGCTGAGATGATCAGTAAGTTTGATCGGCTCATTGCCGACAAGGGCTACGACTGGCGTCTCAGCGACATTCTGCCGCGCGTTCTCCTCGCCGGAGCTGATGCCGGGACACTCACTCCGGCAGGTGCTGCTCGTCTCGATGCCTCCGGACACCTCTGCGCAGGCACACCGCTTTGTCCTCCCGAGGGCGATGCAGGCACCGGCATGGTGGCAACCAATGCTGTCAAGCCACGCACCGGTAATGTCTCTGCCGGGACATCCTCATTCTCCATGATCGTCCTTGAGGACAACCTCTCACGACCCTATGAGATGATCGACATGGTGACCACTCCTGCCGGCAGCCCCGTAGCCATGGTGCACTGCAACAATTGCACCTCAGACCTCAATGCCTGGGTAAACATCTTCCGGGAGTATCAGCAACTCATGGGGCAACCTGTGGACATGGACGAAATCTACGGCAGACTCTATAACCATGCCCTCACCGGCGATGCAGACTGCGGAGGACTCATCTCCTATAACTACATCTCCGGCGAACCACTCACCGGACTCGATCGGGGCTGTCCGCTCTTCATGCGCTCGGCCGATGACAAGTTTACTTTAGCCAACTTCATGCGTGCGCACCTCCATGCCGCTGTCGGTGTCTTGAAGCTGGGCAACGACATCCTCCTCCACGACGAGCACGTACGCGTCGATCGCATCACCGGGCACGGCGGACTCTTCAAGACACCCGGTGTCGGGCAACGCATCCTCGCAGCAGCCCTCGCCTCCCCCATCTCCGTCATGGAGACTGCAGGCGAAGGTGGAGCATGGGGCATCGCTCTGCTTGCTGCCTACGTGGTCCATAACCCGGATCACCTCTCGCTGGAGGCATATCTCGAGGACATAGTCTTTGGTGGCAACACCGGCACAGAGATTGCACCCACCCCGGATGAGATCGCAGGCTTTGAGACCTACATCCGCAACTACCGCAACTGCCTCCCGACAGAGCAGGCTGCTGTACGGTGTAGATAAACGTGAAGTTCTCTTTGGCTATTTGCCGATAGCAATAGGCAATAGCTGAGAACTTAAGCGAAATTCACCATGACTGAGGGCTGTAACTATTGGCAAAGCCAAGGCTATAGCCCTCGGTCATAGTTTGTTTATTGGTTGATGGGGTACGACCGTTATGAACCATGACGATAAACGATGACTGGAAAAAAGCCAAAAGCCATACTGGGAGCAGCCTTGGGATAAAGGGGTAGGACTTTCAAGCATTCAGCACACGAAGTTCACAACCAAAGTGAGTAACCATTCATCTCCTAACCCCTTAAACCTCCAAACCGATAATTTGCATAAATTAACACTAATATGTTATCTATACTTATCAATATATACCACACAATATCTCAACATTTTATCTAAGAGCAACTCTCACTAATTATCTTGAGACCTGATCCTTGCATTCTCTAAAACCAATCCGGTATCTCACGAGTGTCGTAAGTTTATACACAGCGAGGCTCAAGCAATCGCCACGATATAGTTTCAGCACATGTCACGCGTGCTTATGGCACACGCCACGACGTACTTCAGTAATACTACTGGTTTGTTACTAAACTCAGCATGCTGAAGAGGCAAACACAGCACGCTGTGATTGCCAACGGACTGCGCTGCATCGGGTAACGCAGCGCACTGAATATCCCAACACAGTGCGCTGTGCTTTGAATT
This sequence comes from Bacteroidales bacterium, assembly GCA_045576355.1. Classification (GTDB taxonomy): domain Bacteria; phylum Bacteroidota; class Bacteroidia; order Bacteroidales; family UBA3663; genus Liminaster. The sequence goes on from JAZNGG010000003.1 coordinate 31,098, forward strand.
CAATTCTTTTCAAAAAAGAAAAGCGAAGATAGACTCACCTATCCTCGCTATATTTATTTGTCATGCGTTATATTCATTCGGTCATGAGCATTGCGTGACCTATGTCTGTACATGCTCGACGAAACTTAACATCTCAATGTTTTTGCAAAGATACAACATCTGAAAACCGATGTCAAGAGGTGTAAAGTTTTTTTAACAGATTACAATTACGCTTCGCTATCAAACATGCTCCAGTCTGAGCGTTATTATCATTACCGCCACTACCATAACAACAACTACGATTTCACATAGCATTAATGAGACCCTCTGATAATTATAGGCAGATTAATCTGTGCTAATCTCATTCATAGAGAAGCAAGATAATTTCCTAAAATATGAGAGTATTTATAATTTTATGCCAAATCTATTTGGGAAGTAGTCAATATTTTCCGTACCTTTGCCCTCGTTCATAACATCCTTAACCGCTCATATTCGCAACGATTAATGCCTATGGGCGTTCGACCAAAGGTAAAACAAACACACTAAACATATATCACATTTGACACAAAGACAACATAGCTAACTAAATCATATAACCAGCGTTTACTATTTATTCTACAAACTCCGAAAACTTGGCCGTTAGAAAGAGTGTTATCTGCATGAATAAGTTCGTAAAACGCCTGCGCTTTGCGTGGGCAGAACTTATCTGCAGATAACGGGTCAAGGCCAAGTACCTCGGAGTTTGGATAAGTGAAGCCCGCGCTTCTTTTATCCAAACTCTCCTTTTTTTGAGGTACTTGACTGCTGACTCGTTGATTGAACAGATAGTCTGCGCATAAACAAAGTGCAAAGATGAACGACACATCTATTGACTTGACCGCCGACCCTACACGGCAGATCAAGTCCAAAGAGCGTGTGGCAGCTCATGGCGAAGTCTTTACAGCCAAGCGAGAGGTCAATGCCATGCTCGACCTTGTAGCAAACGAGTGTCTGCGTCCGGACTCTCGTTTCCTGGAGCCGGCTTGTGGTGATGGCAATTTTTTGGCTGTTATACTCAAACGAAAACTTACTGAACTACGCAGGAGATACAAGAAAAGCACACGCGACTATGAAAAACAGGCAATAGTAGCTATTAGCAGCCTCTACGGGGTGGATATAATGAACGACAATGTTATTGCCTGTCGTGAACGTCTGTTTGGCATCTGGGATGCAGAATACACCTCTCATTGCAAAGGCCAGACTTCGGATGAAACCCGAGAAGCAGCCAGATTCATCATCGGTCGTAATATTATCAATGGTAATGCGCTGACGCTAATGTGCGTCGATGCAGAAGGTAAAGACACATCGGCTCCCATTGTCTTTTCCGAGTGGACGCTAATCGGTGGCACTCAAATGCAGCGCTCCGATTATACAATGTCCGACCTCCTCCTCTACAATGATAAAAGTACAGAAAACGGAATGGGGAACCTCTTTGCGCTAAGCGAAGAGCAAAAAGAAGAAGGCGGCATATTTCTGAGAAGGTATATTACTCACTACAAAATGGTTCAGGATTATGGAGAATAGTGTATTCAAAAGCGTCTATAATCCCGACGTGCTTTCGTGTATTGCCAATCTTAGTAATGATGAGGTATTCACTCCTCCTGAATTGGCAAACAGGATTATTGATATGCTCCCTCAGGAGTTGTTCGAGAACCCAGATACAACATTTCTTGACCCTTGTTGCAAGAGTGGAGTTTTCTTGCGTGAGATTGCCAAACGATTGATTAAAGGTCTTGAAGGGCAGATACCCGACCTTGAGAAGCGTATAGAGCATATCTTTTCCAAGCAACTCTTTGGTATTGCCATTACCGAACTTACAAGCCTGCTATCTCGCCGAAGTGTATATTGCAGTAAGTTCCCAAGCAGTGAGTTTTCTGCCTATCAGTTTCCCGAAGACAAACCGCAAGGAAATATCATCTACCAGCGCATCAAGCATACTTGGAAAGATGGGAAATGTATCTATTGCGGTGCTTCGCAGAGCGAATATGATCGTGGGGCAGAACTTGAAACCCACGCTTATCAGTTTATCCATAATTTAGATGTAAAGAAAGTATTCAATATGAAATTCGATGTGATTATAGGTAATCCACCATATCAACTTGAAGTTGGAATAGAAAAGGATAATTATGCAATAGCACTTTATCATAAATTTGTAATTCAGGCAATAAAACTGAATCCAAGATTTTTGACAATGATTATTCCTTCAAGATGGTTTGCGGGAGGAAGAGGGTTAGATGAATTCCGTGATGAAATGCTTCATGATGATAGGTTAAGAGTCATACATGATTACCCCGAAGCGGTTGAATGTTTTCCTGGAACGCAGATAAAAGGTGGTGTATGTTATTTTCTATGGGAACGTGATAACAAAGGTCTATGCGAAATAACGACTCATCTCGGAGGCTATAAGCGTCCTTCAATGTTACGCCCACTATTGGAGTCTGGTTGCTCAACATTTATACGTTATAACGAATCAATAAGTATTCTTCACAAGGTTAAAGACAAAATGAGTGATAACATGTCGAAATATGTGAGCCCGCAGACTCCATTTGGATTTGTAACGAGTTTTAAAGGACACAAAGAAAAAGGCACCAATGATATACCTATTTATGTAAGTGGCTCAATTAATTACGTCAACCGTAATGAAGTTACCAAAGGCAATGATTTGATTGATGTATATAAAGTTTTTATACCTAAGGCAGGAAGCGGAAGCGACTCTTTTCCTCATTCAATTTTGGGCTTGCCATTATTGGGGGATAAAGGAAGCATATGCAATCAGACCTATTTAGTTATTGGACCTTTTCATAATGAAACACATTGCATAAACTTAATCTCCTATATTAAAACAAGATTTTTCCGTTTCATGGTTATGCTGAAGAAGAATACACAAGATGCGATGAGAGGTGTTTATGAGTTTGTCCCTATTCAAGATTTTTCAAAGCCATGGACGGATGAAGAACTTTACGCCAAGTACGGCTTGAACGAAGAAGAGATTGCATTTATAGAATCAATGATACGCCCAATGGATTAAAAATGTATTGCACTATGAAATGACATTTGCTCTTAAAATTTGCAAACCGTACATAGCATACATTATTTTTGTAGAAAACTCCAAAGATTATGAATATGGAACAGATGATAGAAATTTATCCTCAAAGACCCCATCTGGTTATTTTGGGAGCGGGCGCAAGTAAAGATTCAATGCCTAACGGAGACGCAGAAGGTAGGCCATTGCCTGTTATGAATGAGTTTATTAGCACTCTTGGCTTAACTGACTACATTGGGAGGATAGAAGGTGTTCCCAAGAATGATAATATAGAGGATGTGTATTCTTGGTTAGCAAATCAAGAGCAATTTGCCGAAGAACGCTTTGTTGTAGAGAATGAAATTAGGGAGTATTTCTCAAACATTACATTGCCTAACACCTTAACTAAGTATGATTTGCTGGTGTTATCTCTCCGACAAAAAGACTGTATTGCGACATTTAATTGGGATGGTTTATTGGTACAAGCATACCAAAGAATGCAGAAAATTACTTCTGACCTACCACAAATGGTTTTTCTGCACGGAAATGTTGAGGTTGGTTATTGCCCAAAATGCAATACTTATGGTTATTGGTTTGCAAAATGTCATAAATGCGGAGAACAGTTACGAGAGGTTCCTCTATTATATCCTGTTAAAAATAAGAATTATCAAAAGGATGAGTTTATTAGTGAACAATGGGAAATTTTGGATGATTATATTTCCAAAGCAGCACTGATTACTATATATGGATATAGTGCTCCAAAGACAGATATTGAGGCTATCAACATTATAAAAAAAGCTTTTGCACGATTAGGGACACCTCGATATTTTGATATAGTTGAAATTATAGAGCATCCAAAATTTGACACGAAGAATATTAGCGAGGCGTGGCTAGATTTATCCGAAATGGCAAGAGACCACCTTGAACTTCGTAGGTCAGTGTTTGATAGTTATATGTTCAAAAATCCCCGCCGTTCACTTGAATTTTTGCATAAGAACCGAATCGCCTCATCATGGTGGGGCGAGTCGACTATTAAATTCACGCCAGATGATATAGAGAAAGACAACACATTTGCTTTAGAAACAAAGGTTATGCCTCTATTAGAAAATGAATATAGTGGTAATTATGATGTTATTTAATAACTTATGGCTCAAGACTTTTTCCCTCAACGACCTACCGTTACTCCAACTATCTATGCCTATAGCCTGATTGGAGTAGATTCCCACAAAGGTTACTTGAAAGTAGGTTACACTGACCGTACAGCCAAAGAACGTATAGATGAGCAGTTGCATACAAGCAAAGTGCAGTATGAAATTGTATTGGTGGAGTCGGCTATGAGCAACGACGGCTCTTGCTTTACGGACAAGGATGTGCATAGACTCCTTGAACGAAAAGGGCACTCTCGTCTTAATCCACTCGACAAGACTGATGAATGGTTTAAGTGTACCGTTGCCGATGTAATGGCCGCTATATTGTCGCTCCGCATAGGAATGGACAATGTAGAGAATAGAACGCAGAATTTCACTATGCGCCCAGAGCAGTTCCGTGCAGTGGAACAGACAAGGACTTACTTTGAGCAAGCACTGAAAGAAGAGCCTAACCGCACACCAAAATTCCTGTGGAATGCAAAGATGCGTTTCGGAAAAACCTTTGCATCGTATCAGTTGGCAAAGAAGCTGGGCTTGTCACGTATATTGATTCTTACCTTCAAACCCGCAGTTGAATCGGCTTGGCGTGAAGACCTTGTTTCACA
>JAZNGG010000004.1:0-78381 GCA_045576355.1 Bacteroidales bacterium
ACGGCGGCTGTCCGAAGAAAGTTTATTCTTGTTCGACTGGTAAAGGTCACGGTAAACGTCCTCGAAGAACTTCTCCGAGCGTCTGGTGTTGGCATCGGACAGAGTGCTGCGCCTGGGCACCTTTTCAATGCCTATGTGATGTAGTTTGCGCACCTCTGCCGTCATCGCTGCCTGTATCTCCCTCAAGGAGTCGAAGCGCATGATGAAGGCATACAGCATCGTGAGCAGATGAGTGAACCCGTTGAAACTCTTCACGTACTTCTCCCCGCCGTTTTTGCGGCTCATTTCAACAATTTTATCACGGTCGAGTGATTTTATCAGCTGACCATACACCGGCTGTCCGAAAAAATGTGTACTTTTGCCCATGGTTACATTTGATTTTGTTTTGCGACTACAAAGGTAACCATAAGGGCTGACACCGAATCTGGTATCAGCCCTAATTTTATTCTAATGACGAAAGTTTAGCGGACAGTAATAAAAAGGATTTGAGAGTTCTGAAAACGAAAGTAGGAAGAAAACCACTTGTTTTCCTCCTACTTGATTATTTTGCATTTCGAAAATAGGGAAAAGGATTATCCCTTTCTATGACGTCGTATGATTAGTGATTAAATTGGATTGTTCCGTCTGGTCCGGCAAGACTATTGGGGTCTTCATAATTAATCTGTTTGAGAGATGTTAAGTCAGACCGACGACGATTATATGCAGGTAATTGCTCTAATCGTTCAATCAGAGTCTCATTATCCAGATCGCTATCGTCCAACGTGTAGTATGCCGCACGCGCAGCTTGGGTGGCGATTCCTGCTGCAACCTCTTCTCCATAATATCGGCTGATGTTTTCAATACCCTCATCTATAGTTTTTGCTACTTTGGGCTTGGGGTAAGGGGGCGTTGATGAAGGTGTCGTAACAGGCTTTGGGATCTCTTGTATTGCAGGACTATTAGGTGCGGGAACAGAGACATTTTGTTCGTACTGTGCTTCTGTTTCAGTTTGTGTCTGTTGTTTTACTTCCAGAATAGGTTTATCGATGACCGGAGTATCTTGTATTTCTTCATTGTTCAGTTTCTGATCTTCAGATGTTACCTTTTCGATATGAGTTTGCAATATAACCTCTTCATCGTTCCTTTGCTCAGAAGTTGTATCTATAGTTCGGAGTTCTTGCAGGTCTGAAGCTTCCTGGGTTGTTATTTCTGTAACTTCTGCACTATTAGCTGTTTCTGTTGTCTCTTCTTTCTCAACTATTACGGACTGTTGCTGTATTACCTCTTCTTTATTAGGGGAGATGTTTTCCTCCGGCTGAGGCTTAGGAGAAATTGTATGGTTAATGGCTGGGGTGTCTATCGTAGGACAAGGATCGATGTTGGGTGATAACTCTGGAGTTGGAATCTGTTCTTTTACAACCTCTGGTGCGGAGGATGTAGAGATGTCATTCATGTCAAAACCACTTGCCAGGATAATCATCTTAATTTTTTCACCTAAGCTGTCTTCAACCTGCGCACCCCAAATTACTTCAATTCCCTCGTTTTCAAATTGACTGACAAAGTCATTCAATTCGCTCATTTCTTGCATAGTGGCAGGACTTTGAGAACTGAAACAGATATTAAAGAGCAGATGTTGTGCGGTGTGTATATCTTTACCGAGTAGAAGAGGAGAACTGATAGCATCTTTTATGGCTTGTGTCAGTCGCTTTTCGCCCTCTCCATGTCCTGTACTGATGATGGCTACACCGCTATTGCGCAACGTTGTATCAACGTCTGCAAAGTCCAAATTGATGTAACCCTCTTTGGTGACGATCTCAGAAATACTTCTTGCAGCAATAGAAAGAGTATCATCTGCTTTACTAAATGCATTAAAGAATGTGAGATCCGGATAGATGTTTATGAGACGATCATTGTTGACTATAAGTAGAGCATCAACGAATTGACGGATCTCTTCGACTCCTTTCAGAGCCATGTTGATTTTACGGGGACCTTCAAACTTGAAAGGAATTGTAACGATTGCCACAGTTAAGATACCCATTTCTTTGGCTACTTGAGCAACGATTGGAGCTGCTCCTGTTCCGGTACCTCCTCCCATACCGGCAGTGATGAAAACCATCTCCGTCCCATCATCAAGTGCTGCACGGATGTCATCTACGCTTTCCAGCGCATACTGTTTTGCCACTTCTGGTTTGGCTCCGGCTCCTAATCCAGGACCTATCTGGAGCCTGTCTGGAACGGATGAGCCTTCAAGTGCTGTACGGTCAGTGTTAATAAGTAGAAAAGATACATCCTGAATGCCCTCGGTGTACATATGCTTAACGGCGTTGCCACCACCACCACCAACCCCGACGACTTTGATGATGCTTTTCTCCTGTCGTTTGTAATCGAATGGAAGTAGTGTGTCATCGTCATGGTTTATCTGCTTGTTTTCCGGAAGGATAGGGGCCGCGGATAAATTATCTTGCATATTGTTATTATTTGTCATAAGTATTTGGTATCAAAGTGAATGATCTGTATTTCTTGCTTAGTCGTCTAATCCGGAGAATAGATCTCCGATAAAGCGCTGGAATTTGTTCTTTTTAGAGGAAGGAAGATAATATTCATCGTTTTTGTTTTTTCCATTCTGTTTAGATTGGGAGGAATTATCTTTGTTATTAAGCTGCTTGTGTGCTGCATGTTCTGCTTCCTCGGAGGCATGTTGTTTATTAGCATCTTTTTTCAAGAATGGTGCTGTCTCCTGTCGCTGAGTATCATTCTTTTCTTGTCCAGAAGATGTACCTATCGCAGTTGTTTCTGTCCTTTTTTCTCGTTGGCAGTCGGTAGTGCAATCTTCGATCATGGATAAGATCGAGGCATATCTTAATTTTTTTTCTGCACCTCCGGCTAAATGATTGCAATAAGCCCTCACACTGACATTCATTCCTAATTGTTTTCCGATCAAAGTGTTCAGACCTTTCTGATTGGCAGCATCACCGATGATGATACATCCGGCTTCGAGTTGCATCTCTTCTAAACCTGCGCATTCGATTTGATGCCTGACATTTAGAATAATCTCTTCATAACGGCTTTGAACGATGGCATTTAGCAATCCAATCTCTATGCCGATGGCGCTTTGCTCTATGGCATTGGGGCGAATATCGGAATGACTATTTGGGGAGGCAGAACTCCATTTTATTTTGGCATCTTCGGCGATGTCGTGTCTGACACCTTGGCTCATAATATCTTTAGTGACAGTCTCTCCGCCTAAAGGGATGACAGCGATATGCCGGAGCATATTCCCTTTATAAATAATTACTGTTGTAGTTTCTGCTCCCCAGTTGAGTAGTAAACATCCTTTTTGTTTCTCTTCTGACGTTAATATTCGTGCCGTAGAAAGAGGTTGTGTGATATAACCGGCTATTTCCAATCCGGCTCGTTGCATTACTCGATTGATTCCCTCGCGCAGTTTATTGCGTGCCACGATGATCTGATGGTGTCCGATCAATTCGGATCCATGTCCTCCGGTGGCATCATAATATGCTTTCCCATCCAACTCATAATACATCGGCACAACAGATAAAATATCGTATCCTTGTAAGGAGAGCTCAAGACTTTGTCTGCGGAGTTGAGAAATAGCTTCGGCAGTGACGATGCCTTCTTGACCTAAGTGTGCCAAGGGATTGTGTGAGATGGTGTGAGTGGACATCCCTCCGACACTGACGTAGGCTTTCCCAATGGATCTGAAATCTTGAGATGTAGAGAGTCGGTTATTTAGTTTTTGTATGAGTCCTTTGACTTTAGCAGCTATCTCTTCGATGTTATGGATATGACCATGTCTGATGCTGTTATTGGAAAAGACGCTTTCGACAGCTCTTATGGTTATGCTCTTGTCTTCTCCGCGTTCGGCGGCGACAGCATTGATTCGGGAGGAGCCAAATTCGATGACGCAAGTGAGTGTCATAATGGGGATATTTATTGAGGTTAATGGGTGTTTTTAGGGGTTAACGTTCTCCTATGACTTGACCTTTAAATTTGATGTTAATCGTTTTATAGGTATTCCATCCTTTGGTGTTGAGGATTTTCCGATAAAAAGTCATAAGATTATCTAATTTCTCTTCAAAATCATTGAAAGATCCTAATAAGATCGTGTGATTACCTATGCGGGGGATGAGTTCAACATCTCCGTTTTTAAGAACGTGTATTTGTGTAATTTCACTGCGCCAAAAATCGTTCTTTTGGAGAAAACTGGCAAATTCATACAGTTGGGATTGTGCTAAATCTTCGGAGATATTACCGGTAGCAATTGGAAGATAGATCGCTATCCCTGCTTGTGAAGGCATGATCTTTCCGTCTGTGTCTATATAAAAGTCTTTTCCAATATTATTCTTGACTCTCATGATTGGATGTCTTTGGTATATGTCTATCCGAAGAGTGCTATCTGAAGTGTGATAACATTTTGCTTCTTTTATCAAGAGGTTCTTGGAGATAAGATCAGAAAGTGCATATGTATTAAATCGATCAATGGGTTGTCCTATCGGATTTATTTTGTTTTGCCACATGAGTTGCTGAATGTCTGATGCTTGTATAAACGACAAGTCAGCACTATCACAGATTGAGATATGTACATTGCGGTAACAAAGTTCCTCTTTCCCGATGTGATAGATAAACCCGGCTGAAACTAAATAGACTGCCAATAGGGTAAAACCGATTATTTTAGCGATATTTTTTAGCATAGTTGATACGCATAAATGGGGGGTGATTATTCTAATGCCTCTTTTACCGGGATGAGCAAACGCTCTATATCTCCGGCTCCCATCATGACCAAAATATCCAGCTCTCCTTGAACTTGTAACTCTTTTAGTCGAGCGATCAGGTGCTCTTTTGCACATACTTCTTTATGTGTCGAAGACATCTTTTCCAAGAGCATTTCAGAGCATACTCCTTCGATAGGTAATTCTCTGGCAGGATAGATGGGAAGTAGGATGGTGTTATCTGCCAGCGATAGGGCTTCAGCAAATCCATCTGCTAAATCTTGAGTTCGTGAGAAAAGATGGGGCTGGAAAACAACCGTCACTTTTCTACCCGCAAAAAGGGCACTTATGGATGATAGACTTGCTTTGATTTCATCCGGATGGTGTGCATAATCATCCATGAGGACAAAATCGTCTCGTTTGACATAAAACTCAAAACGGCGATGAGCTCCTTCAAAACTCTTGATTCCGGAGCGTAGCTCCTCTTCGTTGCATCCTGTCAGAGCACAGATGGCCAGAGCCACTGTCGCATTATCAATATTGATTAGTACAGGAACACCCGGCTCGATATCTTTTATAATGATCCCAGAGGGATATTGGGGACAGATTCCCGGCGCAATATTAAAGTCAAATAGGATGGTTCCATTACCAATGCGGATATTGGTTGCTGCAAATTCAGGCAATTTCTTGCCGGAGTATTGCTCTTGATGTGACAAAACACCATATTCATAATGTTTTACCCCATCCTTAAGTCGTGGAGACACATCTATACCTTCTCTTAGGATCAAAATCCCATCAGGACGGATCAGAGAAGTGAAATGAGCAAAGCTTTCTCTATAAGCTTCTTCCGTCCCATAAATGTCCAGATGATCCGGGTCACAGGACGTAATTGCAGCAATATAGGGAGTGAGCGTATGAAACGAGCGATCAAATTCGTCTGCCTCAATAACGGCATAAGGAGAATTTTGCGAGAGCATCAAGTTAGAACAATAAGGTTTTAATATTCCACCTAAAAATGCGTTTGTATCTACATGACTCTGTTTGAGTATGTGGGCTACCATACTGGATGTCGTGGTTTTACCATGTGTGCCGGCCAAACATAGGGCTTTTTTGCTTTGTGTGATGAGGCCAAGCAATTGTGCCCGTTTTAAGATGCGAAAACCATTATTGCGAAAATAGGATAACTCTCCGTGGTTTTCCGGGATGGCAGGAGTATAAACGATAAGGGTTGTGGCGGGATTTTTAAAACAATCATCGACAGCATCTATATTATCTTCGAAATGAATTTTGACACCCTCTTGTATAAGATTTTGTGTCAGTGCAGATGGTGTGCGGTCATAACCGCCCACAACAATTCCCTCTGCCAGGAAATAGCGTTCTAAGGCACTCATGCCAATACCCCCAGCACCGACGAAATATAAAGAAGAAAAATGGTAGTCCATGATCATAATAGTCCTTTATCAGTGAAGATTATTTTACTCTATTTTTGACCGTTTCAATAACGATTTTTGCGATGGTATCAGCTGAGTTGTGCAGAGCTAACCGAGAAATATTTTGTTCTAATGACTTCTGCTGCTCAAGGTTTGATGTTAAGCTGATTGCCTGTTGGATCAAACATTTTGGAGCCTCTTTGTCAGTTACTAAAATCGCAGCGCCCTTATCTGATAATGCCCGAGCATTTTTGGTTTGATGATCTTCCGAAACGTTTGGAGAGGGGACAAGAATTGCAGCTTTCCCCAATAGACAAAGTTCGGAAATAGAACTTGCTCCGGCACGAGAGATTACTATATCTGCCGCCCGATATGCTACTGCCATATCAGAAATAAAAGCAGTCGGGTGTATCAGTTGGCTGCCGCTTTCTTGGACTTTAGCTTCACAAGTTTCGGCATAGAGTTTTCCGGTTTGCCACAACACCTGTATGCCTGCTTTCTCTAAATCGGAAATACCGGCAGCAATACTTTCGTTAATGGTTCTTGCTCCTAAACTGCCTCCGATAACCAATATGGTTTTCTTGTTGGGATCTAATCCTAACGATTCTCTAGCCTCTGAAACAGAGAGAGTACATTCGGTCAAGGCTTGGCGTACGGGATTGCCTGTCATAACAATTCTTTCTGCCGGGAAAAAACGTTCCATCCCATCATAAGCCACGCACACTTTTTCAGCTTTTTGAGCGAGAAGTTTATTGGTGACTCCTGCATAAGAATTTTGTTCTTGGATTATGCAGGGGATTCCCATTGCATGAGCCATATTGAGCGTGGGACCACTTGCATATCCTCCCACTCCGACAGCTACATCGGGGCAAAACTCTTTCAAAGTCTTACGAGCGAGTTTCTGACTCTTCCAAAGATCTAATAATATACCGAAGTTTTTAAGATTATAGAGGGGGCGGAAAAAACCTCTGACAGGAAGTCCGATGATAGGATATCCTGCTGCCGGGACTTTTTCCATTTCCATGCGTCCCAATGCTCCGACAAATTTTATTTCCGCATCGGGACAGGCTTTTTTGATTGCATTGGCAATGGCAATTGCCGGGAAAATGTGGCCTCCGGTACCACCTCCGCTGACTATAACTTTCATTTGGATATAAATAGACTTGGTTGGATATGATTTACGATTATAAGCATGGATGATAATACCTCAGTTTTTCAATCCTTAATATTATCTTTGCAAAGATAATGAAAAAACTATTATGAGTACAGATAAACATCCAGCTTCTCTATAAAAATCTGTTTTCTATGACTGCCGATCGGACTTATTGCCCTTGATGCATTTCTGTCGACTTTATTGTCTCTCTGCTATCTTCTTTTGTTGTGCTGCGACATGTCGGCTAATTGCAAACATCGTACCAAAAGCTATGCTGGTTATCAATATGGACCATCCTCCTCGGCTAATTAAGGGGAGGGGTTGACCGGTAACAAACATTGCATTGGTACATACTCCTATATGAATTAGTGCTTGTAGGGTAATGAGTATAGCCAAACCCATCATCAGTAATTTGGAGAAATCATCCTCACATTTTTTGGCTATGTGGTAGGCACGGAACAGTAAAAACAAATAGAGGACAATGACAAATCCAGCCCCAACTACGCCACATTCTTCAAATATGATGGCAAATACATAGTCAGAGTATGCTTCTGGCAAATGATCTCTGATTTGGCTGTTGCCTGGAAGTTGTCCGAAAGGAGACTTGTATGAATTGGCCAATGCCATGTGCGCGTAAACTACTTGAGATTTTTCGCCTTGCAGATCATATTCGTAATGTTCTTTCCCGTCATCCTCGAAAACACGGCTCGCCCAAGTGTGTGCACGATTAAGGAAATAGAGATTTATCAGTTTTTCTCCTCTTTCTTCGTAAGATTGATCTAATTTATGGAGTGCAAAAAGTCCTGATAGAGCTATTGTAGCCCCTGCTGCCACTACACAAGCGAGGTTGATGATGTATTTGCGAGAGATTCCCCCTAAAATCAATAACCCAAAGACTGTTAGTGCCAGGATGATCGCAGTCGAAAGGTTTTGACATGCGATGGGGATGATGCCGGCGGCACTTAATCCCATAATAATCCAAAACTGTTTTTTTCTATCGGAAAATAATTTCTTTGTGGTAAGGCATACACAGATAGTTGTCAGAAGACCGAATTTCACCAATTCAGAGGGTTGGACACCCCAAATGTCACGGATGGCTCCTTGGTGCCTTGTACCGAAAAAGGGGAGGAAAAGATATAGGATAAACCCCACAAGAAACATAACTAATCCCCAATTGCGGATAACGGTCAATTTCAGATGTTGAAATAAGAGTAATCCTCCTAATCCTAATAAGAGGTATTGGATATGGCTTAATACCAAAGAGTAGTCTCCTTTAGATCTTGTGATTAGAGCACTTGATGCACTGAATGTCTCTATCAGAGAAAATATGATGAGCCAAAGATAAACACCCCATAGTGCTTTGTCTCCTTTCATCAAAGTACTGGAAAACGTCTTGTCTTTTTTCAGTTCTGCCATAATAAATAACTATGTATGTGGATTCTGTGTAGGGATATTGAGTCAATAGAGTAGAAGGGAAATAAGAATCTTATTCACCATGTCCCATCCATGATTTTACCATGTCTTTAAATTGTTCTCCTCGATCCTCATAACTCTTGAAGAGGTCAAATGACGCACAACAAGGAGAGAGTAAAACCGTCTCCCCTGTGTTGGCAAATTTTCGGCAACTCTCCATCGCATCGAGTAGTGTATGGGTATCTGCTATTGGTAGTCCGATCTTGTCGAATGCTTCATGTAATTTTTCGTTATGCAGTCCCATAAACACAAGAGCTTTGCAATGCTTCTTGATCAGGTCATAGATCAAAGAGTAATCATTGCCTTTATCTTTACCTCCTAAGATAAGAACTGTCGGTCTCTTCATGCTCATAAGGGCATATCTGCAAGAATCGACATTAGTTGCTTTGGAGTCATTTATATATTCTACTCCTAGATATGTGCCGACCTTTTCCAGTCGATGTTCTACCCCGGGGAAAGAGTTGAGACCTCGGATAATCTCATTGTCGCTTATGCCGACCAGTTTGGCGGTCAGCGTGGCTGCCATTGTGTTATAAAGATTATGAGGACCGGGAAGAGGAAGTTCTTCTAATGACAACTCCAACTGAGACTGAGCGATGTTATGTAGCATTTTGCCGTTTTGAGCATGTGCTGCCAAAGGGATTTCTTCTTCTCTCTTTTGTCCTCTGTCAGTAAAGGGGAGTTGTTTCACACTTAATGCCTGCCGTTTGGCTATCTCTTTCTTTATGATTTCATCATCTGCCCAATAGATAAATGAGTCCTGTTCGGTCATATTTTGCAGAATACGCATTTTTGCATCAATGTAATTCTGCATTTTATGATCATAGCGGTCCAAATGATCCGGGGTAATATTCATAAGAATAGCAATATCTGCGTGGAATTGATACATATTATCTAACTGGAAAGAACTCAGTTCGATGACATAGTAATCATGCTTTTCATAAGCCACTTGAAGTGCTAAACTCTTTCCCACATTGCCTGCTAATCCGACGTTAATTCCGGCACTTTTGAGCAGATGATAAGTCATCAGTGTCGTTGTGGTTTTTCCATTACTGCCTGTGATACATATCATTCGGGCATTTGTATATCGTCCAGCAAACTCTATTTCAGAGATAATTGGAGTCCCCTTTTCTGTCAAATTTACAATTAAAGGAGCAGTCAATGGGATACCCGGACTTTTGATAACCTCGTCTGCATTGAGGATCATTTCCGGAGAATGCTTACCCTCCTCAAAGGGGATATTATGGGCCTGTAAGAGTGTTTTATATTTATCCTTGATGGGTGAGGCGTCACTTAAAAAGACATCAAACCCCTTTTCTTGAGCCAGGATTGCGGCACCGACACCGCTTTCGCCTCCTCCTAAAACAACGATCCGTTTCATGTTAGCCATTAATAGAGAAGTTTTTTATTATCTGATTTTTAATGTGATAATTGCTACTGATGCCAGTATTATAGTTAAGATCCAAAAACGGATGGTAATTTTGGATTCATGCCAGCACCCTTTGGGCCAATTGAGTAATACTTTTGTGTCCGGGGTCAGTTGTCCCGGTGCTACACGGAAAGTATCGTGTATGGGTGCGCGTTTGAAAACTCGTAGCTTCAGTCCTCGCTTGTTGCCATATTTGGCATAAGATGTTTGTGCCATAACACTGATACTCTCTATCAAAAAGACGAAACATAGGATGGGTATGAGCAGTTCTTTATGTATGATTATTGCCGTAACACCGATCACTCCACCGATGGGAAGGGATCCGGTGTCTCCCATGAATACTTGTGCCGGAAAGGCATTGTACCACAAAAAACCGACTAAAGCTCCGACAAAAGCGCAAATAAAAATCACCACCTCTTGTGATTCGGGGATGTACATGATGTCAAAATAACTGGCATATTCTATGTGACTTGAGACGTAAGCCAATATCCCTAATGCTATACAAATAATGGCCGAGTTTCCTGCACACATACCATCCATGCCGTCATTGAGGTTTGACCCATTGGAAACTGCCATGATGATAAATGTCGTCATAAATACGAAGAAGATCCATCCTGCGGCTTGTTTGTAGTCTCCTAACCATCCAAACCATCCGGCATAATCTAAGTTGTGATTCTTCACAAAGGGGATGGTTGTCTTGGTACTTTTGACCTTTTCCGGGCTCAAAATGACTTTGGTTTTAGTTCCTTTATTCACTTGTTCCGTTTGCCCATGGTAAGATGTTTCCTGATGGACCGGCACAGTGATATTTTCTCTGATAACTGCATCGGGACTAAGATAGAGTGTGAGTCCTATTCCCAGTCCGAGTATCATTTGTCCGATCAGTTTAAATATGGGCTTTAGACCCTCTTTTGAGCGGTTCATCTTGATGTAGTCATCCATAAATCCGAGAAATCCTAACCAAATGATTGTGACCAGCATCAAGATCATGTATATGTTTCTCAATCGCCCTAATAGCAAACAGGGTATAACGGTTGCCAGGATGATGACTATGCCTCCCATCGTGGGAACTCCTTTTTTAGTGACCCCATAAGGATCGATATTGGGATCTCGTTGCGCTTCTGTGATATTCCTTCTGCGCATATATTTGATAAACTTTTCGCCTGCCCAGATGGAAATAATCAGTGAGAGGATTAATGCAAGGATCGAACGAAAAGAGATGTAATTCCAAAGATGCGCTCCGGAAATACCAAAGTCGCTGAGATATCTGAAAAGATAGTATAACATACTAAGAGTAAAACTATTATTATTGGGTTATGATCTTTTATTCTGTCGGGAGACCCATTGCCTCCTTAGCCACTTCGTGGTCATCAAAATGATGTTTGACACCTTGGATCTCCTGGTAGTCTTCATGCCCTTTGCCGGCGATGAGGATAATATCTCCCTTTTGAGCCATTAAAATCGCTGTGCGGATCGCTGTGCGACGATCAGTTATGGTAAGAGCCTTATTGGCAAGATCGGGCTTGTCGTTGAGTCCGGCTTGCATATCTTTCAGGATCTCATCCGGATCTTCGTTGCGAGGGTTGTCAGAGGTCAATACGAGATGATCACTTCTTAATGCTGCTTCGAGTGCCATGATAGGCCTTTTCCCTTTATCTCTGTTGCCGCCGCAGCCGACTACTGTAAGGATTCTTCCCTCCTTATTTTTGATCTCATGGATTGAGTCAAGTACGTTAATCAGTGCATCGGGTGTATGTGCATAGTCCACGATCACACAAAAACCTTTAGGCGAACGGATGGCTTCAAAACGCCCATTGACCGGATAAAGGTTGCTGATTTTGATGAGGAGTTCTTCGCTGTTTACACCAAGTTCTAATGCTGCTCCAAACACTGCTGCCAGGTTTGAAGCATTAAATCGTCCGACGAAGTGGGTGATTACCGATGGGAGGTTCTTCCCTTGGATGCCAAATTGTAATTCCATTCCTTCAAACTGCTCTTCGACAATTTTTGCCGTATAGTCAGAGAGCGTTCTGATGCTGTAAAAGCGCTTTCTGGCTTTTGTGTTTTGCAGCATGACCGGTCCGGTTTTGTCATCAGCATTACTTAAAGCAAATGCTTTGGCCGGGAGGAGGTCAAAGAATGTCTTTTTGGCTTTTAGGTAGTTGTCCACTGTTTTGTGATAGTCCATGTGGTCGCGGGTCAGATTGGTGAAAATACCTCCATCAAAGTCCAACCCTCCGATTCTTTTCTGATCTGCCGCGTGTGAACTTACTTCCATAAAGGCATATTCGCATCCGGCATCGACCATTTGCCGCAGCAGGTCGTTGAGCATCAGTGGATCCGGAGTGGTGTGGGTGGCAGGTATAGCACGATCTATGACATAATTGCAGACTGTCGAAAGCAGACCACAAGGATATCCTAAAGATGTAAACAATTTATATAAAAGGCTAGCAATCGTAGTTTTCCCATTGGTTCCGGTTACTCCGACTAAAGTGATTTCTTCAGATGGATATCCGTTCCAGGCTGAAGCTATCATTGCCAAGGCAAGATGACTATCTTCTACCTGAAGATAGGAGACACTCTCTTCTAAATGATCGGGCAATGTCTCGCACACGATCGCCTTAGCACCACATGTGATGGCTTTATCGATATACAGATGTCCGTCAGCGGCCGTACCTCGCACTGCTATAAAAAGTGTGCCTTCCTTGACCTGACGGCTGTCTTGCTGTATAGCATCGATCTGAACGTTTTCAATGGGGCTGCCATGGGCGGTATATTTTATGCGTTCGAGAAGTTGTGACAATAACATATATAGATACTTTTTAAGAACGATATTTTTTTTGCAAACTCTATTTCTATTTTAAGGTGAGGCTGATGTATTGGCCTTTCTGATATCTGCTGCCTTGGGGGATGGATTGTCCCACCACCTTACCCTTGCCGGCTAAATTGACCCTCAGTCCGCACTTTTCGAGGATATACAGCGCATCATTTGCCCCCATGCCGATGACATTAGGCATCAGTTGCTGCTGCACTTTGATTGGCTCTATGTCATAGCGGAGTTTCCCTGATTCCTCCTGTTGTGCCACGGCTTTAGCCATGACGTTCTTGCTGGTTGAAAGATCTGTGTCGAAATTCAACTCATCCAGGCAGGTGTAGATTGCCTCGGACATACCATGTTTGATCTGTGGGTTTAGGGGGTTCAGCGTGTCTTGAGGGATGTTTTTGACAGATCGGTAACAGTGGCGGGCATAAACCTCTTCGGCGAGTTGCCTGAAGACCGGTCCTGCCATATAGCCTCCACCCGGTCGTCCATATCCGCTCCCATGTGTATTGATCACCACGATGGCACTATATTGAGGATCGTCTGCCGGGAAATATCCTGCAAACGAAACGTTATGTCCCGCTCCGGAATATCCTCCTGTTTTCTCATTATATCGTTGAGCTGTTCCGGTCTTGCCTGCGATCAGCAACTTCTTGCTTTGTGCTGCTTGTGTCCAGCCATTAGCACTTGCCGTACCATGCTCCACCACGCCTAATAGAGCATGATGTACTGCTTCGAGCGTTTTTTTGCTGCAGATGCTCTTGTTGAGCACTTGGGGTTCTTGTTCCCACAAGATCTCCCCATCTTTTTCCACATGATCGATGATGTATGGGCGCATCAACTTGCCACCATTGGCGATGGCATTATATAGGTTGAGCATATAGATGCCCGGGATTTGGGTCTCGTAGCCATAACTGATCTGTCCGAGCGATACCCGGCTCCAACCGCGATCTTTGACCTTGCGTTTGCGTGCAGCCTGCGCCTTAGGAAATTCTCCTCTAAGTTTCAGATCATCGAGAAAACCGATGCGGTGGAGTGCATCGAGATAGGCCTGAGGATTGTTTTCGTAGGCTTTGGTCACCATTTTGGCAATGGCCACATTGGAAGATTGACAGATGGCTTCATCTGCGGTGATCACACCGCATGCATGATCGTCCCTGATGTCCTTGCCGTGATAGTTAAATACTCCGGGAGTTTTCCCATGGCTTTGTGTGTCAATGATTGTGTCCGGAGTGATCTTTCCCTCTTCGAGCAGTACGATATAACTGGCTGTTTTAAATGTCGAACCCGGATCTACCAGGTCTTCAAAGAGGTGGTTGTGATCCTCCCGACACTCTGTGTCGCTGATACGCTTCAGATTACTGATTGCCTTGATCTGTCCGGTTTTCACATCCATCACAGCGGCCCAACCTCCGGCAGCATGCAGTTCGATGATGCGCTGATGCAGCGTGCGGTCCAGGATGTCTTGTATCTCGACGTTGATCGTCGTGTGTACGTTGGCTCCGGCTTCGGGTTGCTTGGTTGTGATCTCTGTCAGCTTGCCGCGTATCTTCTGTTTATATCCTTGTCCCGGCACTCCTCGCAGCAGGGAGTCGAAAGCCTGTTCGATACCACTTCTGCCATAACCTTTATAGAGGACTTTCCCGATCAACGTGTCTTTACGGGCAAAAACATCTCCGATGGTGGTCGATGCCATACGATTCTCTCCATAAGGACGATAGCGGTGTGCTCTCTGATTGGCAATGACACCACATCTGTAATTGGACATCGAGAAGTATGGTTTTTGTCTCAGTCTCTTATAGTCGAGGTAGGGGATAGCATTGAGAAGTTTATAATTAGGCAACTTTTTCCTGTAGGCGGCAGTCACCTCTCTTCCCCATTGCTCCGCAGTCTTTTCGGGAAATAACTCTGCGAGGGCTTTGCTTCCCTCTCCATTGGGACCAAAATACTGATTGATCACTTCCGGGGGGATATTGACCTTTTTATTGACAGGGTCGGGTCGGGTGGTGTGTTTGAAGTCCAAAAAGACATCATATTCCGGCAGACTTCCGGCGAGCAGTTCACCATTGTCTGCAAAGATAAAACCTCGCATCGGATCGATGCGTACTCCTTCTATTTTAAGAGATGAGATCCTTTTTCGATATTTGTCTCCGTCGATCAAGATGGTCTCTGTCGATTTATAACAGATAACACCGACGTAGAGCAATATACATGAAAAGATCCCTATAAAGCCTTTGGTAAATGAAGACATTGTTGTTGTTGGTGGTGGTTGAAGGGTTGAGGGATTGAAATAATAAACCTTTAAACTTCTAAACCAAACAGGGGCTTCGCCCTGTTATGGCTGTTGGCTTTGTTTTCAGTTTTCACCTAGTCTAACAAGACCGGAGGTTCGTCGCCGGGTAATAGGGAGACGCTGCTCTCTTCTACTCGCTTTCTCACTGTTTCGGGTTTGTTTTTGCGGGTCAATTCACCCCATTTAGCGATCGATGTATAACGAGCATCGTTCAACTCTCTTTTCAGCTCATCGATGACATACATCGACTTCTCACAGTTAAATCGGAGATTGATGTAAAACGTAACCAATATGATTACCACAAAAAGTCGCTGCCCGTAGTGACGGAAAAACTCATTGGACAAAGGACCCTTTTCGGTGTTATCACCCAATTTTTGGGCATTGTCAAAAAACATCTTAAAAAGGCTGCTTTTGTGCTCAGCCTCATTATGAGTCTCTGCCGGCTGTTGTCCTTCCGGTGGCAAATTATTTGGGGTGTTTATATCTTGCATTGTTGGTTGAGGGGTTGAGGGGTTAAGGGGCAAAGCCCTGCGATGGCGATGGATTTTGGGCTGCGCCCTGCGATGGCGATGGCTGATGGCTATGGCGATGGCTGATGGCGATGGCTTTTCTTTCCACTTTCATCTTTGCACTTTCATCTTTACTCTTTCCTCTTTGTTTTAAACTCTTAAACTTTTGAGGCTATGCGTAGTTTGGCACTTCTGGCGCGAGGGTTGTAACCGATCTCTTCCTCTGTCGCTGTGATCACTTTGTTGTTGATCGCTTTCATCGGAGCCAATACCCGTCCATAGAAGTCCTGAATTACTTTGCCCTCGGCATTGCCGGTCTTGATCATGTTTTTTACGATCCGATCTTCAAGTGAGTGATAAGTCATTACCACCAGTCTTCCCTCCGGGGCAAGCATCTCTATCGCAGACTTCAGCATCTTCTCCAGAGCCTCCATTTCACGATTGACCTCGATCCGCAGAGCTTGAAACACTTGTGCCAACTCCTTTTTCTCGTTTTTCTTGTTGATATATGGAGCCACTGCCTGCTGCAGGTCTCCTGTTGTCACGATAGGTGTTGTCGTTCTCTGTCGCACGATGGCGGCTGCCATGCGTCGTGCTTGCTTCAGTTCTCCATAGAGGGCAAGTACTCTTCCGATTTCCTCTTCAGAGTATTGTGCGATCAGGTGGGCAGCTGTCATGCCGGCGCGAGTGTTCATCCGCATGTCGAGGGGTGCATCAAACCGAAATGCAAATCCTCGTGTCGCATCGTCGAGATGGTGTGACGAGACACCCAGATCTGCTAATATACCATCCACTTTCTCCACTTTGTGATAGCGGAGGAAGTTTTTCAAGTATCGGAAGTTGCTACGCACAAATGTAAACCGACTATCCTCCGGAGCATTTTTTTCTGCGTCCGGATCTTGATCGAAACTATAAAGATGACCCTCCGGAGATAGCCGTTCTAGAATGGCACGACTGTGTCCGCCGCCTCCCATAGTCACATCCACATACACACCATCCGGGCGGATCTGCAGTCCGTCCAGACATTCGTTGAGCATCACCGGGATGTGGTAAGTTTCCATCGTTACTCTCTTTTAGCGTGTAGGGTTTGTTTTAGGGTGTAAAATTACGCATAAAATAACGAATGGACAAATAAATAATAAAATATTTCAAAATTAAATTTAGATATGATATTGTAAGTCTCTATGGGTCAAAGTTATCGTCATTCCGTAATTCTCATGCTAAAACGAGTTTTTCTGCGTGCAAAATAAACTCCGCATCTCCTAAATGGCATGCCTGCAAAATGTGTGAGCAATAGTGAGAAATCAAACTCACCCCGACATCGCCCTCCATTATCTTAATTTACAACAATGATAGGAGTAAGGCGATGTCGGGGTGAGTGCAACTCGGAGACCCTAATTATGTTAAGGGTTTAGTAATTCTCATATTCATCCCATGCCGAGTTGCGATGACGTTCAGGTTTGAGCATTGTGTCGGTCTCCTTGTCTCCGTTGACGGGGAGACTCACTGCGATGACATTCTCTGTATCCATAAAGATCACTTCGATCATCGGTTTCTGATATACTTTCATAATTCTTGATATTTTCAGATGTTTATTTCATTACCGGATTACGGTCTGTTTCTCTCATTTCACAATCACTTTCTTCCCCTCCACGACATAGATCCCCTTGCGGCTCATGTCACTTACGCGGTGGCCCTGCAGGTCATAGATCGCCGGAGCGTCGGCAGCCGACTCGCGCTCAATCTCTGTGATGCCGGTCTCGCCGCCCATGATGCGCATCTTAGGGGCGGATAATGAACTATCGAGACGAAGAAACGCCTTATTGGGGAGCAACTTACTGCCAGTGTATTTATAAAAACCGACAACACCATCTTCTTGAGCCAATGTATAAAGATTAAATCCAATGCCGGTCAAAATAGAAGCATCCACTTCTGTAGTATATCCGAAAAGTGCATTTCCATTGACTGACGGTACACTTTCTTCTAATTGTATGCAAGAATAAGTTCCGGGATCTGCTTTCAATACGACACCACACTTTGCAGGGACTTTGCCCTCTGAAAGTTCATACAAATTCAGCCATTGGTTATCGTCTGAAAGTTTCCCATAATATGCTGTCATCCCTGACGAAACTTGTATCGCCAAATCTCCATAATATGTGGCATAACCCACAGAGGATATGGTGATAGGGAATGTGTTAACAACTTCCTCTCCCTCAATGGGAGCAAACTTGGAGAAAAGGTTTCCCCAATCATAATCTTCCATATAATCATCCAATGATTCTTTGGGAACATAGACTGTGCAATTATAGGGAGTTTCGTTACCAAAGGTTGTCTCCCATATAGTGGGAGGAGTGGTAGCACGGACAATGAGGGAATCTGATGGGACTTGAAGCGTATTAGCGGGAATAGTCGTAAGGGAACTCGGAAGGTCGAGGTAGCGCAAACTACTTATATTAGATAATCCTGTTTTAGTCGGAATACTTTTTCGTCCCTCTGTAAAGATTAGTCTTTTTACTTTATGACAAGACCTAAATGCATAATTTTCGATGTTTGTAACACTATTAGGAATCTCTATACTTGTTAAGGATTTACAAGCAAAAAAAGCATTCTCTCCTATGCTCGTGACGCTATTCCCAAGATCGAGACTTGTTGCGGAGCTACAAGAAGCAAAAGCATGATCTCCTATGCTCGTGACACTATTAGGTATCTCAATACTCGTTAAGGAATTACAATAATGAAAAGCAGAGTTTCCAATGCTCGTAACACTATTACCAAACGAGATGGAGGTCAAATTATGAGAATTATAAAATGCATAATCACAAATCCTTGTCACCGAGTTAGGAATTCTAAAAGAAGTATTTCTTCGAGCTATAGGATAACAGACTAATTCTGTTTTAGAGATGTTAAAAATGGCGCCCTCCTCCACGCAGAATGCAATATTGTCTTCGTCAACTTTGATAGTGTTTAGAGAGGTACATTCTTTGAAAATACCATTCCCCAAAGAAGTTAATTCTCGACCTAATGTCGCTTTTTTTAAGGCGATACATTTCTCAAAAGCATACTCTCCTATGCCTTTAACGCTATTCGGGATTTCTATACTCGTTATAGAACTACAACCATAAAAAGCAGAACTACCTATACTGATAAGACTATTCGAGAAATCTATGCTCGTTAATGAGCTACAACCATAAAAAGCATAATCTCCTAAACTCGTGACACTATTCGGGATCTCAATGTTCGTTAAGCCACTACAACCTAGAAAAGCAGAGTTTCCTAAGCTCGTAACGCTATTCGGAATCTTAATGTTCGTTAAGCCACTACAGTCTCGAAAAGCAGAGTTTCCTATGCTCGTAACGCTATTCGGAATCTCGATGCTCGTTAATGAGCTACAACCAAAAAAAGCTTGGGTTCCTATGCTCGTGACTCGATAGATTTTTCCGCAATAGGAAACTGTCTCTGGAATAATCACGTCTTTAGAATATTCATCCAAATAAGAATGAGAAGAAGATCCCCGATGCGTTACCTCCACTGTTAAATCCTCTTCGGAGGTGATGTTGTAATAAATTCCGTCCACTTCAAAGTCGTGAGCGCTTGCTGTGAGGCTGCAGCATAGCATCGCTATCGCGAGCAACCAGGGTTTTGTTTTTCGCATAATTGTAAAACTTATAGTTAATATAAAAGAAAATTAATCTTCTTTACTGCCTATAAGTCTCCCGAATTAAGCGATACATTATAAATAATGAGAACACCGGATACAAGAAAAGCGTAGAGACTTGTCGCGCTCATCGCATCAGCTGGTATCGGCAAACACCATAAAGAGAATGAACTGAGAAACAAATACCCCACGCTGCTTGTATATACTTTGCAAAGCACAGCGGGGGCTGTACGCGTACATACACAAACAGAATGAGCGTATCTTAGTCCTCTACCTCTCTTAGAAATTTTGCCGATTTCGCTAATGCAGGTAAAAGCAAGAAACGCATTCTTGGTCCAAGGATTTCTCCCCTCAGACGCTGCAAAGGTAGCAAAAAGGTGATAACCAGCCAAATTTATCAGTAGATTTTTCTCCTATGAGATCTTTGGTGTAAAAATTTCAAGCAAGAGGAAATTCAGTGAGATCATCCCCGGGCGTTGTTAACGATTTTTAAGACAATGGTGTTTGACCCTCTTGACATCGGCTTCCGAATGTTGTATCTTTGCAATGTTTCGGTTGGGCTGCGATGGTTATGGCTTGGAGCTTCGCTCTGCTTTGGCTGATGGCTTTTGTGTAGATTTCAACCTCTCAGCACGCGAAGCCCACGACCAAAGGGAGTAACCCGCGAAGCCCACGACCAAAGGGAGTAACCCGCGAAGCCCACGACCAAAGGGAGTAACTCCTCAACCATAAACCCTTAAACCATAATAGCGAGATAGATCTTTTTCTATCATCGCTATTTTTTTATCTTCCCGGCTAACTTTATAGTTCACACGCGTAGCCTCGTTGCTCAATGAGCGTAGCCTCGTTATTGCATGAGCGTAGCCTCGTTGTTGCATGAGGGTAGCCGCGTTGCTCAATGGTTCGGCATCCTTTGGGTTATGCGTCGGCGTGTGAGAAAGCGTGCGAGCTGATAGCCATGAACACCGGATAAGAAGAGAATTAGGTTGCCAAATTGATATGGTGAGATGACAAAAAACAGTTAATGATGGTTAAGGCTTGTTTGGTTTAGGGGTTGAAGGGTTTAGGGGGTTATTGGTTACTCCCTTTGGTCGTGGGCTTCGTGTGCTGAGGGGGTGAGAGGTTTAGGGCTGCGCCTGCGATGGCTGATGGCAATGGCTGATGGCTTCTCTTTGCTCTTTCAGTTTTCACTTTTCACTTTTCAGTTTTAACTTTACTCTGTACTCTGTACTCTGTACTCTGTTCTCTGTACTCTGTACTCTGTACTCTGTACTCTATATTAACCCTCAACTCAATACTTGAACAAATCGCTTTGGGTCGTTGTTATCTGTTTGTATCGGATAAAAGCGACAGATCTTAAAGTCTTAGAGAACTATGGAGCATAAAGTTTTAGTGTTGGGTGTGGGAGACATTACTCTGCACGATGAGAAAAAGAGCGGTCATACGATTCGCACAATGTTTAATGCGGTGGAATGGCCGGAAGAAGTGGATGTTTCCCAATGTGAAATTGACCAATGCCGATTGCATCCGGAATGGGTGGCGTATGAGTATCTGGTTATCGTCGTGACGGTGATTGATCCTAAACATGATCCGGGGACAGTGTATGTGACGCGAGCCAGAGTATCGAATGAAATGACAGAGGAACCGACCCCCTCCGGCATACTGCGTGAGTTGGTCGATTCGTTGCTGCGCTCTGATCATGCTCCGGAGGTTTATCTGGTGGCAATTTCTGTCCGAGAGAGCGAATCGGATCATTTTCATCTTTCTCCGACGATGGTTGCTTTGTTGCCACAAGTTCAGATGCTGCTGCGAGGCTTGGTCGGGATGCTTACCAATCGGCAGGAATATAGATATTATTAACTATGATAGTTCGGGGTGAAATTTGGAGAATAGTGAAAACTGAAAGGAGAGGACTGAAAACTGAAAGGTAAAAGGTGAAAGAGCAAAGAGAAGCCATAAGCCATCGCGGACGAAGTCCTTGGTTGGTTTAGTCGTTTAGAGGTTTAGAAGTTTAGAGGTTTAGAGGTTTATTTTTTTACTCTTCAACCCCTTAGCACGCGAAGCCCACGACCAAAGGGAGTAACCCCTAAACTTCTCAATCAATAAACCCCTCAACCCCTCAACCTCTCAACCTCTCAACCCTTCAACCAATAACCCCCTCAACTAATAAGAGGTTATGCTTCGATCGAGCATAACCTCTTTGCTGCCTTATTGGTCTCTATCTATGTTCTCTCTGAGACCAATATAAGTCTTTCTACTTTTTTAGTTTTTAAGTGCCTCTTCGATGGCGGTGGCGATGCCTTCACCATGTAAGTAACGGGCAATGATCACACCATTTTTGTCAATGAGCATGATGTGTGGGATGCCTAAGATGCCGTAAGGCTCTGTTGCATTGCGCTCTGAGAT
Organism: Bacteroidales bacterium; assembly: GCA_045576355.1. Classification (GTDB taxonomy): domain Bacteria; phylum Bacteroidota; class Bacteroidia; order Bacteroidales; family UBA3663; genus Liminaster. The sequence continues at coordinate 21,879 of JAZNGG010000004.1, forward strand.
CACCGGCCAAGAGATGGATAAGTCCTGCATAGCTTTTTGAGTGTCTTTCAACTCATCCCAAACTGCGATGCCGACCACATTGAGCTGTTTGCCATATTTCTTTTGTACGGCTGCAATGTTCGGGATCTCACGACGGCAGGGGCCACACCAGCTTGCCCAGAAATCTACCAATGTGAGTTTCTTTTTGCCGATAAAGGAGGAGAGTGCGAGGCTGTCTCCCTTGAGAGCATCGATGCCCTTAACATCTACGTAGGGCTGACCTACAGCTGTCTGCTGTTCACGTTGTTTGGCTCCCAACTTGTTTTGGAGTGCTTTGTTGCCTTTGATCAAGTCTCCGGCAGAGTCTAAAGCTGCCTTCAACTCATCGTAGTTGTAGTAGTAGGCGAGAGTATTCATCATCTGAAGACCTAAGAGGTCGTTTGTATGACGATCATAGATCTCTTGAGCCAATTTTCTTTCGACTTTTTCACCCTCTTCTTCAGGAGTAGCCATGAGGGTAGTGACGAAGTTGGCATATTCGTCATTGAGCTGGGTTCCTTTAGCCACGTGTTCCTTAACATCTACCTGGATGATGCCCGGTTCGATAAATATCCGAGACTTGGGTCTTTGTCCCTTAAATCCGATATTGGCAACCATAACAGAGTCTGCCGGTCCGGTAAATGAGAATGTTCCTCCGATTACTAATGAGGAGTCAATGGATGCACCTTTGGCATTGCTCAAGTAAACGACAGAACTGTCTTGAGCATCTAATCCGACACCATTTACGGAGAATGTCGGGACAGTCTCTTTAGGAGAGCATGCACTCATGGCCAAAGCCACTAATGCTGCTGCACTTATGGGAAATAAATTTCTCTTTTTCATAAATAGTTTATTTGTTTTAATTAAAGTATTACCCGATTACACAAAGTTCGGCTCCCTCGAGGATGTTGTCTCCCTTATTGACCAAAATCTGAGTGACTGTGCCATCTTTGTCTGCCACGATGTTATTTTCCATCTTCATGGCTTCGAGGATGAGGAGCAGGTCTCCCTGTTTTACTGTTGCACCGACGGTGGTTTTGATTTCGAGCACTACGCCCGGAAGCGGAGAGCGAACAGCTCCGGCAACACCTCCGGCTGTGGGCTTGGGTGTCGGAGCAGCAGCAGGTGCAGGTGCGGCTGCCGGTGTGGCAGTCGGCCTGTTGATGACAGGTGCCTTGGCTTTAGGTGCTTCGGGGAGCTCTACGTTATAGGCTTTTCCGTTTACTTCGACTGCAACATTGTTGCCGGAGAAATCCTTGATGGCAACATCATAGTCGTTGCCGTTTATTTTCATTTTGTAACTCTTCATATTTTTATTCCTTATTGTTGGTCTTTGAAAATAGAGGGTGTGAACGCTTTAGGTGGCTACTATAATAATTTCTCACAGATTATTAATGATGGTAAGTTTTTATTATAGACCCCTTCTTGATCAGAATTTGCGTAGAGGCTCCGCCTTGAGGTTATTTCCCCTTCCGGTCCAAGCTGTGTTTTCGGAGTGGCTGAGGGTCAATACGTCACTTTCAGCATCATGCATCCCATCTTCATGCAGGAAAAGAGCCATGCTGATGGCTGCAACGATCTCTTCGGGAGCAGTATGTCCCGTTTGAACTTCCGTGACGATAGGGGCTTTGTCTGTAGTGACCTGCTTTGTCCGAATAGTTGGTTTTCGCAGACCTTTATTGAGCAACTTTGCCGATCCTTTGAAGCAAAAATATAAGATAACCAATGCAATGAATACTACACTCATGGCGATGATGGCCATAGCTATGCCAAAGGGATCATGCTCTAAAAACTTTTGAGCCTGTTTGGAAATTGTCTGGGCGAAAGCTGGTACTGTTGCGGTCAGCAGGGCAAAGGTTGTAATAAATGTTTTTTTCATAGATTGTTATATTACATTATTACAAGGGGAGATTGTCATGCTTCTTTGCCGGATTCTGAACGCGCTTGTTGCGTAGTTTCTCTAAAGCACGGATTACGCGGAAACGAGTGTTGCGAGGCTCGATAACATCATCGATGTACCCTTTATGTGCTGCATCATAGGGATTGCAGAATAGATCTTCATATTCTTTTTTCTTTTCAGCTATAATGGCAGCTTTTGCTTCCGGTGTCTCTGCTGCTTTCAATTCTTTGCCATAAAGCACTTCGACCGCTCCATCTGCTCCCATGACGGCAATCTCAGCAGAGGGCCATGCGTAGTTGATGTCACCTCTTAACTGCTTACAACTCATTACGATGTGTGAACCGCCATAAGACTTGCGGAGTGTAACGGTAACTTTGGGAACAGTGGACTCGCCATAAGCATAGAGTAATTTCGCACCATGCGCGATGACTCCATTATATTCTTGTCCGGTGCCGGGGAGGAAGCCCGGTACATCTACGAGTGTGACGATCGGAATATTGAATGCATCACAGAAGCGGACAAAGCGGGCTGCTTTACGGGAGGCATTGCTGTCGAGACATCCCGCCATGACTTTCGGCTGGTTGGCAACGATGCCGACACTCTGCCCGTTCATCCTCGCAAAACCGATGATGATGTTTTTCGCCCAATTGGCATGAACCTCCAGTAACTCCCCGTGATCCACAACGGCAGCGATGACTTGATACATGTCATAGGAAGTCTTGGCAGACTCCGGGATAATCTCGTTGAGGAGGTCCTCTTTACGCTCTATAGGGTCAGTACATTCAAGGCGAGGAGCCATCTCCATATTGTTTTGTGGCAGATAGCTGAGCAGTTGTTTCAGGAGGGTGATGCCCTCTTCTTCTGTCTCTGCTGCGAAATGTGCCACACCGGATTTGGTGGTGTGAACGGTGGCTCCACCCAAAGTCTCTTGATCTACAACTTCACCAAGGACCTCTTTGACCACTTTCGGACCGGTAAGGAACATATAGCTTGTCCCTTTGATCATCAGTGTGAAGTCTGTCAATGCAGGAGAGTAAACCGAGCCGCCGGCGCAGGGACCCATGATGGCAGAGATCTGAGGAACAACTCCGGATGCCAAAATGTTACGCTCGAAAATCTCTCCAAATCCGGCCATCGATGCGATACCTTCCTGGATGCGTGCTCCACCTGAGTCATTCAACCCTATAATAGGTGCTCCCATCTTCATGGCCATGTCCATGATTTTGCATATTTTTTGTGCCATGGTTTCAGAGAGAGAACCTCCGGAAACAGTAAAGTCCTGAGCAAAAAGGTAAACAAGCCGCCCTCCAATTGTCGCTGATCCTGTCACTACACCATCTCCGTAAGGATGGCTCTTTGCCATGTCAAAGTTTGTGCAGCGATGTGTGAGAAACATATCATACTCCTCGAAACTTCCCGGATCAACAAGCATCTCGATGCGTTCACGCGCGGTCATTTTGCCTTTGGCATGTTGGGCATCGATACGTTTTTGTCCACCACCCATGCGGGCCGTTTCTCGATTCTTGATGAGTTCTTGTATTTTCTGTAATTGAACTGACATATTTTTAGGGTTTAGTATTATTAATTAATGTGTCACGTGAGAGCACGAAATACTTTAATTATTCTTCGTCTTCTTTCATGTTGTGGAAGACGTTAGTTACATCTTCATCATCTTCAAACTTCTCAAGAAGCTTTTCGATGGTTTCACGTTGTTCGGCAGTTACTTCCTTAAAATCATTGGGGATACGCTCAAACTCACCGCTGATGATTTCAAAGCCTTGATTTTCCAGATAGTTTTGAATCTGTGCGAAAGATTCATATTCACCATAGATAGAGATGCCCTCTTCGTCAGCAAATATTTCATCCACACCAAAGTCGATCAATTCGAGCTCTAGTTCATCCATGTCAACACCCTCTTTGGGTTTCACTTTAAAGACAGATTTATGGCTGAAAAGGAAGGAGAGAGAGCCGGTAGTGCCGAGTGTGCCACCATATTTGTTGAAATAACTTCTGACATTGGCAACTGTACGGGTGTTGTTGTCTGTTGCAGCTTCTACTACGATTGCAATACCAAAAGGCCCATATCCTTCGTATGTGATCTCCTTGTAATCAGAAGCATCTTTGTCTGTAGCTTTTTTAATGGCGCGTTCTACGGTGTCTTTGGGCATATTGGCAGCACGAGCATTGGCCATCAAGGTACGAAGACGAGCATTGCTGTCTGGATCCGGTCCTCCGGTCTTGACACACATGGTGATTTCTTTACCTATTTTGGTGAATGTGCGGCTCATATTGCCCCAACGTTTCAATTTTCTTGCTTTACGATATTCAAAAGCGCGTCCCATAGTTTTTTGATCTATTTAAATGTTAATTTTTATTGTTGTTTTTGTTATCTATATTGCTTCTTGCCATTTATCGGAGAGTAGCACCCAATTTAGTTTCGAAAGTCTTTATGAAACGAGCCATAAGGTTATCGATCTGTTTGTCATTGAGCGTTTTCTCAGAATCTTGAAGGGTCAGGCTGATGGCATAAGATTTCTTGCCGGCAGGCAGATTTTTACCTTCATATACGTCAAATAGGTTGACTGATTTTAAAAGCTTGCGATCTGTTTCAAATGCTGCTTTTTCGATGTCCGCAAACTGAATGGACTGATCTACAAGGAGAGCCAAGTCTCGACGTACAGGGGGGAATTTGGCAATGTCGCTATAAGTCACGTTTACTCGAGCAGCCTCTTTCATGAGTGTTTTCCAATTCATCTCTGCATAATACACTTCCTGTTCGATGTCAAAACGGCTTAAAATCTTGTTGCTAACGATGCCTAAGTTGGCAATGACTTTCCCTGCCGGTGTTGCTAATTCAAGTCCGGCAGCAAAAAGATCGTTTTTATATTGCCGTTGTTTCAAATTAGCTGCGATGCCAAGACGGCGTAGGATGTTGATGACAGCAGCTTTAAGTGTGAAGAAAGAATTTTTCTCGTTGGGGTGTGCCCAGCTGTCTGAAACACGATTGCCAGTCACCCAAAGAGCCAGGTGGCTCTCTTCGCTAAATCCGGCTAAGGCTTTCTCCGGCTGTGCAGCATGTTTTTCGGTGTCAAAGTATTGGCAGTTGCCAAACTCATAGAAACGTAAATCTGTCTGACGATAATTGATGTTGCGTATGATGCTTTGAAGTCCGCCGAAGAGTAATGTTTGACGCATTACAGACAAATCACCACTGAGAGGATTGAGCAAGCGCACAAGACGATCTGCAGGATAGGTTTCGAGATCATTATAGAAACTTTCACTCGTAAGAGAGTTGTTTAAAATTTCACTGTATCCGCATCCGGTGAGTTGCTCGGAGATAAGTCTTTGCAGATGGTTACTGATGTCGGTTTCGCTCTTGTAGGAAAGATTCATTTTAACACTGTCCGTGAGTGTCACTTGGTCGTATCCATAGATGCGTAGTATGTCTTCGATCACATCACAGTCACGATATACATCGACACGATAGGTCGGTACTTTGATGGTTACTCCCTTGTCGTTTTCAGACACAATCTCCATTTCGAGTAAATGGAGGATTCTCTTTACTTCTTCCGGAGCAATTTGGATGCCGGTCAGGTTATTGACACGGGCATAACTCAATTCTACGACAGCACGATGTATGGGAGTCGGATACTCCTCAACCGGTGCACCAACAATTTCTCCTCCGGCTAACTCTTTGACCAGCAAGGCTGCACGACGGAGAGCATAGGGGACATTGTTAACATCTACGCCACGTTCATAACGGAAAGATGCATCTGTATTAAGTCCATGACGTCGTGCGGACTTGCGTACCCAGGAGGGATTGAAATAGGCCGCTTCGAGGAAAACATTGCATGTCTCCTCTGTAGTGCCGGAGTCTAAACCTCCGAATACACCGGCAATACACATGGGTTCGGCAGGGCTGCATATCATCAGATCTCGGTCTGAAAGTTTACGTTCTGTCCCATCCAATGTGATGAAAGGTGTCCCATCCGGACAAGTCTTTACGATGATTTTTCTATCCTGTATCTTGTCGAGGTCGAAAGTGTGCATCGGGACACCGGTCTCATGCAGGATGAAATTGGTGATATCCACAATGTTGTTGATCGGACGTACGCCGATGGCTGAAAGACGTGTCTTGAGCCATTCGGGACTCTCTTTGACAGTAACACCCTCAATGGTCAGACCAGAATAACGAGGACAAGCCTCATGGTTTTCGACACTGATCTGAGCCTGATTCCCCTCACGATCTATGTGAAATGCTTCGACCGAAGGACGAGTAAGTGTGGCTTTCCGACCATGCTGTATAAGGTAGGCATAAAGATCTCGTGCAACTCCATAATGGGATGCCGCATCGATGCGGTTAGGAGTGATATCTACCTCAAGGATATAATCGCTTTCTACGTGATAATATTGGCTGGCAGGCATCCCGATGGGAGTGTCTTCGGGTAGTACGATAATTCCATCATGACTTGTCCCTACACCAATTTCGTCTTCAGCACAAATCATACCGAGTGACTCTACGCCACGAAGTTTGGAACGTTTGATCGTGAATGATTGATCTCCGTCATAAAGAACTGTGCCAAGCGTGGCCACGATCACTTTTTGCCCGGTGGCAACGTTATGGGCACCACACACGATTTGGACCGGTTCTTTGCCATCGCCTAAATCAACGGTGGTAATGTGCATGTGATCACTATTAGGATGCGGTTCGCAAGTCAATACTTGTGCAGTTACAAGCCCTTTTAGCCCCCCCTTGATGGTTTCATGTTCTTCGATGCCTTCAGTCTCTAGACCGATAGACGTCAAGGCTGCCGAGGTTTCTTCCGGAGTAAGGTCGAAATCCAGGTAATCTTTCAGCCATTTGTACGAGATGTTCATATTGTAGATTTAAAATTATTAAAATACATAATACGCGCACTATAAAACATAATGCGCGCAAATATAGTAAAAAAATGTGATATAGGGCTTAAAATTGCAATTTATTGTTTGTCAGTCAGCTGTTATTAGGGAGATTGAAGGGGGTAATTGCATTTCTATGTTGCAAACAGAAAGGACCCAATTAAGGCTGTTTATGAGTCTGCTTGTCACGAAACTTTACTTTTATTGATCAAAATTTAACCCAAATTGGGATTCTTAGACCGCCCAATTGTCTTTGATAATTAATGACGAGATCTTTCGCTTTGACGAGCTTTTTTTCCTAAATATCCACCATGATGTCTTTTAGCATATTCTTCGACCGTAAAACCAATTTTGGTCATTGTGCCAACAACCAGCAAGTCTCCGATTACAGTCATGAGTGTCGTGGAAGTGGTCGGGGTGAGTCCGAGAGGACATACCTCTGCAGGGTTGCCTGTAGATAGACAGATGTTTGCAGCTTCAGCAAGAGGACTTAGGGGATTGCCGGTGATGACTATAAGGGGGAGTTGGGGATAAAGGTCGTGTGCTAACTCGATCAATTCTACGATCTCTCGGGTCTTTCCGGAGTTGGATATAAGTAGTAAAATGTCATTGGGTTGTATTATTCCAAGATCCCCATGTTGTGCCTCACTTGGATGAAGAAATGTTGCCGGGGTGCCGGTCGAACTGAAAGTAGTGGCGATGTTCATGCCGATTTGTCCGGCTTTGCCCATTCCGCTAACGACTAATTTGCCTTTGCGATTTTGTACGTGTTCGATGATGGAGTCGATGGCTCGTTCGTATTCATCTCCTAAGGGAAGGGCATGGATGGCAGCTGCTTCCCGCTCAATGATGGATTGTAATAGTTCTTTCATGAGTGCAAAAGTAAATAATATTTCTTTATTAAGGCCGACTCAAGAAAAAAAGTTCGTACATTTGCAGCAAAATATATCTTTTTTAGATCAAAATGAGTGACTCTGATATGGACTATTTGACTACAACTCTTGCCAATGGGTTACGTATTGTGCATCGATATACAGAATCTCCTGTCAGTTATTGTGGGTTTATGATCGATGCCGGCACACGAGATGAAAATGTTCCAGACCGATTTGGGATGGCGCACTTCATTGAGCATATCCTATTTAAAGGTACCCAACGACGCAATGCCTGGCATATCAGTAATAGGATGGAAGCGGTCGGAGGAGAGTTGAATGCTTTTACGACCAAAGAAGATACCACCATTTACTCTGTATTTTTGCAACCGGATTTTGATCGAGCATGTGAATTGCTTTGTGATTTGGTTTGTCATCCGTTAGCTCCTATTTCAGAATTGAAGAGAGAACAAGAAGTTGTGGTAGAAGAGATCAATGCCTATCGAGACAATCCGCCGGAACTAATATATGATGAGTTTGAGGATCGTATTTTTGCAGGTCATCCTTTAGGACATAATATTTTAGGAACAGAAGAGTCTGTCCGAGCTTTTGATACATCTTCTTGTCTGCAGTTTATCGCAGAGCATTATCTCCCATCGCGGATGGTCTTTTTTTCATGTGGCAGGACTCCCTGGAAGCATGTCGTTCGAATGGTTGAGAAATATTTTGATCGAGCAGAGGAAGGAACGATGGGTAATCGCAGTTCTCATATCCTTCTCCCATGGGCCCTAAGAGGGGAGTCGTTAATTATGGGGACTGGAGAGAAAGACCATACTTCAATTATCGAGAAAGAAACTCATCAAGCTCATGTTATGCTTGGAGCGATCTCTTATCCCATCGGCTCTCCTAAAGCAGCAGCATTGGCTTTGCTGAATAATATATTGGGCGGGCCTTGTATGAATAGCCGATTAAATCAGGAATTGCGTGAGCATAGAGGATTGGTTTATACGGTGGAAAGTACTTTGACTAACTATACTGATACCGGGCTGTTTAATATCTATTTTGGTTGTGATCATCAAGATGTCGATAGATGTTTGGGAATAGTGCGGACACAATTACACCATATGAGAGAAAAATTACTTTCTTCATCTCGTTTGCGTGCTGCTCAAAAGCAATTTAAAGGACAACTTGGTGTTGGATCCTCCAACCAAGAAAATGCAGCAATCAATTTGGGCAAAAGTATGTTGAGATTTGGACGTTGTGAATCTCTCGAAGAAACTTATGCCCGTATTGATGCTATTACTCCCTCATTGGCTCGAGATGTAGCCAATGAGGTCTTTGATGAAGAGGGGTTGTATTGTGTGATTATAAAATAGAGTATATAGTTTTTTCTAATTTCCCTTAGAAAACTTTTTGTATAACATTCTCGCAAGTTTCTCTTAATCTTCTTGCAAAAAACGCGAGATCAGATATGTTGTAAAACATGTCAACGAATTAAGGGAAATTATCCCTAAAAACGTTATTAGATCGTCAGTTTATTCTATTCAAAAATAATAAGACCAACATGCCAAAAGTCTCATGACTGATTGGGGAATTATTCGGCAAAAGCATCCATGATAGAGGTAGGTGTTCCGTTATTGTTAAATGCCCCTAACTGATAATTTTTCCAATCCGAAGAAGATTGGGGCTCCCAATAGAAAACACCTAAACAATGTCCCTCTGTCTCTTCCTTACATTTTTTTATCAATTGAGAGAGTAGAGTTTTTCCTTCGGCAGGGTTGCCCACTTGCATTCCTGTTTCGACAATAATGACTTCTGTCCCAAATTTTTTATAGACATAGCTTATATTGCTGATGCAACGTGAAATTGCAACATCCGGAGAGATGGCTTGTCCGTCATTCCCTAAAATATAGTCTCCATAGGCACTATATGGGTATAAAGAGAGTCCGGTGATGTCCCATTGTGCTCCATATTTCTTTAACAGTCCGAGATTCCAATCGAGTAGAGACCGATTATGCCCTCTGTCTATGTGAACAATAACTTGAGTTTCAGGCATAATGCTTTTTACGGCGTCATATCCGGCAGTAATTATTTTAGCATATTGTTGAGGGTTTTTATCGGCTTTACCGATGTCCCAAAGTAAACCATTAGCCGTCTCGTTACCTATCTGGACCCATCGAGGAGTTACTTCATTCTCTTTTAAATATTGTAGGACATCGGTTGTGTGCGTTTTGACGTCTTCAATAATTTGAGAAAAGTTGTGACCACTCCATGCCGAGGGAATGTATTGTTTGGAAGGATCTGCCCATGAGTCGCTATAATGGAAATCGATCATTACAGGCATCCCTAAACGAGTTGCTCGGAGGGCTTTCTTTAAAACATCTTCTTTATTGCAATATCCATCTGAGGGATTGACCCATACTCGCAAACGGATAGCATTGAGACCGAGTTCCTGCATCAAAGCGGTGCACTCTCGTATATTCCCTTTATTATTATAAAAGCGACGACCTTGATCTTCCATTTCTGTAACCCAACTGATATCTGCCCCTTTAAAGAATGTGATTTTTTCTGGCTGGGGAGGATCAATGTCTGTGGTGTCTGTCGTTACTATAGTGTCTGTTGAGGGTGGAGGTGTCGGGTCATTTTGAGTAATGGGATCATCATTGCCACATGCCCAAATGGAGCATACACAAATCAATGTAAATGCAAAAATCAGTTTTTTCATTTTTAAGTGAATGTTTGTTGGTTATTATTATCTCGGTTGATTATCCCCAATCGCTCCTTAGATCGCCACATCTTTTTTTCTGCTCTAAAATAATATGAAAAAACTAATATCTAATGACAGATTGGGTTTAATAGAAATTATAACTCCATAATCCGTTTCTCGAACTCTTCTTTTGGAACAATAGCTTTTCCTTTGATTTTACTTCTGTAATTGTAAATTGTGGTAAGTGAATAGTTTAAAAAATGTGCGATGCGGGCACTATCATTTATTCCTAATCGAATCAAAGCAAAGATACGCAATTCGGGTGAAAGAAGTTCATTTTGTTTGGGCTGAATCTGTGAATTAGAATCCAATAGAGCATTAAATTTCTCGATGAATCTAGGATATAAATGTAGGAATGCCTGGTCAAAATCTGCAAAGAACTTGTCTTGTTCTTCCCTTACTAAAGTTTCAGATTTTAATTGTTTGAAGAGTTCGTCTGAACGTTTGTCTTTTGCCAAACGATAGAGAGAGCGACGATATTCGTCCAAGGTGTCGAGGCTTCCTCGACACCTTGCCAGATATCTGGCGATATATTCTTCTTTCGTTTTATCTGCCATGATCAGGTCTTTGTTGGCTAACTGTAATTGTTTGCCAGTATGTTGTAATTCAATAATATTTCGAGCTAACTCTTTTCGTGTTGTCCGGAGTTTTTTCATCTGTCGGTATAAAATGAAAAGGATAAACGTTACTATGATGGCAAAAAGACCTAATGAATAGAAGAGTGCTTTCTCGATAAAATGTTGTTCTTTCTCTTGTTCTTTATATGTGCGATCAATAATCGGGAAAAATGAAGAGGCTTCGATGGTCCTTAACCGGGCTTTGCAGAATGTCGCGTCTTCCATCGAGCAGATTAGATAACGATAGGCCCGATCAATCTCCTTGTTTTCATAGAGTGCCAATGCTAACATAGGAAGAGACATATATTCGGTTACACCTTTTTGTATATCTCCGATGGCTGTTTGGGTCATGTAATAAATATAGCCATCATCATCACCTCGTAAACGATGTGTTTCTGCTAAATTGCTATGTATGTAGATTTTCTGACTAATGTCAGCTTTTTCCCAATCGAGTAAAGATATCTTGCCGGCTTCATTCAGCAGACTGTCAGCTAGTTTGGGATCAGTCTCTAAGAGCTCCTTTGCCCTCATGTTTATTTCATCGACAAGAACGATATTCCTATTGATGGTATTGGTTTCTAATTTTAGGATCTCTTCTCTATAGCTGGAAACTTTTTGGGCACATTCCCGTTTGCCGTTTTCATCAGTGATGTAGTCTCCTAACCATCCATATATTGCTCTTGCAACTTGAGCATAATATAGTTGTAAATCTGTGCTTTCTTGAGTTATATCTATGTCATCTAACAGATCTATAGCTGTATTATATATCCCCATGACAGCATAAGATTTAGCAAAACTAATGTTGGTCCATATTCTTATACTGGAGTCTTGTTTATAGCAAGGTAGGGCTTCCATACGTCTTAAATAAGAGAGGGCCGAGTCGCTTTGGTAGCTAGAATACTCTGAATATAGGTTTTGGTAGATGGTGTAGAGTCGCTCAGGTTTTTCTTTTTGAGCCATTATTTTCAACTCCTCTATTCGGTCTTCTCGTTGGTCGTGATACAAGTCTTTAATTTCTATCGCCAAATCGAGTTGTTTGAGTAAAGATTTTGTATTATAACGATGCTTATATGATTGAGAATATGTCTGAAATGAGACGGAAAAAAGCAATATTGCTATGGAAATATATTTTTTCATGGATGTATTATTAGAATGCTGCAAAAGTAATTCTTTTTGTTTAATCTGCCAAATCTTGCATATTTTATTTTAAAATCGAGTTATATTTATTGCTCTGTTCTTTTAAATTATATAAGTGAATATCAAATAGATAGATTTTGTATATATTTATATTTTTATTTCATCATTATATTTATTTATTATAAAAGGCTAATTTTGCATCCGAAATAATCCTTAAACGATTAAAAATCCATGAGAAGATTTCATCTCCTATTTACTTTGTTATGCTTGCTTTGTTGTTTTAACATTTATGCAGCGAGTAAGAAAATTCATCATGTTCATCCCACTTTTTGGTGGGCAGATATGCACAATCCCTCCTTGCAACTATTGATACATGGAGATAAGATTGGCAACAGTGAAGTTACTTTATCAGATGCGAAAGGAATATGCATTGATCGTATCGTTCGTCCGGACAATTCCAACTACGTGATTCTATATTTGGATTTGTCTAAGGCTACTCCGCAAAAATTTGAAGTAAAATTGCGGAATGGTCGTAAAACACATTCTTTCCCTTATGAATTAAAATCACGGGAGAAACGTACAGAGAAAACGTTCGATGCATCGGATGTTGTTTATCTTTTGATGCCGGATCGTTTTGCCAATGGAAATACTGATAATGATGTCGTAAAAGGCCTTTTAGAATCAGAATGTGATCCTAATGTTCCTTTTGCTCGCCATGGAGGTGATATTGCAGGAATGCGCAAACAACTTGATTATCTTTCTGATTTAGGTGTTACTGCAGTGTGGCATACTCCACTCCATATAAATGATATGGAACGTGAATCCTATCATGGATATGCTATCACAGATTATTATCAGATTGATCCACGCTTTGGAACCAACGAAGAGTATAGAGATTACGTTTTGGAGGCCAATGCCAAGGGAATCAAGGTGATTATGGATATTGTTTTCAATCATTGTGGCCGTAATAATTTCTTATTTGCAGATCGCCCTTCTGATGATTGGTTTAATTTTAAGAGCGAATATACTCAATCTACATATAAGACCGGCGCTGTAGGTGACGTACACGTGGCTGAACGAGATCTGAAATATATGACAGATGGGTGGTTTGTGAGTGCTATGCCAGATTTTAATCAGCGTAATGAGGACGTGATGACTTATCTTATCCAGGCCAGTATATGGTGGACAGAGTATGCTCACCTCAATGGTATCCGTCAAGACACTTATCCGTATGCCGATATGAAGGCTATGGCTCGTTGGTGTCGTGAAATGGATGCAGAATACCTCGGTTTTAATATTGTGGGAGAAACATGGATCAACCACAATGTCGGAGTTGCTTATTGGCAGAAAAATAGTCGTTTGTCTGCACCTTTTAATACAGAGTTGCCTTCTGTCATGGATTTCCCTCTGATGTCGCTGCTTAATTATGCCTGTGATGAGGAGTCTAATGATTGGGATAGAGGATTGGCTCGTATTTATGAGTATATCTCTCAGGATATTGTCTATGAAGATCCTTTCCACCTTTTGACATTCTTGACCAACCATGATACTAATCGCTTCGCTGCCAATAAAACTCAAGCAGCCAATCACAACCGTTATCGTCAGGCTTTAACTCTGCTTCTGACACTTCGTGGAATACCACAACTTTACTATGGTGATGAAATAGGGATGGCTGCTGACAAATCTAATGGTGATGGAGCATTGCGTCAGAATTTCCCCGGTGGCTGGCCTGATGATGTAGCAAATGCTTTTACCCGTGAAGGCCGTACCCCGGAACAAAATGCACTTTTTGATTTTACCCGACTTTTGCTTCGTTGGCGTCGTGGTAATGAGGCATTAGCTTATGGTAAACTTACACATTATGCCGTACGAAATGGGGTATATGTATATTCGCGTGAATTGAATGGTCGAGTGGTAACCGTTCTAATGAATGGTACTAGTAATTCTGTCGATTTGGATTTAGCCCCCTATGTTGGAGTTTTGCCCACTCTTCCGGTTCGTGAAATTATCTCAGGAGAAGAGATTGTCGTGACTGGGTCTTCGTTGCCGATGAAACCAAGAGGGATTGTTATTTTAGATTTTGAGAGGTAATATTCCAATTATAATGGGGATAAACTTAAAAAGGTTTGTTTCATAGCATTTCCAACCTTTGTATCCATTTATATTTAAAATATAACGATAAACAATAAAATAATTGAAAATCAGAATTAAACGTTTTGTAATGGTATAAAAATATTTATATTTTTTTTCAAGCCGTGAAATCTAATTTGTAAGAATAGTACCTTTGCCTCGTAAAACACGTGAATGTGCGACTTTCAGATCGTGCGACTAGCGGCTAATACCATTTAGAGCGAAATTAAAACACTATGAAAAGACTTTTTGTTTCAGTATTTCTGTTGACTTTGATCGCTATTACTGCTGTTGAAGCTCGAACATTATTGTCTCCCAATGGAGATTTTAAGATGGAGTTTTCATTGGATGCTTCCGGTAGGCCTTTCTATGTTTTGACTCATAAAGGTCAAGAGGTAATAAAACCAAGTTTTTTGGGATTTGAGTTGAAAAAAGAAGATCCCAATAAAGCCATTGATTTTGATTACAACAAGAGAGACGCATCTACGATCGACCAAAAAGCCGATTTGATGACCGGTTTTGAGGTAAAAGAGACTAAGAACACTACGTGTGATGAGACTTGGACTCCTGTTTGGGGTGAAGAGAGTGAAATTCGCAATCATTACAATGAATTGTCCGTTACACTCTCACAGCCTAAAAATGATCGGTTTATTGTGATTCGTTTCCGTCTGTTTAATGATGGGTTGGGTTTCCGTTATGAGTTCCCCGAGCAGAAGAATCTGACTTATTTTGTTGTAAAAGAGGAGCACACCCAGTTCGCTATGACAGGGGATCATACCGCATGGTGGATACCGGGCGATTATGATACTCAAGAATATGAAACTGTAGAATCCCGCTTGAGTGAAATCAGAGGTTTGATGAAAGGGGCAATTACCGAAAATTCTTCTCAGACTCCATTTTCTATAACGGGTGTGCAGACCGCACTGATGATGAAAGCGGATAATGGTCTATGCATCAATTTACATGAAGCGGCTTGTATCGATTATCCTACAATGCATCTTAATTTGGATGATAAAAACATGACATTTGAGTCATGGCTGACACCTGATGCCCGAGGAGATAAAGGTTATCTTCAGACTCCGTGCGTATCTCCATGGCGCACAATAATTGTAGGAGAGAAACCTGCAGATATTTTGGCTTCACGTATGACACTCAATCTTAATGAACCATGCAAAATTGAAGACACAAGCTGGATTCGACCTATCAAGTATATAGGAGTGTGGTGGGATATGATCGTAGGTCGGAGTACATGGGCTTATACAGATGAACTCTCAAGTGTAAAACTCGGAGAGACCGATTATACTAAAACCAAACCCAATGGTAAACATGCTGCCAATACTGACAATGTGAAACGTTATATTGATTTTGCTGCAGAACATGGCTTTGATGCTGTTCTTGTTGAGGGCTGGAATGAAGGTTGGGAAGATTGGTTCGGACATGAGAAAGACTTCGTTTTTGATTTTGTCACTCCTTATCCTGATTTTGACGTTAAAGGATTGCATCAATATGCGGCTGCTAGAGGTGTCGAATTGATGATGCATCATGAAACATCTTCTTCTGCTCGAAATTATGAGCGTCATCTTGATGCTGCATATAAGTTTATGAAAGAGAATGGATATACTAGCGTAAAAAGTGGTTATGTCGGAAATATTGTGCCTCGAGGAGAGCACCATTATGGACAATGGATGAATAATCACTATCAGTATTGTATCACCAAGGCCGCTGATTATAAAATTATGGTCAATGCACATGAAGCAACTCGCCCGACAGGAATCTGTCGTACTTATCCCAATTTGATTGCTAATGAAAGTGCGCGTGGGACAGAGTATGAGTCGTTTGGTGGTAGTTCGGTCGAACATACGACGATTCTTCCTTTTACTCGTCTGATTGGAGGCCCGATGGATTACACCCCCGGTATTTTTGAGACTGATTGCTCGAAAGTAAATCCTGAAAATACCTCACGAGTACGTTCCACATTGGTGCGTCAGTTGGCACTCTATGTTACCATGTATAGTCCTTTACAGATGGCAGCAGATCTGCCAGAAAATTATGAGGCACACATGGATGCTTTCCAGTTTATCAAAGATGTTGCCCTTGATTGGAGTAAAACTCTTTACCTTGAGGCTGAACCTGGAGATTATTTGACAATCGCCCGCAAGGCAAAGAACTCTGATAATTGGTTTGTTGGTTGTACTGCCAATGCAGATGGTCATCAGACTCGCCTCGCTTTGGATTTTCTTGATCCGGGAAAGAAATATGAAGCGGTGATCTATGCAGATGCCAAGGATGCCAGCTGGGACAAGAATCCGAAAGCATATACGATAACCCGTAAGGTCGTGACCTCTAAATCAAAATTAAATCTCAAGGCTGCCTCCGGTGGTGGATTTGCTATCAGTATTATGCCAATTAACAAATAACTATATATCAATCCTTAAATTAATTTTGTAATAATCATGAAAGTAAAGTTCAACTTTAGATTTCTGCTGATGAGTTTGGTAGGAATCTTCTCTGCGCTGAACGTTATGGCTCAAGACATTGTTATTAAGGGTCATGTTCAGGACGAGACAGGAGAACCCATTTACTCGGCTACAGTTCAACAAGTGGGCACGAGCAATGGTTGTGTTACCGACATTGACGGTAATTTCTCTTTAAAAGCTCCGAAAGGTGCTGTGCTTAGATTCTCTTTTATCGGTTACAAAGCTCAGGAAATTCCTGCTGCTGCATCGATGAAAGTTACGCTCGAAGAAGACTCAGAACTTCTCGAGGATGTGGTTGTCATCGGTTATGGTGTTGCTAAGAAAACAGACATGACCGGTGCTGTGACTGCAATCAAACCGGATCCGATCAACAAGGGTCTTGTTACTAATGCTCAAGACATGATTGCAGGTAAGATCGCCGGTGTCAATGTCACATCAGCAAGTGGTACTCCCGGTGCCGGAGCAGACATCCGTGTGCGTGGAGGTTCTTCTTTGAATGCCAGCAATAGTCCGCTTATCGTTATCGATGGTTTGGCTATGGATAACGAGGGTGTTAAAGGTCTTTCCAACCCTCTTTCTATGGTTAACCCGGCTGACATCGAAAGCTTTACTGTGCTTAAAGATGCTTCCGCAACAGCCATTTATGGTAGCCGTGGTTCAAATGGTGTTATTATTATCACCACTAAAAAGGGGTTGGCCAACCAGCGTCCTACCGTAACTTATAATGGTAATGTTTCTGTCAGCATGAAAAAGAAGACCATCGATGTAATGGATGGTAACGAATATGCGGCATGGATTACCGAACTCTATGGAGAGGGTTCTGATGCTTGGAATGCTCTTGGAAAGAACTATGCGACCGATGTAGAGGGAAATATCCTCAAAGATGAAAATGGAAAAGACATTTTTACTTGGGGCAACACAGATTGGCAAGATGAAATTTATCGTACTGCTGTAAGTACAGACCATAATGTCACTATAGCCGGTGGTTTGAAAAATATGCCTTATCGTCTTTCTTTGGGTTATACAGGTCAGCAGGGTATCTTGAAGACTTCTGATTTCAAGCGTTATACTGCTTCTCTCAACCTCGCTCCGACATTCTTTGACAAACATCTTTCTGTCAATGTCAATGCTAAGGCGATGCTTGCTAAGACTAATTATGCTAATACCGATGCTGTGAATGCCGCTGTTTGGATGGATCCTACTCAGAGCATCCGCAATTCTTCTGATGAATATAAGAACTTTGATGGTTATTTCCAGTGGCTCAATGATGGTTCTGCATTGGAAGACCCGACATGGTCCAAGACTTACAACTCTCTTGCTACCAAAAACCCCGTAGCGCTTCTTGAACAACAAGATAAGGAGGCTACTTCCAAGTCTCTTATCGGTAACGTAGAGTTGGATTATAAGATTCATGGATTTGAAGATCTTCGTCTCCATGCCAATTTTGGTGGAGATTTTTCTACCGGTAAGGAGACAACATCTATTTCTCCCTATTCTTCTACCAATGCTTACTATGGCTGGAACGGTTGGGATGAAACCGACAAATATAATCTTTCATTCAATGCCTATGCGCAATATATGAAAGACTTTAATGATGCTAATCATTTTGATATCATGGCAGGTTATGAGTGGCAACACTTCCATCGTGAAGGTAGCTATGATGGCTGGGGTCTCTATGCGATGACCAACAACCGTTTCAATAACTTGTCTGAGTTCCCTGACTACTACCTGGGTGGTCTTACCGGAGAAGAACTTGCTGCTGCCTATAATGCTCTTCCATTGGAAGCTAAGGCATACAACCGCAATGCCAAGACTTGGAAGACAGAGAACTATATCGTCTCTTTCTTCGGTCGTATGAACTACTCTTTACTTGATCGTTATCTCTTCACAGCTACTGTGCGTCACGATGGTTCTTCTCGTTTTAAAGATCATTGGGCAACATTCCCCTCATTTGCATTCGGATGGAGACTTAAAGAAGAGGCTTTCTTGAAAGATGTAGATTGGATGAGTGATGCTAAAGTCCGTTTGGGTTATGGTCAGACCGGTCAGCAAGATGGTATCGGTGACTACAACTACTTCGCTTCTTACAACGTAAGTACCGGTGTAGGTAGCTCATATCCTTTGGGAGACATCAACTCTAATGGTTTGCTTTATCGCCCGGATGCTTATAACAAGGATTTGACTTGGGAAACAACGACTACTTACAATGCCGGTCTTGATTTGGCATTCTGGAATAATCGTTTCAATGTTACTGCAGACTATTATTTCCGCGAGACTACAGACCTCTTGAACACAGTATATGTGGCTGCAGGTTCTAACTTCCGTAATCAGGTATCTTCTAACGTTGGTTCTCTCGAAAACCAAGGTATCGAACTCGCTGTAAGTGTAAAGCCGATTGTAAATAAGGACTGGTATTGGGAAATCAATGCCAACGTCGCATATAACGAAAATGAGATTACTGAACTTATCGGTGACGAAGGTTATTATGTCCCGACAGGAGGTATCTCTGCCGGTACGGGTAACACTTGCCAGGCTCATGCTGTGGGTCATCCCGCAAATTCATTCTATGTTTATCAGCAGGTATATGATGAGCAGGGACTTCCGATAGAGGGTGTTTATGTAGATCGCGATGGTAACGGTATCATCAACCAAAACGACCGTTATTTCTATAAGAGTCCTGCCGCACCTTGGACCGCCGGTCTTTCTTCTAAGGTAACTTATAAGAACTTTGACTTTGGATTCTCTTTGCGTGCAAGCATTGGTAATTATGTCTTCAACGATCTTGAAGCCGGCACAAGCAACGTCAGCACATCTCAAGTATGGGCTCCGTCAGGCTACCTTTCTAACCGTCCGAAGAATGTCCTCAAGAAGAACTGGCAGACTTATGACAATGTGCTTTCTGACTACTTCGTTCAGAACGCTTCATTCCTCAAGTGTGACAACATTACCCTCGGCTATAGCTTTGACAAACTCTTCAACGCGAAGATCAGTGGTCGTGTGTATGGTTCAGTGACTAACGTATTCACTATTACAGACTATAAGGGCATCGATCCTGAAGTCGGTGGAGGTATTGACAATGGTATTTACCCCCGTCCGATCACAGCTCAGCTTGGTTTGACTCTTAACTTCTAATAATCAATGATGAGAGTAATCATCAAAATGATAAACATTAAAAACTACTGAATATGAATTTCATTAAAAATATAGTTTTGGCTGCAGTCTTGGCTGCTCCGCTCGGTTTGTCATCTTGTGTCGATGACCTCGATGTGACCCCCATCGATCCGAGTACAAACATGACACCCGATATCCCGGCTCTCTTCACAAAGTGTTATGCCAATATGGGTATGGCCGGCAATGGTGGTGCCAATGGTGATTGTGATATTGATGGTCTGGATGGTGGTACGACCGGTTTTGTACGTCAGCTTTTCAATGCTAACGAATTGACTACTGATGAGGCTATCTGCTGTTGGGGTGATGAGGGTATTCCTGCATTCAATTACAATCAGTGGGGTGCTACCCATCCGATGCTTTCAGGTTTTTACTATCGTCTATACTTCGGTGTAACGATGTGTAATTTCTATCTTGCCGAAGCTTCTGATTACGATAAAACCATGACCGCAGAGGTGCGTTTCCTCCGTGCTCTTTATTACTATCATTTGATGGACTGTTTTGGCAATATTCCTTTCTTGACAGAGATGTCTTCGGAGAATGCACCTCAATACACACGTGCACAGGTGTACAATTTCATCGAAAAAGAACTTTTGGAGTGTGTCAATGATATGAGCGAGCCGATGCAGGGTACTTATGGCCGGGCAGATAAGGCTGCCGCGTGGATGCTTTTGGCTCGTCTTTACTTGAACGCAGAGGTTTATACCGGCACAGCTAATTGGAGTGATGCTGCTACTTATGCAGAGAAAGTGATCAAATCTCCTTATAAACTCTTCACTCAAGGTACTACTAACTGGAGCGCTTATCAGATGCTCTTTATGGGTGATAATGGTGAAAATGGTGCTCAAGTAGAGGCTGTTCTTCCTGTGCTCCAAGATGGTCTTACCACCACAAGCTGGGGTACTACCCTTTTCTTGATGGCAAGTACATTCAAGGGTGATATGTATGTCGTAGGTGAAGCAACTAACGGCACTATAGAGCAGTGGGCTGGTAATCGTTGCCGTCCGGAGATGGTGGCTAAATTCTTCCCCAATGGTATTGCTCCTAACGGCACTCGCGAAGAGATGTTGCAGGCTGCCGGTGATGATCGTGCCCTCCTTTGGGGTAAGGATCGCACTCTTAATGTAGATGATCCGGGTGACTTTGCCAGTGGTTTCTCTGTCTGCAAATTCATTAACCACTATTCAGATGGTGGTGCGACACATAACAGCCAGTTCCCAGATGCAGACTTCTTCTTGATGCGTACTGCAGAGGCTTACCTTACTTATGCAGAGGCCACTGCACGTGCTAATAACGGAGTCTTTACTACAGAGGGTGCCGCTTATGCTGATCAGGTTCGTGCTCGTGCCAATGCTTCTAAGATGCCTCAGTGGACACTCGACTTGTTGCTCGAT
Source organism: Bacteroidales bacterium (assembly GCA_045576355.1). Taxonomy (GTDB): domain Bacteria; phylum Bacteroidota; class Bacteroidia; order Bacteroidales; family UBA3663; genus Liminaster. Next base: position 43,255 of record JAZNGG010000004.1, read on the forward strand.
GAGTGGAGCCGTGAGTTCTATTATGAAGGTCGTCGTCGTATTGACTTGATCCGTTATGGCAAGTTTGGTGGTACGACAGACTATAAATGGCAATGGAAGGGTGGCGTCAAGGCCGGTGCAGATTTCTCTGCCAACTATAATATCTTTGCTCTTCCTGAGACAGACCTCAATGCTAACTCTAACCTCGTACAGAACCCCGGTTATTGATTGAGTCGTTTTCAAAACTATAGGAGTGTGTGGCGGGTGGTTTCCGCTACAAACAAAAAATCATCTTTGCCGGACACTCCATCTTATAATATATAAACTTTCTAATTCATTGATAAATATGAAAAAATCATTGATATTGGCTTTACTGCTCACCGGAGGTTTGAGTTTTATGGCCTGTGAAGACGACCGCGATGACAATCCGGTATTAACTGACGCTTCAGAATTTGTTTTAAATCAGCCTGAATATACCTCTCAGGTCATCGACCTTGAGCATTCAGACAATCTCACATTTACTGTCGCTTCTCAACCCAACTACGGCTTCCCCGTAGCTGTGGAATATACTTTGCAGCTTTCCACCAGTGGAACATTTACCGCTTCTGTGGCAGAAGCAGAAGGTGTTGATACTTTAGTGGCAGATTACATTACTTTGGATCCTGTACAAAGCTCTAAGATTACAGTTTCAGCCGAAGCATTTGACAAAGCTCTTGTACAACTTAACCAATGGGAAGAATCAAACGTGCCCGAAACTGTCGATGTTACCATTCGCGTTAAGGCTGAAGTCGTGCATGGCGGTCATCCTATCGTATCTAACGAGGTGACACTTCAAGTGGCTCCTTATTACATGATGTTGAAGGATGCTGATCCTGAAATCTGGTATTTGGTAGGTGGATGTATCGGCTCGGCAGCATGGAGCAATAGCCCTGATGCGATTGGTACAGGTCTTGTCCCGATGGGTGTTGTTAAGGATTACGCTTATGATAAGAAGACCGGTGCGGGTCAGGTAGTTTATACCGGCTACTTCCCGGAGAATGCAGAGTTTAAGATTGTCCGTACACCCGGTGATTGGAATAATGACGTGTGGTGTGGTAATGGCGTAGGCAAGGCTCAGCTCCGCAAGGGAGGAGATGATCCGGGTAATATCCAGCTTGCTGAAGCCGGTTATTATAAGATTACTGTCGATGGTAAGGCTGAAACTTGCGAGATCGTTAAACTCGATAACGAACCGGCTCTTTATCAAGAGATGCTTATCACCGGAGATTATGATGGTTGGGCCGCTTCAACACAGATGACTTCGGTCAATACGGGTGTTGAGAAGAACCACGTTTGGAGTTATATCCTGGATGCTACTGCTGGTGCTACTACAGCCAAGTTCTTACAGAGCGGTTGGAGTGTTAACTGGGGTGGATCTACATTCCCCTATGGCGTCGGAGTGGGCAATGGTCCCAATATCCCCGTAGCACAAGGCAAGTGGATGATTATCTTCAACGATATTGATGGTACCTATGGATTTTTTCCTTTGTAAATAAAACTCTTTCGATGTGGGGTGTAAGATACTGATACGCCTCACATCGGGAGAATTATAAAAGATAATTTTACTCAATACGAAATATTTATTATTATGAAAAAGTATATGTTTTATGCCCTTTCATTGGCTGCACTTACCCTGACAGCCTGTGACGATGAGAGTTACAATGACTGGGCTCAACCGGAGCAAAATCCACAAGAGGAATATGCAGAAGGTATTACATTGACATTACAACCGACTGCTGTAGTGGATTATGCCACTTTGACAGATGACTCTGTACAATTGTTCGTGCCTACACTTCAGATGGAGGATGCAGACGCTGTGCTGACCGGCTACGAAATTACTATGGGAGCAAATACTCCGATGACTTTGACTGCCTCTACAGAGGGTTATGTCTCTGCGACAGAACTTAACGAACTTGTAGTTGCCAACTACGGCCGTGCTCCATATCTCCGTGAAATGGAAGCTACAGTGGTTGCCTATATTACTTCCGGTTCACTCGGACTTAAGACCTCTGCTACTTGCCTGGTTTCAGCCCAGTTAGTCGCTCCTGTGATAGAGGAAGCTTATTACCTTGTCGGTACTTGCAATGGATGGTCAGATTCAGATCAGACCTTTAAGTTTGAGCACAATCCGGCGAATAATGTTTATGATGACCCGATCTTTACATTGATGTTTGAGGCTTCAGTGGATGCTACGACCGGAGAACGTGTTGACGAATGGTTTAAGATTGCGCCTGCTTCAGCTTATACTAATGGCAATTTCTGGGGTACGGTTTTGGGTGCCGAAATGGATGGTGACAACAGCCTCAAGGCAGCCTTGGTCAATGCCGATGCACAGGCATTCTGCCAGCCGGCTTCAGATGGTGCTAAGTTCTATAAGATGCAGCTCAATATGATGGATTATACCATCGAGATTACACCACTCTCATTTGAGGAGTATATCTATGTGCCCGGCAACCATCAGGGTTGGAGTCCTGAGAATGCACCGGCTCTTTATGGCCCTGCGTTCGATGGCGTGTATAAAGGATTTACTTATCTCGACGGAGACTTTAAGTTTACTCGTGTTCGTGGATGGTCATCAGAGTACAACTCTACTCACTTCATCAACTACTCCGGAGCAGGTTTGGCTCCCAGCACAGACGGAACCAACATTAAGGCTTCTGAGCCTGGTTTCTACATGCTTAACGTAGATATTCAGAATCAGTCTATCGTGGCCACAGCCACTACATGGGGCCTTATCGGATCTGCCACAGCCGGAGGTTGGGATGCAGATACAGACATGACTTGGGATGCAACAGATGAGTCATTCAACTTCACTGGCGAACTGGCAGCAGGCGAGGTGAAATTCCGTGCCAATGATGGTTGGGATCTTAACTTCGGTGGTGCTTTGGATAACCTGAATGAAGGCGGAGACAACATCCAGATTGCAGAAGCCGGAACCTATAAGATTAAGTTGTTCTTGACACGCAAGGCTTCTAACCAAATCACTTGCACGATTGAAAAACAGTAAATAATTTGTTGAATGGTTTAAGGGTTGAAGTATAGAGAGACGATGACTCCCTTGCTTCAACCCTTACTCTTAACGATTGATAACAACGTGAGGTCAACCTTTCAACTATACAACGAATAAATTGACACAATGAAGTTAAGATTACACTATTTTTTATCTTTTTCAGCCCTCATGTTGCCTGCACTTTCCGCATCTGCTCAAGCCCCGGAGGCAAGTGAGGATATCATGCTTCAAGGGTTCTATTGGGATTCACAGAAAGTAACCGGATGGACACAACTTACCGATTTATCCTCAGAGATTGGTCAATCTTTCACTTGTGTATGGCTTCCTCCGAGTGCTTCCCCCGAGTGGGGAGGAGATGTCGTAGGAGGACAAAATGTGGGCTATCATCCCCGAGAGTGGAGTAATCAGAATTCCTGTTGGGGCACTGCCGAAAGTCTGAAAACCTTAATTCATTCGTTACATCTACATGGTGTAAAAGTCATTGCAGACGTTGTAGTCAATCATCGTGCCGGAGCTACCGGATGGGGTGATTTTACCCGAGACGATTTTGGAGCCTATGGGAGCTATCAACTCACCTCCGATCATATCTGTAATAACGATGAGATGAACACCGATGCAAGTTCCGGTTCATGGTATGGACTCGCCAAGGGAGCTCGAGACACCGGAGAGAATTGGGGAGGAGCCAGAGATTTGGATCACACCTCTTCTTATGTTCAGGAGGACTGTAAGGCATATCTCAATTGGATGAAAGGTGAGTATGGTTACGATGGATGGCGTTATGACTTCTGTAAGGGATTCAGTGGTGAATATGTAGGTCTGTATAATCAGGCATCCACACCTTATATTTCTGTCGGCGAGTATTGGGATGGCAGTTATGATGCTGTTGCGGCTTGGATTGACAAGACAGGAAAGCAATCTATGGCATTTGACTTCCCGATGAAATATGCCGCACTCAACAATGGTTTGGCTAAGGGAGATTATAGTGCGATGTCCTGGATTGAGGACAACACTACCTGGCGTCCGGCAGGCATGATCCATCATCACAAATATAATCGTTATTCGGTTACTTTTGTGGACAATCATGACTCATACAAAGATGGTAATAAGTACTTAGGCAACATCGGTCAGGCTTATGCCTTTATCCTTTCAGCTCCCGGTGTTCCTTGTGTCTTTTGGGTACATTGGAGAGGATTACGTCAAGTCATAGAAAAGCAGATCGCTGCCAGAAAATTGGCAGGTATTCACAGCCAAAGTGATTGTGAAGTAAAAGTGCGTTCTTCCTACTATGAGAGTCACACGATCGGTAAATATGGTACACTCATTTGTCGTATTGGTGCCAATGCTCCCACTACACCCCCTGCAGGTTATACAGAGGTATGTGGCGTCTCAAAGTCTTGGCATTATTATCTCCCTTCAGATTTGGCATCATTGACAGATGTTTCAGACACCGAACCCTCTATCTCATTTGTAGGTAATCAATTAAGTGTCATGGCTCCATCCGAAGTCCAGATCGCAGTGATTTCTGCCGATGGACGCATGATTGAGCAAACTAAGGGACTCTCTTTGAGTTGTGAACTCACTCCCGGCATCTATGTAGTGCGTGCAGGATGTAAAGTACAGAAAGTTATCGTGAAATAATTTCCCTATATTTCTCTCGATTATCATTTACAAAACAACCTTATGTGATAGGCTGTGTCCAAATTGGGGCGCAGCCTATTATTTTTGTCCATCTGTGTTGCCCGTTAAACCCAATCCGTCATTAGATTTTGGTATTATTGATATCCGATAAAAGTTGGCAGTGATGGATAAATGAGTGTTCGACAGCTATATGACGACTGTCGAATGCTTTTTATAATTACAGGCTGTTTATACATAATACCTTTCATATTGCAATTGCAAGTCGAATGCTTTTTATAATTACAAGCTGTTTATACCCTAACGGGGCATATGTTTCTAGAAGAATCGCACAAGAACATAAAGTAGATCGTTCCGCTTTTTTTAAGCATTAAGACGGGCAAACAAACCGGTAAAAAATGCCTTCATAAAAATGTACACAATACGCAGTACAATTATACAAAATATTTGGGATAATGCTCCATAATGTTAAGTATAATTCTCCACAATATTGTATTTATTAAATAATTGGAGATCTTCATGTTTTTTTAAAGTATTCTTATTGTTTATGTTAAGGGAAGAATATAATAAGATTTTAGTATGTATGTCTAAGTATTTTTGTACAGACTCCAATAATCCTTATTAGGGTAAAATGAATGACGGCGCCGTGATGCGATTCAAATATATAAGATTATTATTGCTGTCCGGTCAAATATTAACTATCCTGAGAGGGTGTTTCTAAAACCAACTGCGGCAGACTCTCACGAGCCTGCCGCAATCATATAGATTAAGAGAATGAATGCAAAATTAGTTGTTCTCCGGACGGAGCTTGCGTACTACTTCGCCTGTACGCCACATTTCGCTGTCACGTAGGGCTTTGAGCTCGGCTTCAAGGCCGACACGATAGTCCGGTTTGGAGTTGGCATCGATGGAAATCTGTGCCTCATTGCCGGTCACAACGCTGTGGTAGAGTTTCTCTACAACCGGTTTGATAGCATCGTGGAAGGGACCCATCCAGTCCAAAGCTCCGCGCTGAGCAGTGGTAGAACAGTTGGCATACATCCAGTCCATACCATTCTTGGCAAAGAGTGGCATGAGTGATTGGGTCAATTCTTCTACGGTCTCGTTAAATGCTTCAGATGGGGTATGTCCGTTTTCACGAAGTACTTCATATTGAGCAAGGAGTAAGCCTTGGATGGCACCCATCAATGATCCACGTTCTCCGGTAAGGTCTGAGGTTGCTTCACGCTTAAATGTGGTCTCAAATAGATAGCCTGAGCCGATGCCGATACCGAATGCGAGAACTTTATCAAGGGCTTTTCCGCTGGCGTCCTGGTAGATGGCAAAAGAGGAGTTCAAGCCACGGCCTTCGAGGAACATGGTGCGGAGTGATGTGCCGGAGCCTTTAGGAGCCACCATGATAACATCGATGTCTTTGGGTGGTACTACGCCGGTGCGATCGCTCCAGTTGATGGCAAAGCCATGTGAGAAATACAAAGTCTTGCCTGCAGTCAAATAGGGCTTGATGGTAGGCCAAAGTTGCATCTGTGCTGCATCTGAAAGGAGCATACAGATGATAGTGCCTTTTTGTGCAGCCTCTTCGAGAGAGAAGAGTGTTTCGCCGGGAACCCAGCCGTCAGAAACTGCTTTATCATAGGTCTTGCCGGGACGTTGACCGACAATGACGTTAAATCCATTGTCGCGGAGGTTGCAAGCCTGTCCGGGACCTTGCACACCATAGCCAAGTACGGCAATTGTTTCGTTTTTCAAGACTTCACGAGCTTTTTCAAGAGGAAATTCCTCACGGGTGCGTACATTTTCTTCTACACCACCAAAATTAAGAATCATAATGTTTAAGTTTTAGAAATTAAACAATCAATTTATACTAATATTTTATTTGTTTTCTGAATCCTGTTTCAGTCTTCGCTGATTACTGCGTCTTCGAGCAATTGGTTTTGTTTGGCTTGTTGCTTCTCGTCGCGCAGACGACGGATCTCCTGTTCTTCCAGGAAGTTGGAGACTTTCTCTACGAGTGATTTGGTGACAGCCACTCGTCCTGAGCGTACAAACTGAAGGACACCATATTGATTAAGTGCATTAAAGAGCGCATTGGTTTCGCTGCAATGTCCTGTTTTTTCGATGATGGCAAAAGTAGAATTGATCTCCAGGATACGTGCGTTATATTGTCTGATCAATGCCTCAAAGTCGATGTCTTTAAGTAATGCTTCGGTCGGAACTTTGTAAAGGGCTAATTCCTGATATACGATTTCATTGTCCCGATAATAGTAGGCCTTGATGACATCAATTCGTTTCTCGATCTGTTTGACTACTTTGTTGATAGTCTCCTCGTCACTATAGCATGCCACAGTGAATTTGTGGATGCCCTCGATGGCAGAGGCTGATGCGGTGATACTCCAGATGTTGACATTACGGCGTGTAAAGACGATGGCAATCTGATTGAGCAGACCGACATTATTTTCGCAGTATATTGTCACCGTGAATATCGGGTTTTGTGTGTTGTTTGTCTGTTCCATCTTTATCAGATTTTCTCGTTTCTACTTAGTAATACGTGGTCTATCGGTTCTCCTCCGGGGACCATAGGGAATACCATGTTCTCTGCTTGTACTGCAACATGAAGCAGGTATGGCTCCGGACTCTCCATCATCTCTCGTATAGCTGCTTCGAGTTCCTCTCTTTCGGTGACTCTGCGGCTTCTGATGTGGTATGCTTCTGCCAGCAATGTATAGTCCGGACTGGTCATGCGGGTTTGTGAATAGCGTTGACGGAAGAATAGTTCTTGCCATTGGCGTACCATGCCGAGCCAGTTGTTGTCCAATACTACAATCTTGACTGCCGTACCTTCCTGCATGATAGTTCCTAACTCTTCGATGGTCATCTGTATGCCTCCGTCTCCGACAAAAAAGACAACTTCTCTTTCCGGGCATGCCATTTTCGCTCCGATGGCTGCCGGCAGTCCAAATCCCATTGTGCCAAGACCTCCACTTGCGATGAAGCTGCGGGGGTGATTATAATGGCTATATCTCGCCGCGATCATTTGGTTTTGTCCGACGTCGGTCACAACGATTGCATCTCCGTGACTGACTTCTGTCACTTTGGCCACGACTTCTCCCATCTTAATCGGTCCGCTTTCAGGGGCAGTTTCAGGCTGTGTGACTTTATTGATTTCTGCCTCTCCGTAAAATTCAAAGGCTTTGATCCAGGAAGTGCAATCTTTTTCTTGAACGAGTGGTAGGAGTTGCGTCAATACTTCTTGCGCATCTCCGACAATGCCGACCGTTGCTTTGATATTTTTGTCGATTTCAGAGGGGTCAATGTCTATGTGGATGACCTGTGCGAGTGGGGCATAACTGGAGGTCGGTCCTGTTACACGATCTGCAAATCTGCATCCGATGGCTATCAATACATCCGCTTGTTGGGTCATCTTGTTAGGGATCACATTGCCGTGCATTCCGACCATTCCCAGATAATTGGGAAACCCGCTGGGTAATGCTGATAAGCCAAGCAGGGTGCTGGCAGCCGGTATGTGTGTGTGCCTGATAAATGCTTTTAGAGCTTCTTCGGCATGGCTGAGCAGGATGCCTTGCCCGAAGACGAGCATCGGTCGGCGTGCTGCATTGATAATCTCTGCTGCCTCTTGCAGTTTGCTTAGATCAATAGATGGGCGAGGCTGATAACTGCGTATAAAACTGCATGGGGTGTAACCTTCCCATTCGATTTCTCCCACTTGTGCATTTTTGGCAAAGTCTAAAACGACAGGTCCGGGACGACCTGTGCGAGCAATGTAGAAGGCTCGGGCTACTGCTCCGGCGATGTCCTCCGTGCGACGTATCTGATAACTCCACTTTGTGATTGGGAGTGTTATACAGAGCATGTCGGTCTCTTGGAAAGCGTCTGTTCCGAGCTGGGCAGATGCCACTTGACCGGTGATAACTACAAGAGGAGTGGAGTCGGTGTTGGCATCAGCGATACCGGTGATGACATTGGTCGCTCCGGGGCCGGAGGTCACTACCACTACACCCACATCTCCGCTGGCACGGGCATAACCTTGGGCTGCGTGGACAGCTCCTTGTTCGTGGCGAACCAGAACGTTGTCAAAGACATCCTGATAGTCATACATCGCATCAAAGACACTGATGATCTGACCTCCCGGATATCCGAAGATTTTTTTTGTCCCTTCTGCTTGAAGGCATTTGAGTAATATTTCTGAACCGGTCAATTTCATTGACGAGATTATTTTTGTTTGAATATGTTTGTTAGTTAATGATTCGGATTCCTCCTTTGTCAGCCGAACTTACGTTTTGCGCATATGCACGGAGGGATTTGGAGACGACTCGTTGACGGATGACTGGTCGTTGTGGTCGCGCAGCCAGATCTTCGTCACTGAGACAGACTCGGATGCTTCTGTTGGGGATGTCTATTTCGATGATGTCTCCATCGACTATCTTTCCTATGTTGCCTCCTGCTGCAGCTTCCGGAGATATATGTCCGATGCTTAGACCGCTCGTCCCTCCGGAGAAACGACCATCCGTGATGAGGGCACATTCTTTGCCGAGGTGCATGGATTTCAGATAGCTGGTCGGATAGAGCATTTCCTGCATTCCGGGACCACCTTTGGGCCCTTCATGTGTGATGACTACGACGTCTCCACTGATCACCTCGCCACTAAGGATCCCTTCACAAGCCGCCTCTTGAGAGTCGAAGACTTTTGCCGGACCGGAAAATTTCCAAATGCTTTCATCGACGCCTGCTGTCTTGACGACACATCCGTCCTGTGCAATGTTGCCAAATAAGACCGCCAATCCTCCATCTTTTGTGTAGGCATGTTCCAAGTCTCTGATACATCCGGAGACTCGATCTTTGTCCAAGGTAGCCCAACGGGTGTCTTGTGATCCCATACGGGTGCTGAATTTATTGGCTGGGGCGCTTGAGTAAATACGTTCTGCTTCCGGATCGATATCCTCCTTGAGGATGCTGTATCGGTCAAGATCTTCTGCAAGTGTGTGTCTGTTGACACGTTTCAGAGTGGTGTCTAACAAGCCTCCTGCTGCCAATGCCTCCATAATGCCGAGGATACCTCCGGCTCGTCCACATTCTTGTACACTATATTTTTGAGTGTTGGGCGATAGTTTGCAGAGACATGGGACTTTCCGGCTTAAGGCATCGATGTCGCTCATCGTAAACTCTACTTCCGCCTCTTGTGCCACTGCTAATAGATGCAAAACCGTATTGGATGAACCTCCCATGGCTATGTCTAAAGTCATCGCATTCAGAAACGCTTCTCTTGTTGCTATGCTGCGAGGGAGTACTGATGTGTCTCCTTCGGCATAATATACCATCGCGTTTTCTACAATCTGACGAGCTGCGTCTTTAAAGAGTTGTACGCGATTGATGTGTGTGGCTAATATTGTTCCGTTGCCGGGGAGTGATAAACCGATTGCCTCTGTCAGAGAATTCATAGAGTTGGCGGTAAACATACCGGAGCAACATCCACATCCGGGACAAGCCGATTGTTCCAGCTTATTAAGATCCTCGTCTGTCACTTCCGGATCTGCACCCTTGACCATAGCTGTCACAAGGTCCGCATTCTCTCCATGCCATCTGCCGGCTTCCATCGGACCTCCGGAGACAAAGACTGCCGGGATATTGAGCCGCATGGCTGCCATAAGCATGCCGGGAGTGATCTTGTCACAGTTGGAAATACATATCATGGCATCTGCTTTGTGCGCATTGCACATATACTCGACGGAGTCAGCGATAATATCGCGTGAGGGGAGAGAGTAGAGCATGCCATCATGTCCCATGGCGATACCGTCATCTATAGCTATTGTGTTAAATTCTGCTGCGTAGCACCCCAAACGTTCGATTTCAGCCTTGACGATTTGTCCGATTTCATGAAGATGGGTGTGTCCGGGGACAAATTGTGTGAAAGAGTTTACGATGGCGATGATCGGTTTGCCAAATTGTTCTCTTTTCATACCATTGGCTACCCACAGAGCACGAGCACCGGCCATTCTGCGACCTTCTGTCGTTTGAGCACTTCTAAGTTGAATTTTCATTTTGCAACAGATTTATTCACTGATACATTATAAAGCAGGTGTAGTAGTAAAATGACGTGACCCGCAATACCTTCTCTTATCTCTCTAAATAGGGTTTTTATTGTCCTTAATATACCATTTTTAATGACAGACTTTTCCCTATGTGCTGATATGCGAAAGCAAAAGTACAAAAAAAAATAATAGGTGCAACTAAAAAAGCGACTTTTTTAGCTAAATGTTCTCTTTTTGTTTGTTTTTCTTGATTTATGAGAGGAAATTATCGGTTTTGGTTTACAATTTAGAACGTTTAAAGGGTTGAGGGGTTTAAGGGCGAAGCCCTGCTGTGGCTCGGAGCTTCGCTCTGCGATGGCTATGGCTTTAGGCTTCGCCTGTTTTTGGCTCGGAGCTGCGCTCTAGGATGGCTGATGGCGATGGCTGTTGGCTTTGCTTTCCGTTATCAGTTTTCACCTTTCCGTTTTCCGTTTTATTGGGTTTGCACGACGTCGCTGTGTACCATCATAGTCTGAATAAGTGCTCAATCCGCCGTCATGCATTAAAAAAAAGAGGATGTGCCAATCGACACATCCTCCTGTTAAGCTATCTGAAACTCTGATTAGAGAGCTGAAGTAGCAGTAGTATATTTAGCAAATTCGCAGTCTGCTTTAGCCTTAGCAGCCATGGTCTTGTCCATAGAAACAGCTTTCTTCAAGTTTGTAGCTACTGCGCTCTCGTTGTTAGTGCGTGCACCTACAACTGCGAGGAGGTAGTATGTATTAGCGTTCTTGGTAGCTACACCTTCGAGGATGCTCTTAGCAGCGCTGTAGTTGCCGGCACAGATGTTGGCTACAGCTGCGTTGTTGCTCTTAACATTGCCGAATGTAGAAACAGCCTGAGCATATTTACCTTGGTTGGTAAGGAGTGTACCCATAGCTTCTGGATATTCTGGGCAAGAACCTGCCTTACCGAGGTATGCCTCAGCAGCAGTCAAGTCACCTTTCTGCATTGCGAGAAGACCGAGGTTCATGTTCGGCTCACCAGCAGCAGCATCGATTGAGTTAGCTTTCTTAAACCAAGACTCAGAGTCTTTTACATTGCCATCAGCCAAGAGGAGACCACCGATGTTGTTGTATGCACGATAGTCATTCGGGTAAGTCTTAACGGTCTTGTTGTAAATTTCAGTTTTCTCTTTGTTAGTCTTCACCAAAATAGCTGCATAAAGGAGCTCTTCAACAGTCAAAGAAGAAGGAGTGCCGAGCATAGAGAGGATCTCTTCATCGGTGTGACCGATGTTCTTAACTGTAGCAGTTACCTTAGAGTAACGGAGCTGGGGAAGAATCTCGTCTGCCAATTCTTTGTAAGCAGCAGAGAGGTTCTTGATTTCAGCCTCACGACGATCAGGATCGCTGATGCGGCCGAGAACGCTCAATACGAGTTGCTTGTCCTGGATGTTAGAAGCCTCAACCAAAGACTTGAAGCCTTCCCAATCCTCTGCGATCTGCTGAGGAGTGATTTCACCTTCCATTTTAGCTTTCTTCAACATGCGGTTGAGATACTTGGCAGATGCGTTTTCACGACCGCTGGCCAATTTCTCGTTGAGGGTGTATGCACCTTCAGGAGAAGCTGTAGAAACCATCTCGATACCGGTGAATTCGCGACGCTCTTCATCTTTAGTAGCCTTGATGATAGCCTCTACGTTCTTCATCTCTTCTTTCTTGGTTTCGCTTGAACGGAGGTTGGTTGACTGATACTGATAGATAAGAGTTGCGATGTATTTGTCAAATGTATCCTTGACAAAGTTGTCCTTAGCAACTGCAGGAGAAGCAGTCTTACCTTCTGCTACAGACTCAGTAGCGATAACACCGTCAGCAATCCAAACGCGGGGAAGGGTGTATGTCTTGCCACCTGCTTCAGCTGAAAGGTCGATATAGAGTTTGGAAGATGCCATTGCATCGATGTAGTCGAAAGATGCCTTGAAAGTGGCATTGCCTCCATACTTGTAAGAAACCTGCTGATCGTTGCCCTGTACTTTCTCGCCCTGGAAAGAAATGGGTGCAGATTTGGTCTCACCGCCTTCGTAAACCAATACCGGAGTGGCTGTCAAAACTGCTTTTTTAGAGAAATACTTCTCCGGATAGGTCACTGAGATAGTTGCATCGACTTTGCCACCCACCTCTACAAGAGGAGAAGGAGTGCAAGTAAAGTTGTCTGATGTCAACGGATCAAGTTCGCTGCTACAAGATGTAGCCAAGAACAATGATGCTGCTGCAATAGCAGGCATAAAATACTTTGTGCTCATTTTGTTGTAATTTGTTATATGGTTTTTATGTTGTTTTAAAAAATATGTATAATCGGGGCAAAGATAATAAAAAGAATTATATTATCAATCCTTCCCATGTGGGTTTTTATGCTTTATGGTTTATTTATACAGATTTTTCTTACTCAAGTTGTCAATTGTCACCTGTTTTTGTTGCGAGGATGGTATGTTAGGATTTCTTCTTTAAGGAATTGTTTGTTGACTTGGGTGTATATTTCGGTTGTTGTGATTTGTTCGTGTCCTAACATCATCTGTATGGCACGAAGATTTGCCCCGCCTTCCAATAGATGGGTGGCAAAGGTGTGACGGAATGTGTGTGGACTGATCTCTTTGGTGATTCCGGCTTCTTCGCAATATCGTTTGATGATATAAAACACCATGACCCGACTGAGTTTGCTCCCAAATCGGTTGAGAAATACGATGTCTTCAGCTCCTCTCTTGATGGGAAGCTCGTTGCGGTAATGAAAGTATAACCTGATTTCTTTCAGGGCTGTTTCTGCAATCGGAACGATGCGTTGCTTCCGTCCTTTGCCTTCGACAAGTATATAGTTCTCTTTTTCAAAGATGTTGGAGATTCGTAAATCGACTAATTCGGAAACGCGCAATCCACAACTATATAATGTCTCCAGTATGGCTCGATTTCGTTGCCCGTCCGGGGTGGATGGGTCTGTGGATTGGATGATGCGATTCACTTCATCTTCGGTGAGGACCGTAGGGAGATGTTTGCCCAACTTAGGGTTGTCGATCAGTTCTGTCGGATCTTGGGAAATGATGTTTTCCAAGAGGAGAAATTTGTAGAAAGATCTTATTCCGGATAGGATTCTGGCTTGAGATTTAGCGGCTGTATTATTGTCGTGTAATGAACATAAAAAGGCCTCAATATCCAGAAATGTGAGTCCTTTCAGATCTTTGCCTGATGAGGAGGCAAAATCATCAAGTTTACGAATGTCTGAAATGTAAGCTTCAACCGAATTGTCGGTCAAGTTTTTCTCGAATTTCAGATAGGAATAGTATTTTGTAATGTAAATGTCTGCCACTTTCGGGAATTTTCGTTATCTTCGCATCGCGGAATAAGTCTTTACGCAACTTGTATTGTTGATCTTAGGCAATGCTTCCGCAAATATAGCTGATTTGTCAAAATAAATCAAGAAACGACATGAAAATTCTCATTATCAATGGTCCTAACCTGAATCTTTTAGGTCGTAGAGAACCCGGGATTTATGGAGCAATTTCGTTTGAGGAGTATCTCGTGCAGTTGCGGTCTGTTTATCCTTCAGTTGAGATCGAATACTTTCAGAGTAATCATGAAGGGGATATTATAGATAAGATTCACCAATATGGATTTACTGCCGATGGTATTATTCTCAATGCCGGGGCCTATACGCATACCTCTGTGGCTATTGCTGATGCGATTCGTGCGGTGCAAACTCCTGTCGTGGAAGTCCATATTTCTAATGTACATCAGCGTGAGGAGTTCAGACATCACTCTTGTCTTTCCGCAGCTTGTCGGGGTGTGATTATTGGTTTTGGCATGGCTTCCTACAGATTGGCGTTAGAGTCATTCGTTTCAGATGTGAAGTGATTAGGTGTCTCCTGCAGAGTTGTGTAGGGTGCGCCGCTTAAGGTATATATGTGTTATAATTATCAAAGAAAATTATCCAAATGAAAAAGACCAAAATTGTATGTACGATTTCAGACATTCGTTGTGATGTGGATTTTATCCGAGATCTTTATGAGCGAGGGCTGAATGTCGTACGTATGAATACGGCTCATGCTACGGATGAAGGGATAAAAAATCTTATCAGAAATGTACGAACCGTTTCAGAGGATATCCCGATCCTTATTGATACAAAAGGTCCGGAGATCCGGACGACTTCCTTAGAGACCCCGGAGGGGACACATCTCTCTTTTGCTCCCGGAGATCGGGTGAAATTTGTCGGGGATCCTAACAGGAAGACCACTTTGCAGTGTATTGCAGTCAATTATAAAAACTTTTGCGAAGATGTTCCCGTTGGAGCAATGATCCTTATTGATGATGGAGAGATTGCATTTAAAGTCGATGGGAAAGAGGATGACTATTTGCTTGCTATTGCGATGAATCATGGCGAACTGGCACAACGGAAAAGTGTTAATGTGCCGGGAGTAAGCATTAAATTGCCTTCGTTGACAGAGAAGGATAAACATAATATCCGGTTGGCGATCGAGCAAGAGATTGATTTTATTGCGCATTCTTTTGTGCGTAGCAAGCAGGATGTACTTGACATCCAGGAGATGCTCGATGAAGCGGGAAGTAAGATCAAGATCATCGCTAAGATTGAGAATCAGGAAGGTGTCGAGAATATTGATGAGATCCTGGATGTCGCTTATGGTGTGATGGTGGCACGAGGCGATTTGGGTATTGAAGTGGCACAGGAGCGGATACCGGGCATTCAGCGTATGCTTGTTCGTAAGTGTATGACACGCAATAAACCGGTCATCGTGGCTACCCAGATGCTACACACTATGATTAAGAATCCTCGCCCGACCCGAGCCGAAATCAGTGATATCGCCAATGCTGTATTCTTACAGACCGATGCAGTAATGCTCAGTGGTGAGACTGCCTATGGAGCCTATCCTCGGGAAGCTGTAGAGACGATGGCAAGTGTCTGTCGTGAAGCCGAACGGCACATGGCGACGGAGGAGTATCATATGCCCAATTTCTTTGCCAAAGTTTCACCAAACATTGCCTCTTATCTTTGCAAACATGCCGCTATTTCTCAGGAGAGTTTGGGGGTTAAGGCCATTATTACGGACAACCGGGTGGGACGTACTTCTCGCATTATGTCCAGCTATCGTGCCAAAGCTCCGGTCTTTGCATTCTGTTATAATATGAAGACCGTGCGCCGTCTTGCTCTCTCTTACGGGGTATATCCTCTTTATGTACACCCGGAGAGTAACAATATTCGTGAGTTCCTTTTTGATGGATTGAAACAATTGATCGATGAGAAACGTCTTGAAGAGACCGATCTCGTGGCTTACGTGGGAGGTAGTGACGAAAAGGGCGCTTCTTTCCTGGAAATCAATCCGGTCAATAAGATATTGGAGGTAAAAGACGCTTATATCGTGTCAGATATCGACTAATTGTGGAGAGATTGCAAATGGAGAGAGGACCATTAACCTATGAAGAGACTGCCGATGCTCTATTGGAGTATGTCATGCAGCATATCGATCCGGAACCGGAGTTGCTTCATCAGGTACAACGTTTGACCCATCTGCGTCTCACTTATCCTCGTATGTGTTCGGGGCATCTGCAGGGCCGTTTGTTGAGTATGCTTTGCAAGATGGTCCGACCTCATCGGATTTTGGAGTTAGGTACGTTTAGCGGATATTCTGCACTTTCGATGGCAGAGGCATTGACTCCGGACTCAGATGGGAGGCCGGGTGAATTGCATACGATCGAGGTGTTTGACGAACTGGAAGATTTTCTGAGAGATATTTTCAGTCGTTCGCCGTTAGGCCGTCAGATTCATCTGCATATTGGAGATGCGTTGGAGGTAATCCCCACATTGGGTGATGAACCTTTTGATGTCGCTTTTATTGATGCAGACAAACGGCTCTATTGTGAGTATTATGAGATGATCCTCCCTAAGATGAGGCCCGGAGGGCTGATACTTGCGGACAATACGCTATGGGATGGTAAGGTGCTGAAGCTGGCAAAAGAGAGTGATTTGCAGACCATCGGTTTGCAGAGATTCAATGATAAACTTTCGGCTGATACTCGCGTAGAAAAGGTTATCCTTCCCATGCGAGATGGTTTGACGTTAATTCGGGTATTATAATTCGCAAGGGATTTTGAGACCCCTTTCCCGAGAGTGTAACAATTTACATATAGTGTCCCATTGATATTATCTTTTTTTATAAAATCATTATACATATAATATATTATTATGGAATCAACCAGACTTGATAAGGTGAATCGTCTTGTTCAGAAAGAACTTGGCGAAATTCTCCGCCGTGAGACGGCTAAGACTCGAGGCATAATCGTCAGTGTCAGTGGTGTACGTACTGCTCCAGACTTAGGATATTGTCGTGTCTATTTGAGTGTTTTCCCTTCAGAGAAAGCACAGGAGATTGTGGCAAATATCAATAAGACATGTGGCGAGATCCGTTATGCTTTCGCACAGAAAGTGCGCCATCAGTTGCGTGTCATTCCTGAATTGCACTTTTTTATAGATGATTCGTTGGATTATCTGGAACGCATTGATGAGTTACTGAAGAAGTAATTATGTTAGCTTGGCAAATTGCATGTCGTTATCTCTTTTCCAAAAAGAGCCACTCTGCCATCAATGTTATAACTGTGGTGGCAGCCTGTGGTGTTGCTGTGATTACTACAGCTCTGATATGCACGTTGTCTGTCTATAATGGCTTTGAGTCATTGGTGCAAAGTCTCTGTTCCAATTTTGATCCGGATCTGAGGATCGAATCAGCGGAAGGAAAGTCTTTTGCCGCATCGGATGAACTCCGAAAACAGATTGCCGCTCAAGAGGGTGTGCAGGTTGTCGGTGAGACGTTGGAAGAGATGGTTTTGCTGAGTTATAATAATCGACAGGTGCCGGCTGTAATGAAGGGGGTGGATAGTCTATTCTCTGAAATTACCTCCGTGGATAGTATTATGCGGAGCGGCTATTTTGTCCTTTCAGATCCGGTAGCTCAATATGGCATACTGGGTGTAGGTGTCGCTTCTGCATTAGGAGTAAATGCCGGTTTTATCCGACCCTTTACTGTCTATTGTCCCCGGCGGAAAGGAAAAATTGATCTCATGCGGCCGGAAAATGCTTTTACTGAGGGCTATCTCTTTTGTAATGGAGTTTTTTTAGTGGATCAACGTGAATATGATGATCGGATTTTCTTGTCCTCTATTGATTTTGCGCGTACACTTTTGGGAGATAGTCTGCAGACTACTGCCTATGAAGTGAAACTTCTTCCCGAAGCCTCTCCACAGCGGGTAAAAAAACAGTTGGAGCAATCTTTGGGATCAACATTCCGTATCCGAACCCGGATGGAACAACAAGCGGATATCTATAAAATCATGCAGATAGAGAAGTGGATTACTTTTCTTATTATTGTTTTTATCCTTTTGATCGCCTCCTTTAATGTTATTGGCGCTTTATCGATGCTCATCATTGATAAAGAACCGGAACTTTTTGCCTTGCGTAGTTTGGGGGCATCAGAGGCGCTGATACGACGTATTTTTCTTTTGGAGGGGTGGCTGATATCCGGTAGTGGCGCTCTGTTCGGTATCGTTTTAGGTGTCGCCCTTTGCTGGTTGCAACAGCATTACGGATTCATATCGATGGGCGATGGCAGCGCACTTTATATACTGGATGCATATCCTGTACGTCTTATGTGGAGTGATGTCCTTTGGTCTGTATTGAGTGTATTGCTCGTGGGAGCTTTGGCAACTATTTATCCTCTGAAAAGTATTCGGATGAAGGTTTAGTGGTTGAGGGGTTTAGGAGTTTAGAGGTTTATGGGTTTAGGAGTTTAGTGGTTTAGGAGTTTAAGGGTTTAGGAGTTTAAGGGTTTAGAGGTTTAGGAACTGCGTTCCAAGCCATCGCCATAGCCATTGCCATCGCCATCGCCATAGCCATAGCCATCAGCCATCGCGGAGCGTAGCTCCTCAACCTCTCAACCCCTCAACCCTTCAACAAATAATTCCTTCAGTATTTCTGTTGATCTTATCTCTCCCATTTCCGGGATATGTAGTTGGAGGTAGAGAATCAATGTGTCTAAGATTCTGTTTCGTTCTTCACGATTAGTCGCCATTTGGTCTTGGTCTGAAAACCCTCGTTGTAGGATCTTGTAAAAAAGAGTTGCCGATTCCTGGGTAAGATAAAAAGCATGATAGATATTGCCCTGCGTAAACTTTCCTTCGTTGATGTCAAACCGACTTCCCGGACTATAACTCTCTGTGTCTATATGAAATCCTAACAGATCTATCAACCGGATAAAAAAAGCAAGGTGAAAATTGGGGTTATTATCTGTAGAAAGTTCCAAGACCTCTATGCTCTGTCTGATGAATGAAAATAATTCATGGTTGGCCTCTACTTCTCGTATTGTTTTGTCTAACAATTCTGCCATAAAAAGGCATTGCGCAGCTTTGGCCGGATCCCCGGCTGCTATCATATACGGGGAAGATAGAGATTGCATCTCCCGGATGTTTTGTATTTCTCGATCCCGTTTATAGTCTATCTCCATCTCTAACAGGGTCATCGGAGCCATCATAATGCGAGATGCTGCGGCACGTTTCCCTCTGCCATGGGTTGTGCGAAATGTCATCTTGCCATACTTCTCTGTATAGATGTGCACGAACGAGGTATGATCGTTATAGGGGAGGGTGCAAAGGACTATGCCTTGAGTCTTTTCTAACATGGTGGCAAAGTTAGTCAATCCGGTTGAAAAAACAAAATATCAGATGCTTTTGACATGCCCCATAGTTAATTTGCTAACAAAAATTAAATAAAAGGGGTAAAAACCTAATAAAAGAGGAAAAAAGAAGAGTAAAATATTTGTTGAAATATAAAAAATAACTATCTTTGCACCCGCAAATCCATGAAGTGTTATGCCGAATGGAGAAAGCAAGGTCCCTTCGTCTATCGGTTAGGACGAGAGATTTTCATTCTCTAAAGAGGAGTTCGACTCTCCTAGGGACTACACAGATTTCCTCCAAGTGGGGATATTTAGTCTTAAAGAAAATAAATAACTAACAAAAATAACGATGGCAAATCACAAATCATCAAAGAAGCGCATCAAGCAGACGATTACTCATAACTTGAGAAATCGTTACTATGCAAAGACTGCACGTAATGCTGTTCGCAAGCTCCGTGCTACAACAGACAAGGCGGAAGCAGAAGTTCTCCTCCCGAAGGTTAGCTCTATGCTCGACAAGTTGGCAAAGAAAAATGTTATTCATGCTAACAAGGCTGCAAACCTCAAGTCTAAATTGTCTATCCACGTCAATAAGATTGCTTGATTGGGCTTAATGAATGCTGCATTTTGCAGTGAAAAGAGAAGAAGAATCCTCAAAAGTTCAGATGAACTTTTGAGGATTCTTTCTTTTGGGTTTAGGAGTTTATGGGTTTAGGAGTTTAAGAGTTTAGGGGTTTAGAGGTTTAGGAGTTTATTTTTTCCCTTAACCAATAAAACTCTCAACCAATAAACCCTTCAACCAAATCGCCATAGCCATAGCCATCGCAGGGCGTAGCCCTTCAACCCTTCAACCAATAAACCCTTCAGCACGCGAAGCCCACGACCAAAGGGAGTAACCTCTCAACCAATAACCCCTCTATTTATTTGTGATGTTGTATTTTTTTTATTACTTTTGTAGCGAAAAACAATTTAACTCCAATCTGTCATTGGATTTTATATGTTTTTTTATAAAAACGACTTTTCAGTCTAATGACAAATAGAAGGTTATAACAAGGTCTTTATCATTTATCAGATAAAAGAGAAACAATTATAGTATATGAAGATTATTCGCAGTAAAGCGCCGCTTCGATTAGGCTTGGCAGGAGGAGGCAGTGATGTCTCTCCCTATAGTGATATTTATGGAGGATTGGTTTTAAATGCTACCATCAACCTTTATGCCTATTGTACGATCGAAGAGACCGACGATGATAAGATAACCATCCGGGGCTATGACTCTCATTGTTTCAAGAGTTATCCACTCTCTTCTCATTTGGAGATTGATGGAGAGGCGAATCTGATCAAAGGGGTCTATAATCGTATTATGCGCGATTATGGATTTGAACCGCACGGTTTTTCCATCACTACTTATAACGATGCTCCGGCGGGTTCCGGTTTAGGTACTTCTTCGACGATGGTAGTCTGTATCCTGAAGGCTTTCATCGAGTGGAAGAGCCTGCCATTGGGAGATTATGAGGCTTCCCGTCTCGCTTATGAGATTGAGCGTAAGGATCTTGGACTTTCAGGAGGTAAACAGGATCAGTATGCTGCAGCTTTCGGCGGTTTCAACTTTATGGAGTTCTTGCCTAATGACCTGGTCATTGTCAATCCTTTGAAGATCAAGCGTTGGATCGTGGATGAACTCGAAGCTTCTATGGTGCTGTATTTTACAGGCGCATCGCGTAGCAGTGCAGCGATCATTGACGAACAGAAGAAAAACACTTCCGAAGGTAATGCCACTGCCATTGAGGCAATGCACCGGATCAAGCAGAGTGCCATCGATATGAAACTGGCAGTGCTCAAAGGCGATATGCAGGAGTTCGCTCGTATTTTGGGTGAGGCATGGGAAAACAAAAAGAAGATGGCAGGAGCCATCACTAATCCGATGATCCAGGAGGCATTTGATGTGGCTGAGACTGCCGGAGCCTTGGCAGGGAAAGTCTCCGGTGCAGGAGGAGGAGGTTTCATCATGTTTATGGTCGATCCTATCAAGAAAAAAGAGGTTATTGAGGCACTGAGTAAATTGAGTGGTTTTGTTATGCCATTCCAGTTTACAGAGGGAGGTGCTCATGGTTGGAAAATATATCCGACAGATAAGGTTGATACTTTTAAAAGTTGATTGTTTATGAGAGATAATTTGCTGAAACATGTAGATCTATTGGTAGAGCGCTATCCCATCTTGAAGGTTTGTCGGGAGGATATCATAGCTGCTTATAATCTCTTGGAGGAGTCATATTCTTCGGGGTGTAAACTTTTGGTTGCCGGCAATGGTGGCAGTGCCTCAGATAGCGAACATATCGTTGGTGAATTGATGAAGGAGTTTCGGCTGAAACGTAAGATCTATGCCGATCAGATAGAGCGCCTGAAGAAGATTGATGCAGAGATGGGAATTGTCCTTGCCGAACACTTGCAAGGTGCATTGCCGGCTATTTCTTTGGTAGGAGAGCCCTCCATGACAACAGCTTTCATGAACGATGCTGTCCCGGTATTGATTTTCGCCCAGCAAATCAATGGATTGGGCAAATCCGGGGATGTCTTTTTAGGAATTTCCACATCGGGCAACAGTCAGAATATTTTGTATGCAGCAGTTGCGGCAAAGTCAAAAGGACTGAAAGTTATCGGTTTGACCGGACAGCGGGAAAATCGGTTGATGGAGTTCTCCGATGTTTGCATTCGGGTACCTGAAACTGAAACTTATAAAATTCAGGAATTGCATCTGCCGGTATATCATTGCTTGTGTCTGATGCTGGAGGAGAGATTTTTTGGAGTATAAATAATAATCTGTAGATTTATGGAAGTAGTTATCTTGGCAGGAGGATTGGGTACACGTTTGCGTAGTGTGGTTGCGGATGTCCCTAAATGTATGGCTCCGGTCGCAGGGAGACCTTTTTTGTGGTATCTTTTGAAGTATCTGACCCGTTATCCCGTCAGTCGTGTCATCTTGTCTGTGGGCTATCTCCGTCAGATTATTTATCATTGGGTCGATCAGCATCGGGAGGAATTTCCTTTTTCCATAGATTATGCCGTTGAGGAGCAACCCCTGGGCACCGGGGGCGGTATCCGCTTGGCTCTTTCCAAGGCAGCGGAGGAGGATGTTTTGGTTTTAAATGGAGATACTTTTTTCGATGTCGATCTGGATTTGTTTTTTCAGCAACATCGTCAATCTTCTTTCCCCATCAGCATCGCGCTCAAACAGATGCATTTTTTTGATCGATATGGACGTGTCATACTTGATGAAGCGCATCACTTGGTGCAGTCCTTTGAGGAGAAGGAGTATTGTGAAGAGGGTCTGATCAATGGAGGTGTTTATATGATTCGTCGCACGGCAGATATATTTGAAGGCCTACCCGAGAAATTCTCTTTTGAGACTAAAGTGTTAGAGCCTATGTCTCTTCGAAAAAATGTTGCCGGGTTTATTCATAACGGATACTTCATCGATATCGGTATCCCGGAAGATTACGATCGTGCCAACATAGAGTTTCCCCGTCTGTTTTAATTCATCGTTTTATGAAATTATCCGATATAGATGTTTCACGCTATGAAACACTGTTACTGGACAGAGATGGTGTGATCAACCGCCTGCGTCCTAATGATTATGTAAAGTGTTGGGAGGAGTTTGAGTTTTTGCCGGGAGTATTTGAGGCATTGAGAGCGTGGAACAAACATTTCCGACATATATTTGTGGTAACCAATCAGCGCGGGGTTGGCAGAGGAGTCATGTCAGAGGAGGCGCTCAACGAAATACATCATAAGATGATTTCAGAGATTAGCATACATGGAGGACGGATCGATAAAGTCTATTATTGTACGGCATTGACCGAAGCAGACCCCCGGCGGAAACCCGGAGTGGGGATGTTTCTCGATATACAAAAAGATTATCCGGATGTACATCCGGATACTTGTCTTATGATAGGAGATAGTGAGAGCGACATGATGTTCGCCCGCAATTGTGGAGTGGAGGGAATACTTATTTCAGGTAGTCTTCAAAGTACTGTGTAATTTTCTCGTGAAGGTGTACCCGATCTTTTCCCCGCACGTTATGTCCGTGTCCGGGGTAAATGAATAGATCCGGATGTACTCCCTTGGTGACTGCATCTTTAAGGAAGAGATAGGTCATCTGTGGGACAACGGTGGGATCCTGATCATCATGGATCAGAAGCAATTTGCCGGCAAGTCGTTCGGACTGTTGCAGCAGACAATTGGATTTATAACCTTCCGGATTGTTTTCAGGGGTTCCCATATAACGCTCTCCATACATCACTTCATAACGGCTCCAGTCCAGTACCGCACCGCCGGCTACACCGACTTTGAAGGTTTCCGGGTAGTTGAGCATCATGTATGTCGTCATAAATCCTCCATAGCTCCAGCCGTGTATCCCTATGCGAGAAGCATCGACATAGGGGAGAGTCTTCAGATACTCGATCCCTTGCATTTGGTCTTTCCCTTCGATTTCTCCGAGGCGATGCCAGATAGCTTGTTCGAAAGCTAATCCGCGTCGTTCACTCCCTCGTCCGTCTATGGTGAAAACGACATAGCCTAAATTGGCCATGTGGATGTCCCAGCCTCTGACCGCATAATTCCATCCCTCTGTGATCATCTGAGCATGAGGACCGTTGTAGAGATAGGCTACAACAGGATACTTTTGGTTAGGATTAAAATCTGTCGGTTTGACCACTCTGTAATATAATGGAGTTGTACCATCGGCAGCCGGAATGGTTCCGATGGTTATTTCGGGCATAGCATACCCGGCGTATGGATCAGGGGCATCGTGAAGGATCTTTTTCCGTAAATTCTTGATTTGCACCAATTGGCTCAATCGCGGATGCGTATGGCTGCGGACCACATCGTAAAAAGCGGTACATTCCTTGTTGATGAGGATACTGTGCATCCCAGGTTCTTGGGTCAGACGCTTGCTTTTCCCACTTTTGATGTCGAGACAATAGAGATGATCTTCGAGAGGACTGACCTCTGTCGCCATGTAAAACAATTTTTTACCTTTGGGATCAGCCCCGATCATATCGGTTACCATCCACTCCCCATGAGTCAGTTGTTTCCCCGTCAGAATCCCCTGCTCGGAGAGGTCATAGAGATAAAGATGATTCCATCCGTCGCGTTCGCTTTGCCAGATAAATCGGTCATTGGATCCGGGGAGGAAATAGAGCGGATGCTCCGGTTCTACATATTTCTCATGTTTCTCTGTGAAAAGAGTACGGATAAATTTCCCTGTGAGAGCATCATAGAGATTAAGTTCCATCAGGTTTTGAGCCCGATTGAGTTCGGCAACAGCCAGCTCTTTGCCATCCGGCCGCCAGGTTACACAGGTCAGATAATGATCCGGTGTCACGAGAGAGGGATCTGTGGGTCTTCTGCCTTCTGCACCGGTCTCCAGATAGACGATTTTATCTGTTTCCGGGTTATAAATGCCGATCGTGACCTGATGACTCTCCATTCCTGCCATGGGATACTTGATCGTTTTGACCTCCGGAACGCGATGCTCGGTGTCCACTAAAGGATAGTCCGTCACCATGGATTCATCCATCCGATAGAATGCCAGCAAGTTGCCTTGCGGTGCCCAGAATGTACCCCCCATAATACCAAACTCATTGCGATGCACTGCCTGCCCCCATACGATGTCGGCACCTGTCCCGGCTGAGACTTCGTGCCGTTGGTCAGTAGAGCAGTGATCCACCCATAATCTATTCTTTTCATGACGGACAGTCCACTTGCCATCTGCACTTGTCTCCTTATGAGTCGGTCTCAAGCCTTGTTCTTCTACCTCTTTTCTGCCCAGGGTCGAGAGTTGCTTCCCCTGGGGAGAAAGGGTGTACAGAGTGTCTTGCTTGTAGTAAGAGAGATTACCCTCTTGATCCCATTGGACATCACTGAGACCTTTGGGAGAAATGTAGTTTTCCCCTCCCGGTATCAGTTGGTCCAGGGTAAGACGTGGAGAGGTTTGTGCCGTAACCGAAGGCATACTCATAACTGCAAGTATTGATAAGATAAGATGGGCTGCTTTCATGAAAATGGTTGTTGATTGTTCCCTGTAATGGGAATAGGGTTATTCTTTCCCTTCTCCATGATCGGAGAAGTCAAGTATGTTTTGTTTGAGGTCGAAATCCTTATGAAACATCGGACGGTTCGGATCGTACTTCCGTTCGCCACGGGCTTTATATGTGCCGGGTCTCTCTTCGAGTTCACCTTGGCTGTTGCGGCGGAAGTTGCCCCGCTCGTAGCGAGGTCTGGCTTCAGAACTGTTTTTGTCCATGGGTTTTCGCTCTTTGTCAAAAGATTTTTTACTCCGATCAAAGGGTTTGTGCTCTTTATCAAATGATTTTTGTCCTTTACCGGAGAAGTTTTTGTCTCGACCCGATGATCTGCGTTTCTCCTCATCTCCCTCTTTACGGGAGGCATTACCTCTCTCTCTTCGTCCTTTATTGGGCTTGCTTTCGGAGTGAATACGGGTGAAGTGATCAGATTTCTCCGTGTTGCTTTTGTTCAAGGCTTTACCTTCAGCGCGGAAGTCATCAAAACGACCTTTAAACATTTCGTATTTTCTAAGTTCGCAATCCAAACCACCATTATTCAATAGGAATTTTTCAGAGGGTTTGAGACCGATATGGTTAAAAGGCTCTTCTTCGGTCGCAATGATCCATGCTTCGCAACCTTGATAGGCACGTTTCAGTATGCTGCCCATCATTTTATAGAAGGTTGGTACATCGGTAAAAAGTCGTTTGCCGTATGGGGGATTGCACACCATGATACATCCCGGAGAAGGTGCATTTTCTGTGTTTTCAAAATCCTTAACCTCCAATGAAATATATTTGCTCATACCTGCAGCCTTAATGTTGGCTGTAGCGGCATCGATAGCAGGTTTGGAGATATCGAAACCATAGATACGATGAGTGAACTCGCGCTCTTGACTATCGTCATTATAGATCTCATGCCATAACTCTTCGTCGAAAGCGAGTGCTCCGACTTTCCAGTGCTCGAACCCGAAATCTGTGCGGCAAATCCCTGCAGGTGTGTTGGTTGCAATGAGGGCAGCTTCGATGAGGAATGTTCCCGATCCACACATCGGATCACACAGGTCCTTGGATCCATCCCAACCGGCTTTGAGCAGAATACCGGCCGCCAAAACTTCGCTTATGGGTGCATCGGTTTGCTGTACTTTGTATCCTCGTTTCTGAAGTGGTTCTCCGGAAGAGTCGAGAGAGAGCGTACATTCGTTCTCATTGATGTGCAGGTTGATAAGGATGTCGGCTCCGGTAACACTGATTGTGGGACGTTTGTCACCTTGTTCGGTAAAAAAGTCACAGATGGCATCTTTGGCGCGATAGAGGGCAAACTTGCTGTGTCTGAATGCTTCTCCATTGACCGTAGCATCTATCGCCAGAGTCTGACCGGGTGCGATATACTGCTTCCAGTCTATCTGTTTGATGTGTTCATATAAGTCATCCGGATCGTTGGCTTGGAATGTCGCAAAAGGCTTTAATACTCGCAGTGCGGTGCGGAGTCGTAGATTAGCCTTATATAGGAGTGCCTTATCTCCAATAAATGAAACCATGCGGGTTCCGATGGTAATATTGATTCCACCGAGTGTTTCGATTTCGGTGGCCAAAATCTCTTCCAGGCCTTTGAGCGTCTTAACGACGATCTTAAATTTATCCATTTTTTTAGAAAGTTGCAGATTAGGAATTTTCTATACGGGGATTATAAAAGAGTTTTGTTCCGGGAGGGACGTCCTGTGTCACCCATAAGTTGCCGCCGACTACACATCCATCACCGATATGTACCCGTCCGAGGATTGTAGCGTTGGCATAGACGATGACATGGTTTCCGAGTATAGGGTGTCTGTCGATCCCTTTGACCAAGGTGCCATCCGCCTCTTGTGGGAAGTTTTTGGCTCCCAATGTAACACCTTGATATATGGTGACATGATGACCCAAAATAGCTGTTGCTCCGATGACGACACCGGTACCGTGATCGATGGTAAATGACCCACCGATGCGGGCGGCAGGATGTATGTCGATACTCGTTTCCGAATGAGCCAGTTCGGTGATCATGCGGGGGATCAGAGGAATGTCAAGTTCGAGCAGACGATGTGCCAGTCGGTAGTTGGTGATGGCACGCATCCCGGGATAGCAAAGGATGACCTCGCCGGTGTTATGTGCGGCGGGGTCATTCTTATAGTGCGCTTCGACGTCACTGGCAAGTATCTCTCTCAACTCCGGCAGACTCTCTACAAACTCGGTCGCTTTGGTCCGGGCTTCTTCCCAAAGAGCATCCAAATGGATGTCACAGGAGGAGGCTGCAAAAGCCAATCCTGCGAGAATCTGTTTGGTCAACTTCTCGTGGAGGTGTTCCAGCCCCACACCGATGTGGTAGTCCAGTGTATCGGCGGAGATGATACTACGCCCGTAATAACCGGGGAAGATGAGTTGTCGGCATAGTTCTACGATCCCTTTCAGTTCCTCTACAGAGGGAAACGGGACAGCACATTGTCCGTAGTGGTAAAGGGAGTTGTCGGAGACAGCCGAAAGACGTTTGACAGTGGTGTCGAATCTCATTGGTGATAATTATTTAATGCCGTATTTCTTGCGGAGATCCTTCGGAATGGCATTCTTGTTGACAACGATATTCATGGTCTTGTAACGGCAGAATTCTGGAGTAGCATACCAGATACCGTTATACTTGCCGGCAGAACCCCAGGAGTTCTTGACCATGTAGTAGAGATTGCCCTCCTGATCTTTGGCTGTACCGAAGATCTGCATGCCGTGATCATCAGTGGTCTCAAAATTATCATAAGCCAATTGACGCTCTTCAGGAGTGCATACTTTTTGCTTCAGCGGTTTTTTAGTCAATTCGCTGCGACGCTCGATGCGGTTCAACTTCAACCAGTGAGCCTGATCTGAACCCAACTGCTCGGGAGCGGTTTCCACGTCGGGATATACGGCAAGACCATCGCGAGTGAAACCATCTTCGCTTACGTCTGAACCCCATGCGATGGTGTAACCGGTCTTGATGGCATGATCGAAGACGCGCATCATGTCATCCAACTCAAAGTTAAGGGATGACGCCCAGCGCCAGTTGTCCTGCACCTCGATGATGAAGCCCTCACCGATGTGTTCGCCGGTAGAATAGGGGTGGTGCATATAAGAGGTGATCGATACATAGTCAGAGGCTTTCAGTCCGGTGCTTTCATAGAAAGACTGGGGGGTATAGTGCTTGCCCTCATAAACAAAATAGGTCGGACGTTTACCGAGATAAGTGTCATAAATACACTCGAGAGCCTTACGCCAAAGCGCTTTCCCGTCAGGAGCACTTTGCAACTTGGTGAGCTTGCCTTCTGCGATGGCAGCTACAAAGGGTTCGGTGACGGCAGAGAGTTCTGTGTGGTTGGAAAGGCTGTCGCCATACATCACACCGGCAGGCATCTCTGAGTCGGGAACGAGACCAAAGGTTTTCATGCCGTAGAGTACGTCATAGAAAGAACCTCCCTGAGAGAATGATGCATCGCCATGCATACGGATGGACTTGTCTGCACGATCCATGTAGGTGTTATAGACGATAAACATCTCGCTGAAGTCATAAGTCTTTCCGGTCTCACGGAGAAGTTCTGACTCCAGGAATGCCATAGTGGAATAACACCAGCAGGTGCCGGCATTTTTCTGATTCTTGATCGGGGTGATGGCTACCGAGTCGATTGTTGTAAATACGAAGCCTTCTGTTTGCTTGACAGTGTCTTTGGCTGTTTGTTGCGCTGTGGCTGCTGTTGCGGTCATCATTGCGGCGAGACCGACGAGAAACATTTTTTTCATAAATATTTTTTTGTATTAAGTTTGATTATATGATTGTCTTGTATGTGATGAAATAAGTGTCATTTTTTGTTTTTCTTCACTTGCCCTTTCTGAACTTTGCTTGTTGGGTTTGGGGAGGCAAGGATGCTGTCATACCGAGTTTTGTCGTTGAGCAAAGTGATGGCATCGGCTGTCAGCGAATCCCTGAGCAGAAATTGTCTGGCATGTCCGCGTTGATAATAATAACGGGATGCGATTTCCTGATTGATGGCATGAGTGATTTCCGGTTTGAACTGTTGCAACTCATGATCCAAATTGTGTCCTAACTTCGAACTGAGTGAATCCAGCAGGGATTTGGCAACCTCTGCATATCCTTCAAATTCAGCGGTTTTGCGTAGCTCTTCCAGCTTTTTACTGCTTCGGCGGTCGTAAGTGAACTTCTTGTCTTTTAAGCTTTGGCAGAAATCGGCATAATCCTCATCAGTGATAGCGAATTCTGCTGCCGGAGCGATGCTGTCGTGGCGGGACCGATAGAGCGTGGCAAAATCGAAAATGTGATTGCGAGCGATGAGGTTGATTGTAATGTTGGATAATACTTGTGGCTTTTTCTCTATGTCCGGTTTGATGCCACCTCCATCTCTCACTTCTCTGCCTGCCTTCGTGTAGAAAACTTGTGTGAGCGAATCCGGAATCCTGCCGACACTGCCGTCCTCATTGCGATGGCTGTAATCGATGGCTTGGATACATCTTCCGCTGGGGATGTAGTATTTGGCAGAGGTGAATTTCAAAAGGGCATTATGGGGGAGGTCCCGGGTCGATTGCACCAGCCCTTTGCCATACGTCCGTTCTCCCATTACGACTGCACGATCCATATCTTGCAGTGCTCCGGATAGAATCTCGGAGGATGATGCCGAACCTCTGTTGACCAATATGGCCATTGGGGTCAGCGTATCGATCGGCTCGACTATAGTGTAGTACGATGAGTTCCAGCGTTCGATCTTTGCTTTGGTTTCTACCACCGGATTCCCTTTGGGGACAAACATATTGACGATCTTTACCGCCTGATCGAGTAATCCGCCTCCATTGTCTCGCAGATCCAGTATAATCCCTTTGATCTCAGTTTTTTCGCGTGTCTCGAGCAAAGCTGATCTCACCTCTTCGGCAGCCTTGTCGGTAAAAGAGGAAAGGTTGATATAGAGAATGCTGTCTTTCAATATTCCGTAATAAGGCACCGCATTAAGCACAATTTTACGTCGGGTGATGTCTATAAAACGATGATCCTGCTCATCGAAACGAAGAATTTCCAGACGGAACGTTTCGCCCGGTTGACCACGAAGTTTTGAACTGACATCGGAAGAACTCTTTTTGATCATGGACTCCCCATTGATCGAGATGATGGCATCTCCTGCACGGAGCCCCACTTCTGAAGCCGGTTGGTTTTCGTAAGGTTCGCTGATATAGACCGTATCTCCTCTTTGCATGATGAGCGCCCCGATGCCTCCATACTCGCCGGTAGTCATGGTTTTAAAGTCGGCTTGATCTTCTTCCAGGATGAGAGTAGTGTAGGGATCCAATTCCTGGAGCATGGCATTTATGCCCTCAGTTAGAACTTTCTTGTAATCGACGCTATCGACGTAGTATGATTGGAGATTTTTTAGCACTGTGGCCCAAATATCCATGTATTGATGCACCTCTAACTGAGGATCTTTTTTCTTCGGAGGGTTTTGCGCACCTAATGATGTACTTCCCAAAAAGAGAAGTGGCAACAACACAACCATGCAGTTTAATATGCGTCTCATATCTTCAAAGATTCTTTTTTTTGGACGATATATATTATCCTGTAATTGAACATAACATTTTGCCCTAACAACTCCTAAAAGGGTCCGGGTTTTCCCGGTAAAATTGCCGAAATATACCCCTCTTTTAGAGTTTAAACGCAAAACTTTGCAAAGTTACAAATAAAAATTGAGATTTTCTTCATTTTAGCACTCATTTTTCTCACTTTTTCTTTATTTAACCCATTTAGTGGTTTAGGGTTTAGGGGTTTAGAGGTTTATCTTTTCAACATTAAATCTGAAAACGGAAAGCAAAGCCATCTGCCCTCGCAGAGCGTAGCTCCTAAAAAGCCATCTGCCATAGCCATAAGCCATAGCGGACGAAGTCCATAAGCCCTCGCCATTAGCCATAGCAGGGGTGCTGCTCTGAGTTGTCGTTTTTTGGAAAATTAACACTTATATGCTGTCTCTGTGTGTCATTTTGTGTGATTCTGCATAAACTCCGGCTTTGAGCCAAACACATTGGAGACCACTTGTAGATTTTAGGAAAAGGGGGTCTAAACACCAAGTATAAATCATAAAAATTATAGAGAAGTTCAAGGAGTAAATTAAAAAAAGAATAATTTTCTTGCATTGGCTCCCATGAATTCTTTTGTCGGTTTATTTGGGGTAACACGTCGAGGCGAATTTTTAACGCGCGTATCCTCATCATATAATGAGGCTACGCTCATCGATCAACAAGGGTACGCGAGTTGAATAATGAGGCTACGCTCATCGATTAACGAGGCTACGCTCGTTGAATAATGAGGCTACGCTCGTGAAGTAAAAAGCCTCGGCCTTTTAAGTAAAAAACGATGAGTGGACTCTTTCGAGCCGTCAAATTATTTTCCGGACTGTCGGGTACAGGGAAACAAAAACGATGAAGCATTGAAACATGGAGGGTCATGAACCCTAAACGTCTC
Source organism: Bacteroidales bacterium (assembly GCA_045576355.1). Taxonomy (GTDB): domain Bacteria; phylum Bacteroidota; class Bacteroidia; order Bacteroidales; family UBA3663; genus Liminaster. The sequence goes on from JAZNGG010000004.1 coordinate 75,245, forward strand.
AACGCTTCATCGTTTACTGCCCCCAAACTTGGGGTATTCACCAAACTTGTTACAAAGATACAACAATCGAAAGTCGATGTCAAGAGGATGAAAGTTTTTTTAACAATTTGGTTTGTGAATTTTGAGGAAAGAGCCAAGAGGAAAATGAAAACTGAAAGGTGAAACCCTGGCCATCAGCCATAGCAGGGTTTTGCTCCAAGCCATCGCTGGGCGCAGCCCTTAAACCCCTCAATCTCTGAACTCCTCAACTTCTCTGTACGCGCTGCCCACGACCAACCTAAATCCGTTAACATACATACTCAGCGCACTGCGTCGCCCTTCGCACGGCCCTGCATCTCTTTTCTCGGCGTGCTGTGTTGCCTTACTCAGCAACCTGTATCGCCTTACGCAGCACGCTGCGTTTTTAATTGAACGATTTTGGACTAAAAATCCGACAAAATACCCCCAAAATGAACTTTTTGAGGTATAAAAGTGAAAAAAGGAAACCTCTTTTTCTCAAAATTGAACGATAATGATTAAATTTGCAGCATAATACGTCTATGATTCATTGTGGAAAGGATGGAGAAGTTCTGTGATTTTTGCTTTGATGTGTATTCGTATTAAGACCGAAATTGCTTGAAAAATTCCCAAGTTTTCGATCTACGCTTGCTAAATATTTGATATCTAAGTGAATACGATTTCGCTTAGAAGATTTGTGTTTTCTAAACGTATTTTTTTATCAGCAGATAGTAAACAATTGATGAGACATAATTTTAGAGTTATTCAGAATGATAAAATTGATCTCATTTGTTGTATATTTCGGAAGGTAATTTATTCTGATGAGTTATGATGTTACAATTAGAAGAATGTAAATCAAAATTAGTTGAGTTTAAGTCTTTATTTGGAGACAAATAAATTCTCTATACACGAACGAATTTTTCAAATAATAGAATCTGCACAATTGATAATTGCAAGGTGTGAACATATTATAGAAGTTCCCTTAAAAAAGAATCAAATTTCAGTTGATATAATAAAAAGAATTTATGCACAACGCTTTTAAGCAATATTTCGGACACGAATCCGAATATCACATCTTCTCCCCCTATCGAGTATGTCCTCTTGGAGCGCATGTGGATCATCAGCATGGACTTGTCATGGGTTTTGCCTTCGATAAAGGAGTCGATCTGCTGTTTTCTGTCACAGACGATGGCAGTGTCTCTTTGCGCAGTCTTACTTTTGAGGGAGATGTCGATTTTGATATTACCCTCCCCACCCAGGTGAAAGCCGGAAATTGGGGAGACTATGCTCGTGGAGCCAAATATGCACTGAAAAAACGCTTTAAACTCACCCATGGCATCCAGGGAGTTATTAGAGGAAGTCTTCCTGTCGGAGGATTGTCTTCGAGCGCAGCTGTCTTGATCGCTTATGTCATGGCATTTGCTCGGGCTAATAACATTACCTTGACCCCGTTGGAAGTTATCAAAATTGCCAGTCAGGCGGAACGAGAGTATATCGGACTTACCAATGGTATATTGGATCAGGCATGTATCGCCCTTTGTGAAAAAGACTCACTTTTGTTTTTGGACACAGACTCAGAGCAGTATCGTATCATCCGACGCAATCCGCGCATGCCGGAATTTGAACTTGCCATCATCTTCAGCGGACTTACCCGAAGTCTCGTCAACAGTGACTACAACTTACGTGTAGCGGAATGTAAGACCGCAGCATGGAACATGATGGCATATACCGGTATGCCCCTGAAGAGTCTGGATAAAACCTTCTTACGAGACATCCCTCGTGAAACCTACGAATTGACCAAAGAGAAAATGCCCCCTCGTTTTGCACGTCGAGCAGAGCATTTTTATAGTGAATATCGTCGTGTCCGTAAGGGAGTAACAGCATGGGAGACAGGCAACCTGCAGCTTTTCGGACAACTCTGTTTTGAGAGTTGTGAGAGTTCGATTAAGAACTATGAATGTGGCAGTGAGGAACTTATTGCCATCTACAACATCATGCGCCGCACGGACGGGGTCTATGGAGGCCGTTTCAGTGGAGCAGGATTCAAAGGGGCATGCATTGCTTTGATCGATCCGGCAAAACGCGAAGAAATCAGGGAGTACATCACGACCGAATACCTCCGCATGTTCCCCGAATACACCGAGAGTTTTGAAATCCACTTCTGTAACACCGACAACGGAGCGAGATTTGTTTAGTAAGTGGCTATGGCTATGGCTATTCGCTTCGCTACTATGGCGCTGCTCCTCAAATCCATCGCCATCAGCCATCGCGGAGCGCAGCTCCTAAAAGTATAAGCCATAAATAATATGCGTGATTTCAGAAAATATGAAGTATGGCAAGATGGGGTAAATCTGTCAATTGAGATCTATCGTCTCACAGAGTTATTTCCCAAGCAAGAAGCGTATGCCTTAGCGAATCAATTGCAACGAGCGGTAGTTTCTATTCCTTCAAACATAGCAGAAGGATCTTCTCGGGAGTCCGAATTTGATTTTGCGCGTTTTTTAGAGATTGCATTAGGTTCTACATATGAAGTTGAAACACAAATACAAATCGCTTATCAACTATCATATATTACAAAGGAACAATTAGAAAACTTATTGCAGAAGCTACAAAGTTTAGAGAAAAGATTAGCTAATTTGATAAATATGCTGAGAAAGCGTCGATAGCCATTGCCATAGCCATAGCCATAGCAGGGCCACAGCCCCCAGCCCTCGCCATTGCCATCGCCATCAGCCATAGTTAAAAATATGAAATCCATCGTCATCGCCGCCGGTTACGCCACACGTCTTGGCGAACTTACCAAAAACTTTCCCAAACCGCTGTTAAAAATAGGAGACAGTACCATCCTTGGAAGGATGTTGGATGACATTGACCGCATTCCGGACATAGATGAACACATCATTGTTACTAACCATAAGTTTGCACACATCTTTGAAGATTGGGCGAAGGAACAACATTATACCAACCCGATCACCATCATCGATGATGGCACTGAGACCAACGAAACCCGTTTAGGAGCCGTCTGCGACCTACTCTTGGCCATCGACCACATCGAAAAACGCTCCTCAACCCCTTCAACCCCTTCAACCCCTTCAACCCCTCAACCCTTCAACCCTTCAACTCCTCAACCCCTCAACCCC
>JAZNGG010000005.1:0-82903 GCA_045576355.1 Bacteroidales bacterium
CCTTTGCCTCGCCATTCATAGTGTGGTTCAACTTGCCGTCCTCTGCGAATGTGGCATCAGCGAAGAATGCTTTTGAAGCATCGATAATGCGTTCGCCATTCAGACTCTCTACAGGGATAGTGTTCTCACCATTGAAGAGAAAACCCTCTGGCAACTGCAAAGCGGTTTCACCCTCTGCGGGCACTACCCTTGCTGCTGCATTGAGATAAGTGTAGTTACCCTTGATATCAAATTGCTCTTGAACGCGATAGTGCACACGGTCGCCAAGCTCAGGGTTATACGAATCAGAACCAGCTTTGAAAATAAATCTATCGTTTGTAACTTCGATCTTTGTGGAGAATTCAAGAGGGGATCCTTCTATAAGGTATGTACGTATTATTTTATCTTCCTCTATACGATATGTTCCTGTATTTTCCATCCATCCTAAAACCTTATCATATCCAATAGTAGAAACAGTTTTATCATCATTAAAATTCATGAATACACTTTCTGTTGGTGTAAAATTAAACCACTTACCCACGACCAGCTGCGGATAATCCTTATAAGGATCCACATCCTCTGCAGCATTGTATTCGCCAGTCTTCGAGAGGCTGAGCACTACGGTAAAGGTTTCGAAAGTATCCATAAACTCTTTTTCGAGCGCTGCAACCACTTCGTCAGTTATTACGTTGGCTGGATTTTCCTTGCGGATGACATCCGCCAAACCACCTACCCAGGCTTCCTGCTTCGGAATGATGATAAAGAGACGGTCACCATCTTCGTCCGGGAACGAAGTAGCATTCAACTGATGACCCTTATTGAGTTCAAACGAGAGGTTGTTGCCATCGAGCGCATAGTCTTTGTACATCACAGTACCATCTACGGTATGTCTCAACTTGGCATTCGGTGTAAACATGGCATCGGCAAAGAAAGACTTCATTTGCTCTACAATGCGGTCGCCGTGCAATGCTTCTACCGAGATAGTATTCTTTCCTCCAAAGGTAATGCCTTCCGGAAGCTTCATTTCAGTCTTTCCTGTAGCTGCTACAACTCTTACTGCAGAATTCAAGTAAGAGTATTTACCGGTGATGTCAAATTGTTCATTTACTTTATAGTGAATTTTCTCACCTGACACCGGAAAAATTGGCTTAACTATCATTTTTCCATTGATAATTTCAATCTCAGCCTTTGTCTCTCCTACTACTGCATCAGTTTCAATTAGTTTATTACCCTCTAAACGATAAGTTCTTTGGGTGTCAAACCAGCCAAATTCTTTATCCCAACCAACGATGCCCATCTTACCATCTGGTTGATATACCCAAAACATACTCGCTTCGGGGGTGAAGTTAAACCATTTACCCACAATCAGTCGGGAGTATTCCTTCTCCAACTCCTTTAAATAATCGTCGTCGTCATCGCTACAAGCACTCATAGCGAAGCCGAGCGTCACAGCTATAATGGCCATTCCAATCATTCTGAATGTCTTCATTGCTTTAATGTTTTTAAATTAATATTGAAAAGTTTGTATGTTATTTGTTTAATTCTCCTAATTTCTCGCCCATCAGGATATGCTGCCAACCATTATCGTCATTAGCCGGTGCAGTGAGCTTGAAGTTGGCTTTCTCCTGGAACACCAGAACGAAATCGGAGCCACCGAACAGGAAGTAACCCAGCATGTCGCCCTTCTCAACTCTGTCGCCCACCTTGAGGTTCTCCTCGAAGTTGATGGATGCCACCTGCGACATACCGATGGGCATCACTGCCACGAGGCCATACTCCTCGGTCTCGACGATAGCCAAGCCGCGTGTCTCTACACTCTGCCAACCGGGTACCGAGCAATCGACAACGTATTGCTGCAACTCGGGTTCCCAAGTGATGCTTCCGCCCAGCGCATCGTCGCCGGGGATTACACGCAGTTCCTTGAGTACACCGCTCACGGGGAAATGGTAGCGATGGTAGTCGTTCACGTTCAGGAAGGCGTGGTAGAAGGTACCACCTGCAAAGGCTTCGCAATAGGGGCTTTCGGGAGAGATGAGGTTGCGCACGGAATTGAACACGCGTGACTTGACGGCAATCTTGCTGTCGGTCACGATATACGAATCCTCATCAATGGCCCATACGCCCTGTGGCTCACTGTCGCAAGGCGATGCAATCACGGCCTCGTTGTCAGGCTCGGCAATGGGACGCCGGTCGGGCGAAGCGAGGCGACGGGCAAAGAAGTCGTTGAACGAATGCCAGTTTGAGGGGTCCTCGTACCAGCCGTTGGTCATACCCAACTCCTCCTGCACCATCATTAGCTCTTCGTACTCCTTGTTCCACGACTCGGTGGAAGAGAGGTAATTGCCCCACGACTGGCAATACTTGACAAGCCAGTTGCGGTAAGGCTCGGTGTACTGCACCGAGGCGGTGAAGAGGTCCTTGCCCTCTAATGACTCCAGCGGCATGCAGTTGATGAAGTAGCAGTAGCAGAGTGCCTGATACATGCGTCCGAAGATGGTGGGCTGGCCGGGACAGAGGATTACATCCCACGGCATCACCTTCTGAGAGTAGTCAACGAAGTCGTAATACTCCTCCAACGACTGCACGGGGTTGGTCTTCTTGTCGGGGTTGATACTCTTGCCCTTCTCGATGGCCTCGGTCAGCAGCGATTTCAGTTCGCTGTTCTCCTCTACCATCTGAATCAGTTCCATGGTGGTTTCACTATACCCCTTGTCTTGGTCTTTCTGTTTCACACCGCATGATGCTAAGCCCACCAAGAGGCAAAGCATCAACATTAGGTTCAATTTCTTTATCATAATTGTAATAATATTGTCAATCCATTAAAACTCTACTTTCTCTCCTCGCTTCATCCGCTCGCGCATCTCCGAGGCAATGGTGAACATCGCATCACCGCTGGAGTTGAGGGCGGTTTCTATAGAGTCCTGTACCACACCGATGATGAAGCCTACCGCCACCACCTGCATAGCCACATCGCCCGAGATGCCGAAGAGTGAGCATGCCATAGGTATCAGCAACAGCGAACCGCCAGCCACGCCCGATGTGCCACAGGCACCCAAGGTGGCAATGATGCTGAGCAGCAAGGCACTCGCAAATGAGATGTCGACTCCCAAGGTATAGCAGGTGGCGAGGGTCATCACGGTAATGGTGATGGCCGCACCGTCCATATTGATAATGCTGCCAAGCGGGATGCTCACCGAATAGAAGTCCTTGTCAATGCCCATGCGCTTGCACAGCTCCATATTCACCGGGATATTGGCTGCCGAAGAGCGGGTAAAGAATGCACTCACTGCGCTCTCCTTCAGGCAACGCCACACCAATGGATAGGGGTTGCGTCGGAGCATACAGCCCACGATGATAGGGTTGAGCACGAGTGATACCAGCAGCATACAGCCCACCAGCAGCAACAGCAGTTTGCCGTAGGTGGTAAAGATTTCCAAACCACTCTGCGATACGGAGGTATAGACCAAACCGAGAATACCGAACGGGGCACATTGGATAATCCACGCCACCACCTTCGACACAGCATCGGCCCATTGGCGGAGGCTACCGATGGTCTGTTCGCTTGCCACCATCTTCAATGCTATACCGATGACTACCGCCCAGAAGAGGATACTCAGGTAGTTGGCATTGGCTATGGCGGTGACGGGGTTGCTCATCACGCTGCCGACAATGTTGCGGAACACATCGCCCAACGCTCCCGGCGCACTACCCGAAGCACCCTGCACATCGGCCAAGGCTATTCCCACAGGAAAGAGGAAACTAGCTACTACAGCCACTACGGCTGCCATCAGCGTGGTGAGCATATAGAGGGTGATGACAGTGCGGAAGCGGCTACCCAGCCCGGCACGAGCCGTTGCCACCGACGAGGTAACAAGCACGGCCACCAATACGGGTGCCATCGCCTTGAGTGCCCCCACAAAGAGGTCGCCCAACAGGGATATTGCACTAATGCCCGGCACGGTCAGTGCCAGCACGGAGCCTGCAACGATGCCGACGAAGATACGCAGCATCAAATTGGTCTGCTGCCACGCACCGATGATAGCCTTCAGCGTTTTCATAGTCTCATGATAACAAGAATTTTTATGTGAGTGGCAAAAGTACCTAAATCTATTCTGACTAAGAAATTTTCATTGTTGCAATTTTACAAAACTTCGTTGCAATTTTACAAAAAAGAGGAAATCGCCCCTTTTATCAAAGAAATTGGGGATTTTGCTATTTCAGGTTATCAACGAATTCAGTCGGGGTCATTCCTGTGATTTTCTGAAAGTTTCTCCATGCGGTGCTTCGCTGACGGTAACCGACATAGTTGAAAAGTTCATGAATATCTGCCTTTGGATTATCTTTCATTCTGGCCATGACATAGTCGATACGACGTTTGGTCATATACTCGACAAAAGTCATTCCTGTGTTTTGTTTGAAGGCTTCTCCTATATATGTACGGTTTGAATCCAGCAGTTCTGACAGAGAACTAAGGCTCAGATTCGGATCTCTCCACTTCTCATTGTTGTCCAATAAAAGGGTTATCTCTCCCCAAAGACCATCTTCTGTGGAGTCGCAATCGCAGGACTCTTCCTGTTTCAGGGCTGCCTGCGGTACAAGCAGACGCTCTCTCAACTCATACCAAACCACAGACAGGAAGAATGATATCCACACAATCTGATGGGCAAGCACGAGAAAATAGGCGTGAAACATCTGTATGGCGAAATGAAGCAGACCAATCAGGCAGAATCCGCAGGAGTAGAACGTTATGAACCTCTTGTCGGCGCTGCTCTTCCGCCAGTCATATGGCACAAGAAAAAGAGAGAAACAATAGAACAACATCACCATAAGTGAGAACAGTCGGAACCATACATTAAATTTTCCGATATGCCGCCACAGGTCTGCATAAGTATATATAGGAGTATATTCAATGCCGGCACACATTCCCATAGCAACCAACAATATCAGAGGAGTAAACAGAAGCGCATAAACCCTGGCTCTGCTGATTGTCGGGCGGATTACCTCAAGTGGATACAGGAAAAATGCCATCTGTATGAGAATCGGCACAAAGGTATGCTCCGGCTCGAAGAATGCTCCGTCAGCCGTTGTGGTCTCCTGCCACGTACGCATGATGAATGTCAGAGCAAAGAACGCCGAGAACCAGCTGAATACGGCCCATATGATACGTGAATAATCTCCTGTTTCCTTTCGACGTTTCCACAGAAGAACACCACTGGTGACAAAAGTAACGGTCATAAAAGCCAAAAGAATAGTTGCTGTGTATTTCATAGGCTGTATGTCATTGAATAACTGTTCATTCTTTTTTATTAGGGCATATCGTATCGTGTCGTGTGTGCCGCTACCGTCGGATACGTATTTAATGTGAGTTCGATGAATTTTAATTATCTGTAAATTTGGTGATTAGCGAAAATTATTGTATCTTTATAGTGTCAATTACAAAGAATTACAAATAATAATCGCTATGCTCACCGCGGACAAAGTTACAGAATTATTCTGTATGGCAGATGATTTCAGCAAGTTTTTTGATAAGATGACAGCAAAATATACGCTGAAAAGAGAAAACAAACGCCCATATCATCGTATACAGCTCATAACCAAGCAGAAAAGTAATATGAAAGGAGCATTGATGAGCGTTTCGGACAAATTATTGTTACGTAAAAGGGCTATCATTGAAACTGTTAATGGTGAACTCAAGAATATTGCACAAGTGGAGCACTCAAGACATCGCTGCTTTGAAAAATATATCGTAAACATGTTGGGAGCTATTGCCGCATATTGTATGTTTCCGAAAAAGCCGTGTATCAATGTACAAAGGACATTAGATACACAGCTTACTCTATTTTGAATTCGTCGAACTCACGTTATTTAGTGTGGGTAAGCAAAAAGATTCCATCGCCATCTGCCGGCATTAGGCGATGCCCCTAAACCCTAAAAATTCTAAACCCCAAAACCATCAGCCATCATCGCCCTAATCACAAAAAAAGGCTGCGCCAAAATATTGACACAGCCTTCATATTAAAAGGATAATAGATTCTATTTAGAGGAATCAGAACTCAAGGTTCTTGCGCGGTGCAGTAAACACTCTATTGAACTCGTCTCTACTTCCGACAAGCAACTTGTCAAATTCACGCTGGCCTGTACCGGCAGGGATCAAGTGACCGCAGATAACGTTCTCCTTCATACCCTCCAAGAGGTCTTCCTTGCCCAAGATAGCAGCCTCGTTGAGGACCTTGGTAGTCTCCTGGAATGATGCTGCAGACATGAAGCTGTTTGTACCCAACGCTGCACGAGTGATACCCTGAAGGATCTGTTCGCAAGTAGCCGGAACGGCATCACGAACTTCAACCAACTTCTTGTCACGACGCTTCAACAATGAATTTTCATCGCGGAGACGACGAGCAGTAATAATCATACCGGGCTTAAGTTCGGCAGAATCTCCAGCCTTGAGGACAACCTTCATGCCCCAAATGCGATCATTCTCTGCTGCAAAGTTCAACTTGTCAACAACCTGTGACTCCAAGAAACGGGTGTCACCGGGGTTCTGAACAATAACCTTGCGCATCATCTGACGAACAATGACCTCAAAGTGCTTGTCGTTGATCTTCACACCCTGCAGACGGTACACGTCTTGTATTTCATTGACAATGTACTCCTGTACGGCAGTCGGACCCAAGATAGACAAGATGTCGCTGGGCGTAATCGCACCATCAGAAAGTGGCATACCTGCACGAACGTAATCATTCTCCTGTACGAGCAACTGCTTAGCAAGCGGAATAAGGTACTTGCGCTCCTGACCAAACTTGTTAGTGACAGAAACCTCACGGTTACCACGTTTGATCTTACCAAACGTTACCTCACCATCGATCTCTGTTACGACAGCCGGGTTAGAAGGATTACGAGCCTCAAACAACTCGGTCACACGCGGGAGACCTCCGGTGATGTCACCGGCTTTGCTGCTGGCACGGTTGATCTTAACCAAGATGGCACCTGCATTGATCTCTTCGCCTTCTGACACCATGATGTGTGCACCGACAGGCAATGTATAGGAGCGGAGGACGGTGCCTTCGGCATCAACGATTTCGGCAACAGGGGCTACCGAACGGTCCTTAGACTCGATTACGATCTTCTCTTCAAGACCGGTCGCATCATCGACCTCAGACTTATAGGTAATGCCCTCGACAACGTTCTTGAATGTTACTTTACCGGAAACTTCGCAGACGATTACCGCATTGAACGGGTCCCACTCACAGATCAAGTCACCTTTCTTTAAGGTTGCTCCATTCTCAACGAAGAGTTTAGAACCATAGGCAATGTTGGCTGTGGTAAGTACCATACCGGTGTGAGGATCATCGATGTGCATTTCTGCCATACGACTGACAACAACTTTATAACCCTCGTTAGTATCAATAGTACGCAACTCGTCAATGGTAATGACACCATCATAGCCGGACTTCAAGTTGGAAACCGCTACTGCAGCAGAGGCAATACCACCGGCGTGGAATGTACGGAGTGTCAACTGAGTACCGGGCTCACCGATGGACTGAGCGGCAATGACTCCGACAGCCTCACCCTTCTGAACCATGCGGTTAGTAGAAAGGTTGCGACCATAACACTTGGCACAAACACCATGTTTGGATTCGCAAGTGAGTACCGAACGGATCTCAACCTGCTCAATCGGAGACTGCTCGATCTTATCTGCGATGCGCTCTGTGATCTCCTCTCCGGCTGCAATAATGAGCTCGCCGGTGATGGGGTGAATAATGTCATGAACTGAGACACGACCCAGGATGCGCTCTTTGAGAGTAGCAACCACTTCGTCATTATTCTTCAACTCAGTGCATACCAAGCCGCGAAGCGTACCACAGTCTTCTTCACGAATAATCACATCGTGCGCCACATCGACCAAACGACGAGTCAAGTAACCGGCATCGGCAGTCTTCAAGGCAGTATCGGCAAGACCCTTACGAGCACCGTGTGTAGAGATAAAGTACTCTAACGCAGACATACCCTCCTTAAAGTTAGCCAAGATCGGGTTCTCGATGATCTGTGCACCCTCTGCACCGGCTTTCTGAGGCTTGGCCATCAAACCACGCATACCGGAAAGCTGTGCAATCTGCTCTTTAGAACCACGGGCACCTGAGTCCATCATCATATAAATGGAGTTGAAGCCCTGATTCTCCTCAGCAAGTTGTTTCATCAAGACTTTGGTCAAATTGGTATTGACAGAAGACCAAACGTCAATGACCTTATTATAACGCTCGTTGTTGGTGATCCAACCGTTGTTATAGTCATCCATGATGGCATCTACGTCAGCATGACCTTTATTGATAAGCTCAGTCTTCTCTTCCGGCACAAGAACATCGCCAAGGTTGAATGAAAGACCGGCTTTAAATGCCTCATAGTAACCCAAGTTCTTAACATCATCCAGGAAGTTGGCTGTACGAGGAATACCACAATATTTGATCACGTCTGTGATGACATTGCGAAGAGACTTCTTGGTGATAACCTCATTGACATATCCCACTTCGGAGGGCACTTTCTGATTGAAAATAAGACGACCCACAGAGGTTTCTACCAACTGCTTGATCGGACGACGTGCATCATTTACATCCACAGTATCAACAAGACACTTAATGATGGCGTGCATCGTACATTTACCCTCGTTGAAGGCAATCATAGCCTCTTCCGGACCATAGAATGTCAAGCCCTCACCCTTATCTCCACGACGGAGCTTGGTGATGTAATAAAGACCCAACACCATGTCCTGAGAAGGAACGGTAATCGGAGCACCGTTGGCAGGATTCAAAATGTTATGCGAACCAAGCATCAAAATCTGAGCTTCGAGGATCGCAGCATTGCCCAACGGAAGGTGAACGGCCATCTGGTCACCATCGAAGTCCGCATTGAACGCGGTACATGCCAATGGGTGCAACTGAATGGCCTTGCCCTCGATCATCCTGGGCTGGAAAGCCTGAATACCCAAACGGTGGAGTGTCGGGGCACGGTTTAAGAGCACCGGGTGACCCTTCATCACCAACTCAAGGATATCCCATACTACGGGCTCCTTCTTATCGACAATTTTCTTGGCAGACTTAACGGTCTTGACAATACCACGTTCGATAAGTTTGCGGATGATAAACGGTTTATATAGTTCGGCTGCCATCAATTTGGGCAAACCACATTCATTCATCTTCAATTCAGGACCTACAACGATCACCGAACGAGCAGAATAATCGACACGCTTACCGAGCAAGTTCTGACGGAAACGACCCTGCTTACCCTTCAACGAGTCTGAGAGAGACTTCAACGGACGATTGGCCTCAGACTTAACGGCACTGGCCTTACGACTGTTGTCGAAAAGTGAGTCAACAGCCTCCTGAAGCATACGTTTCTCATTGCGAAGGATAACCTCAGGAGCCTTAATCTCAATGAGTCGTTTCAGACGGTTATTACGGATAATAACGCGACGATAAAGATCATTGAGGTCAGATGTGGCAAAACGACCACCATCCAGCGGCACCAAAGGACGTAGTTCCGGAGGAGTAACAGGAAGGATCTTCATGATCATCCACTCCGGATTATTACGCTCCTTAGCCGAACGGAAAGACTCTACAACCTGAAGGCGCTTCAATGCCTCAGTCTTGCGCTGAACAGAACCCTCCTGGTTGGCACGATCACGAAGTTCGTAAGAAAGTGTATCAAGATCGACCTGCTTGAGGAGCTCATAAATAGCTTCAGCACCCATGCGAGCGATGAACTTGTTCGGATCATCATCCGGCAGAGCCTGATTCTTCTCTCCTACTTTTTCGAGATACTCGAGATATTCGTCCTCCGAAAGTGTATCGAGTTTCTGAACACCCATGGATTTCTCCAATATACCGGGCTGCAAGACTACATAACGCTCATAGTAAATAACCGAATCAAGTTTCTTAGTAGGCATACCAAGAAGATATCCGATCTTATTAGGCAATGAACGGAAATACCAAATGTGAGCTACCGGCACAACCAACTGGATGTGACCACAACGCTCGCGACGTACTTTCTTCTCTGTAACTTCTACACCACAACGATCACAAACAATACCTTTATAACGGATGCGTTTATATTTACCGCAATGGCATTCATAATCTTTTACAGGCCCGAAGATCCGTTCACAGAAGAGACCGTCTCGCTCGGGCTTGTAAGTACGATAGTTAATAGTCTCCGGCTTAAGTACTTCGCCGTAGGAGTTTTCAAGGATCTCCTCAGGAGAAGCCAAACCGATACTAATCTTGGTAAAGTTGGTCTTTTTGTTATTATCTTTTCTAAAAGCCATAGCTTTATATTTTTGATTACAAAATTACTAATTACTAATACTATCCTGCCCCCTGACAATCTGCCCGCAAGGCTGATCGTCAAGAGACAAAATTAGTAATTATTCCAAGCGTACACTCAAACCGAGACCCTTCAACTCATGAAGAAGCACATTGAGAGACTCCGGCAAACCGGGTGTCGGCATATTATCGCCTTTCACAATTGCTTCGTAAGTCTTAGAGCGTCCGACAACATCGTCAGACTTCACGGTCAAAATCTCCTGAAGAATATGGGCAGCACCGAATGCTTCAAGCGCCCAAACCTCCATTTCTCCGAAACGCTGACCACCAAATTGAGCCTTACCACCCAATGGCTGCTGTGTGATGAGAGAGTATGGACCGATGGAACGGGCATGCATCTTATCCTCTACCATGTGACCAAGCTTCAACATATAGGTAACACCGACTGTTGCCATCTGATCAAACGGCTCTCCGGTACCACCATCATAAAGCTGGGTCTTGCCATAACGTGGAAGACCGGCCTTATCTGTCCAAGCATTCAAATCATCAAGACTTGCACCATCGAAAATTGGAGTTGCAAACTTCTCGCCAAGTTCATATCCGGACCAACCTAATACAGCTTCGAATATCTGACCAAGGTTCATACGAGAAGGCACACCTAACGGGTTCAAGACAATATCCATCGGTGTTCCGTCTGCCATAAACGGCATATCTGCATCGCGGACAACCTTAGAGACAATACCCTTATTACCGTGACGACCCGCCATCTTATCACCGACACCGATCTTACGTTTCTTAGCAATATAAACCTTAGCCAATTTGATGATACCTGACGGCAACTCATCTCCGATAGAGAGATCAAACTTCTTACGACGAAGTTCTGCATCGATCTCTTTAGACTTGCGCAGATAGTTCATAATAGTGGACTGAATCATATCATTGATATGCTCATCTGTCGTCCACTTGCTAACCTGAACAGTGCTATAGTCAATATTAGAAAGAGCTCCTATAGTAAATTGCGCACCTTTGGAAACGACATCCACACCCAAGAAATCTTTAACTCCTAAAGAGGTTTGTCCCTCTGTCAAAGTCATCAATTTATTGAGAAGGATTTTCTTAAGTTCCTCTTGTCTGTCTGAGTACTCACCCTCCAAAATCGGCATTTGTGCCTTTTCTGCCAATTTAGCCTTGCGATCTTTAATAGAACGAGAATAAAGAGCGGTATCGACAACAACACCCTTTAATGAAGGATTAGCTTTGAGAGAGGCATCCTTAACATCTCCTGCCTTATCACCGAAGATCGCACGAAGCAATTTCTCTTCAGGTGAAGGATCTGACTCACCCTTAGGTGTAATCTTACCAATGAGGATATCACCCGGCTCAATAAGTGCACCGATACGTACAATACCACGCTCGTCCAAATCTTTTGTAGCATCTTCGGAAACGTTCGGAATATCAGAGGTCAATTCCTCCATACCACGTTTAGTCTCACGTACTTCCAAAGAATACTCGTCAACATGGACAGAAGTCAAAATATCTTCACGAACTACACGCTCGCTAAGTACAATAGCATCCTCATAGTTATAACCCTTCCAAGGCATATAGGCTACGCGGAGGTTCTTACCGATGGCAAGTTCTCCTCCTTCTGTAGAGTAACCTCTTGTCAGGATTTCTCCCTCTTTCACACGCTGACCTTTCTTGCAGTTAGGTTGCAAGTCGTAGGTAGTGCTCTGGTTGGTTTTTCTCCACTTCGGAAGGTAATACTCCTTAACAGCAGTGTCAAATGAGCAGAACTCTTCATCTTCTGTACGATCATAGCGGATGCGGATAACAGTAGCGTCAACAAACTCAACCACACCATCACCCTCAGCTATAATCTGAGTGCGAGAATCACGAACCAATTGAGCCTCGATACCCGTACCAACAATCGGAGATTCACATGTCATCAACGGCACAGCCTGACGCATCATGTTAGATCCCATGAGTGCACGGTGGGCATCATCATGCTCCAAGAAAGGAATAAGAGCAGCAGCAATAGAGGCAATCTGATTAGGCGAAACGTCCATCAAGTTAATCTCATCAGGAGCAACAACAGGGAAGTCTGCACCTTCACGAGCTTTAACACGCTTTTCTACAAAAGTACCATCATCGTTAAGAGGAGCATTACCTTGAGCAATCAGCATACCTTCCTCCATCTCTGCGCTTGTATATTGGATACCTTCATCTGTAAGATCTACCTTACCATCGGTTACGACGCGATAAGGAGTCTCAATAAATCCTAAATCATTAACCTTAGCATATACACACATCGAAGAAATAAGACCGATGTTCGGACCTTCCGGAGACTCGATCGGACAAAGACGACCATAGTGCGTATAGTGCACGTCACGCACCTCAAAGCCGGCACGTTCACGGCTCAAACCACCAGGACCAAGGGCAGACATACGACGTTTATGAGTAATCTCTGCCAATGGATTGGTCTGATCCATAAATTGAGACAATGCATTGGTACCAAAGAAAGAGTTGATCACCGAAGAAATGGTCTTAGCATTGATCAAATCAATCGGAGTAAACACCTCATTGTCGCGAACGTTCATGCGTTCACGAATAGTACGGCTCATACGAGCCAAACCGATACCAAACTGTGTATAAAGCTGCTCACCAACAGTACGCACACGACGATTAGAAAGGTGATCAATGTCATCCACATCGGCTTTTGAGTTGATCAACTCGATCAAATAGCGGATGATAGCAATGATATCCTCTTTGGTCAATACACGAACATCGGGAGAAATCGGCAAATTAAATTTACGATTGACACGATAGCGACCTACGTCACCCAAGTCATATCGTTTTTCAGAGAAGAACAAATTCAGAATCACTTCGCGTGCAGAAGCCTCATCTGCCGGCTCAGCATTACGAAGCTGACGATAAATATGAATTACAGCCTCTTTTTCCGAATTGGTTGGATCTTTCTGAAGGGTATTATATATGATAGCATAGTCTTCGAGTTTGACATCCTCACGCTGAAGGAGAACTGTCTCAACACCAGACTCGACGATCAAATCTATTACATTTTCGTCAACAACAACTTCACGATCTACTTTAATCTCGTGACGTTCAATAGAAACTACCTCACCGGTATCCTCATCAACGAAATCCTCGACCCAAGACTTCAAAACACGAGCAGCAAGTTTGCGGCCCAAACAGTTTTGCAATTCATCTCGTGTCGCATTAACAACTTCTGCAAGACCAAAAATGGCTAAAATATCTTTATCACTTTCAAATCCTATCGCACGAAGTAAAGTAGTGACAGGCAACTTTTTCTTTCGATCGATATAAGCATACATGACATTATTGATGTCTGTAGCAAACTCAATCCAAGAACCCTTAAATGGGATAATACGCGCCGAATAAAGCTTTGTTCCGTTTGTATGCAGGCTCTGTCCGAAGAATACACCAGGCGAACGATGCAGCTGAGAAACAACAACACGTTCTGCACCATTGATAACGAACGTTCCTGACGGTGTCATATATGGTATCTGACCAAGGTAGACATCCTGAACTACAGTATCAAACTCCTCATGATCCGGATCGGTACAATATAATTTCAACTTTGCCTTCAAGGGGACACAATAAGTCAACCCTCTCAACAAACACTCTTCGATGGTGTAGCGTGGAGGATCAACAAAATAGTCCAAAAACTCCAGGACAAAGTTGTTACGAGTATCAGCTATTGGGAAATTTTCTGCGAAAACCTTGTAAAGGCCCTCATTCTTTCTCTCTTCCGGTGGGGTGTCAAGTTGCAAGAAATCACGAAAAGACTTAAGCTGAATGTCAAGAAAATCAGGATAAGCCAAAGGACTCTTGATTGATGCGAAATTTACTCTTGGTTTTTGGATACCAGAAACAATTTTTGACATTATATCTAAAGAATAAAGGTTTGAAATCTTAAGCAAACGGGCAAAATCACACTCTCTAATTAAAGTATAAAAGTCTATTTGCCAACCACATAAGAGCCATTATTGAGACTCAGATTTATTATAATTGCTAAGATTCTTGAAGAACTTAGAGAATATGCCCTTTTGCGCAGCGGACAAACGTCTGAGACGGCTGAAAAGGAGATAAAAAATCCTTTCAAATAAAATATTTATGCGCAAAAAGGTTTAGACCTCACATGGAGATCTAAACCTGCGAACCTGAAATTCAGGTTAATTACTTAAGTTCTACAGAAGCACCAGCCTCCTCAAGAGCCTTCTTCAAAGACTCAGCCTCAGCCTTAGAGAGACCCTCCTTAACAGTGCTAGGAGCGCCATCTACGAGATCCTTAGCCTCTTTCAAACCGAGACCGCAAACTTCCTTAACAGCCTTAACAACCTGAAGCTTTGCAGCACCAGCTGAAGTAAGAACTACATCAAAAGAGGTCTTCTCCTCAGCAGCAGGAGCTGCTGCAGCAGCCGGACCAGCAACAGCAACAGCTGCAGCTGCAGGCTCGATACCATACTCTTCTTTCAAAATTGTAGCGAGTTCGTTAACTTCCTTAACTGTAAGGTTTACCAACTCTTCTGCTAATACTTTCAAATCTGCCATAATAGTAAGATTTTTAATGTTTATTTGTTTTGATTTTGTTTTAAAAAGAATGTTACAAGCTATTTATATATCAGGCTGCTTGATTATTCGCCTCTTTCACCCAAGGTCTTAAGCACACCATGGATTGTGTTTGCGCCACTCTGCAATGCAGAAATAACGTTCTTTGCAGGAGACTGAAGCAATGCAACAACATCTGCGATAAGTTCGTTCTTGCTCTTGATAGCAACAAGAGTTTCAAGTTGGTCAGCACCATAGAAGCACTCTTCTACGAAAGCACCCTTCAACGAAGGAACACCAGCCTTACCCTCATCCTTAATCAACTTAGCAGGAACATTACCTACGTTACAGAACATGATTGCGCTAGTACCACGGAATGCACTTTCGATTGGAGAGTAGTCAATACCTTTGTTCTTCAAAGCCTGAATAAACAAAGTATTCTTCACCATTACAAGCTTAACCTCCTTTGCATAACATGAACGACGCAATGCACCGGTCTTTTCTGCATTCAAGCCAGCGATGTCAGTCACATAGAAATGAGCGTACTCATCCAAGAGAGCTTCCAACTTCGCGATTTGAAGGACTTTATCTTCTTTCTTCATAGTCGTTTAATTTTTAAGCATCAATAGACTTAGCGTCGATCTTAATACCGGCACTCATCGTACTTGAAAGGAAAATGCTCTTAATATATGTACCCTTGGCTGTAGCAGGTTTCAACTTGATAAGAGTCTGAACGAACTCACGAGCGTTCTCAACGATTGCCTCTGGAGAGAATGACACCTTACCGATTGAAGTATGAACGATACCGCCCTTATCAACCTTAAAGTCAATCTTACCTTGCTTAACCTCCTTAACGGCCTTAGCAACATCCATAGTCACTGTACCAGATTTGGGGTTAGGCATCAAACCACGAGGACCGAGAACACGACCCAAAGCACCGATCTTACCCATGCAAGCAGGCTGAGTAATGATCACATCAATGTCAGTCCAACCGCCTTTGATCTTCTCGATATACTCATCAAGACCTGCATAGTCTGCACCAGCAGCCAAAGCAGCAGCCTCTTGATCAGCAGTACAAAGAGCCAAAACGCGTACAGACTTACCGGTACCATGAGGCAATGAAACAGTACCACGAACCATCTGGTTTGCCTTACGGGGATCTACGCCCAAACGAACGTCAATATCCACCGAAGCATCAAATTTAGTAAAAGTAATTTCCTTCACCAAAGCAGCAGCTTCAGCAAGGGTGTAGACCTTACCTGCTTCAATCTTAGCAGCGGCCAACTTCTGATTTTTAGTAAGTTTTCCCATTGTTACAATTGAAGTTTAAAGTTCAGGGAATTCACCCTTAACAGAAATACCCATACTACGAGCCGTACCGGCAACCATAGTCATGGCTGATTTCAAAGTAAAACAATTCAAGTCAGGCATTTTCTCAGTTGCGATAGCCTTTACCTGATCCCAAGTCACCTCAGCAATCTTCTTACGGTTAGGCTCTGCAGAACCGGTTTTTGCCTTTGCAGCCTCAAGCAATTGGACAGCTACAGGCGGTGTTTTGATGATAAAGTCATAAGACTTATCAGTGTAGTAAGTGATTACTACAGGCAACACCTTACCAGCCTTATCTTGGGTACGTGCATTAAACTCCTTGCAGAAGCCCATGATATTGATACCCTTGGAACCAAGAGCAGGACCTACCGGAGGAGCCGGATTTGCAGCGCCACCTTTGATTTGCAACTTAATTTGTCCAGCAATTTCTTTTGCCATTTGTAATAAGTTAATTAAAAAGTTTATATAGCCACTCAGTCAAACAGGATTGCTTCCATCGAACTTTACGTAACCAAGTTTCCCGGTACAAACTCCCTTCTGAATCCGGCTTTATTTCGTAACCTGATTAAAGTTAAGCTCCAATGGAGTTTTACGTCCAAAGATCTTAACCCACACAATAAGTTTCTTCTTCTCGTTATTAACCTCTTCGACCTCGCCATCAAAGTCCTTAAATGGACCATCAATAACTTTTACGGCCTCTCCCACCTTAAATGAAACATTTGCTTCATCTTCAGCAGAAGATTTCTCATCGAGATTACCTAACATACTCGCGATCTCATCATCGCGAAGAGCCTCGGGTTTCTTTGAGTTGCGTCCGCACAAGAAATTGATCACATTGGTCGTTCCGGCCAATATGTTCTGAACCTCTCCTGTAAGGATACATCTCACAAAAACATATCCAGAGAATAAAACCTTCTCCTTTTCAGTCTTCTTTCCGGTAGCAGTCTGAGTAATCACTTTTTCGGTAGGCACCACAATCTCTGAAACGAAATTGCCGAGATCTCCATTACGGATCTCTGCTTCAAGTGTCTCTTTGACTTTCAACTCTTTTCCACTGATAGAGCGAAGCACATACCAACGAAATTTCTGTTCTGCCATTGCCTCAAATTAGAATTTAAGCGTACCTGTATAGATCAAAGACATCAGGACATTTCCGAAAGCCAAATCCATAACAAGGATTACGAGCGCAATAATCACGGAAGCAGACAATACGACTACTGAGCTGCTTGTGACCTCGTTAAGAGATGGCCAAGAAACTTTATTTACAAGTTCCGAATAAGAATTCTTTACGCTATTAACTAGTTTTTTCCACATAGTTCTATAATGTTTATTGCACGGGTGGAAAGGTTCGAACTCTCGACACCTGGTTTTGGAGACCAGTGCTCTACCGACTGAGCTACACCCGTAGAAATACGAATTACCAACTTTTCAAGCCGGTAATTCGCACTTTTATAATCTTTTTTAAGGATTAGTCGAGGATTTCAGTTACCTGACCAGAACCTACGGTACGACCATCTTCGCGGATAGCGAAACGGAGACCCTTATCCATAGCAACCGGAGTAATCAAAGTAACATCGATAGTTACGTGATCACCAGGCATTACCATCTCAACACCTTCCGGCAACTTGATCTCACCAGTTACGTCCATTGTGCGGAGGTAGAACTGAGGACGATAGTTGTTGTGGAATGGAGTATGACGGCCACCCTCTTCTTTCTTGAGGACGTAGATCTGAGCCTTGAAGTGATCGTGAGGAGTTACAGTGCCAGGTTTGCAGAGAACCATACCACGCTTAACTTCGTTCTTATCTACACCACGGAGGAGAAGACCAACGTTATCACCAGCCTCACCCTGATCGAGGAGCTTGCGGAACATCTCAACGCCTGTAACAACAGACTTCTTGTCCTGACCCAAACCGAGAAGCTGAACTTCATCACCTACGTGAATGACACCAGTTTCAATACGACCGGTAACAACAGTACCACGACCAGTGATTGAGAATACGTCCTCAACAGGCATCAAGAACGGTTTGTCAAGAGCACGAGGAGGCAACTGGATCCAGTTGTCAACAGCATCCATAAGTTCCATTACCTTATCCTCCCACTCAGCTACACCGTTAAGTGCACCAAGGGCAGAACCGCGAACGAACGGAGTGTCATCTTCAAACTCATACTGAGCGAGAAGGTCACGCATCTCCATCTCTACCAAGTCAAGCATCTCAGCATCCTCAACAGCATCACACTTGTTGATAAATACAACGAGACGGGGAACGTTTACCTGACGAGCGAGAAGGATGTGCTCACGAGTCTGAGGCATCGGACCATCAGTAGCAGCAACTACGATGATAGCGCCGTCCATCTGAGCAGCACCAGTAACCATGTTCTTCACGTAGTCAGCGTGACCAGGACAGTCAACGTGAGCATAGTGACGATTAGCAGTCTGATATTCAACGTGTGAAGTGTTGATAGTAATACCACGCTCTTTCTCTTCAGGTGCGTTGTCAATCTGATCGAATGAACGAACCTCAGAAAGGCCCTTCTTACCCAATGTAGCTGTGATAGCAGCAGTCAAAGTAGTTTTACCGTGGTCAACGTGACCAATAGTACCGATGTTCACATGCGGTTTCGAACGGTCAAATTGTTCTTTTGCCATAGTTCTAAGAATATATTAAAGTGTTAGTTATTTATGTTTCCAAATATACTTAGGTTTGAATCCTTTTCGAGAGCTGTTGACGGGAGTTGAACCCGTGACCTCTTCCTTACCAAGGAAGTGCTCTACCTCTGAGCTACAACAGCAACATCTTGAGCGGTAAACGAGACTCGAACTCGCAACATTCAGCTTGGAAGGCTGACACTCTACCAATTGAGCTATTACCGCATTCGGGGTTTCTTTTCGACTAAAAAGAGTTTGCACCCGGCAAACCGATAGACTTAATGTTTCTCGTTTTGCGGGTGCAAAGTTATAGATTATTTCCGAATCCCAAAAGAAAACCGACTTTTTTTTAGCAAAAAAGATAAAAAAATTAGGTTTTCAGACATTTTCATTCGGACTTTTACCTGTTTATGATTGTTTTTTCTCTTTGGATTTAATTATTTGTCTTTCCAAAGCCTCAACCACCTGCCCTACTGCATCCTCATAAACTTCGGTTTGACGAGAAGCATAAAACTCTTCGTCGCCTGCCAATATTTTAACTCCGATTTCCTTGTCTGCCTTATCGGATGTATTGATAATGCGAAGTGTGACCTCTGCCGTACGAACATCTGCAAAACGCTCCAGTTTGCTCAACTTCTTTGTAATGTACTCATTCAAAGATTCAGACTTGTCAAAATTGACACATTGAATTGTAATCTTCATAGTCTTTTAAATTTTTTAGGTTTTCTTTTCAGCTCTTGGGTGAGCTTGTTTATAACTCTCTAAGATCTCCTGAGGGGTCATGTGTGTATAAACCTCCGTAGCTCCCAATGTGCTATGTCCCAACAGTTCTTTTACAGCCATCAAGTCAGCACCATTGTTCAGCATGTTGGTCGCAAAAGAGTGTCGCAACACGTGTGGTCCTCGTTTAGATAACGTTTTGACACTCCCTAAATATCGTCTGACGATATTATATACTCGATGGACTCCCAGTGGCTCTCCTTCCGGTGTGGTAAAAAACGATTCGGTTGCTCCTCCCACTTCCTGATTTCTTGCCTCGATATATTCAGACATCAATTGCCTCAGTTCATACCCGAATGGGATCTGCCGCTGCTTGTTGCCCTTGCCGGTAACGGTAATCACCGCATTGGCAAAATCGATATCGTTATCTCGCAGCGAGGCTATTTCCGCCCGACGCATACCCGTAGAATATAACATATCAATGAGCAATCTGTCTCGCAAAGCCGAGAAACCCACTCCATATTCCACCTCATCAAGCACAAACTCCATCTGTTCTTCACGGAGCCAGACCGGTAAAGGTTTAGGGACTTTCGGAGTAGCTAATAATCTAAGAGGATCTTTCTCCACGAGCTGTTGTCGCCGCAAATATTTATAGAAACTGCGCAACGCGCAAAGCCGTCTTTTTACACTACTCACCGCCAAATGCCTCTTCCCCATATCTGCCATCCATGCTCGCACAAGGTTCAAATCGGGATGCAGCGGATCAAACTCGCCACACAAGCCGGTTACGAAGTCTTCAAACTGTGTAAGATCTTGACGATAGCTTCTCATGGTGAGCTCCGAATAGTTTTTTTCATAACGGACATACCGCAAAAAAGATTCTATCCTTGCATCCATTGACCTATCAAATGATTTCTTGCCCCGAAAGTAGTCTTTTTTTTCTAATTTACAAAACTTTTTTCTTTTTTTCCTACACATATATAATATAGTTACATTTTTTTGGCTATTTTTGCGTCGTTAAATATTCATTTTTAACCATGTTATCTTCTACCGGCCAACACCTATTCATCTTATTGAGACAATCTCTTTGGCAAAACGCAGACAAAGAGATGCATCTCCTTGCCGGCCTACCCACATCTGAGTGGGAAAACTTACTACAACTCTCCGTCAGCCATGGAGTGTCTGCCATTGTCCACGATGCGTTCTCGTCATCATCGCCGGATTCTGCCCCCCAACAGAAACTCCTGATGAAGTGGACCGGAATCACCATAAGACAAGAACAACTCTCTCTATCCCTATCCCGTGCACTAACAGAAATGCACCATCGCCTTCTCGCCAAAGGGATCGACAACACCCCATTTAAGGGTGCTGCCCTTGCCGCATGTTATCCCCGGCCACTACATCGCCAATATGGAGACATCGATCTCTACATCAAGTCTGCACATCGGAAAGAGGTCGCTGCGTTGATCACAGCAGACGGCGGAGCACAAGAAAAGGAACTCGCCATCCTGCACGACACTTACAAATATAAAGAGATCCTATGGGAATTTCATTTCCGCACCCTCTATCTTGCCTCTTGTCGTAACAGAAAGACCCTGCAGAAAATGGAAGAGAGATATTGTCGTAAGACTCAACTCTCCTCATTTACCTTAGAGGGAGAGACACTCCCATCATTTCCTCCCATTTTCAACATCATCTATCTGACCGGACACATCGGCAGACATCTTTTAGCCGAACAGATCCATTTAAGACAAATATGCGACTGGGCAGTTGTCCTACACCACGAGCGAACAGCTCTCGGCATCGGTGAGCAGACTCTGCTCGAATATTTAGACGACCTCGGGATGACACGGCTTTACCGAGCTCTCGGACACATTGCAGTCCATTATTTCGGATTCGATGCTGCCTCCCATGCCGGGCTGGATCATCTCTCCGAAAAAGATGCTCGCCGAGGAGACTTCATCCTGCAAAGCATCCTCGACGGACATTTTCCTCATTGCAAACCTTATCAAGCGCACAGTCCCAAAGAGTCATTCATGACCAAAGTAAAAGCATTTTGGCAACTGGTGCGCCGATGCCGGGCCATGCGGGACATCTATCCGCGAGAGAGTTTTTTCACCCCATTCGCAGCTTTAAAAAACGCCATCTTAAGAAGGACACGAAACTAATTTACCTCACAAAATATGATTATCAAACAAATATCCGTACACATCAAAAACAAAGCCGGTTACAGCTGGCAAGTTTTTCAAGCCCTTGCAGATCAAGGCATAAATATACTTTCTTACAGCATCGCCGATAGCGTAACTCAGGGAGAAGGAATCCTCCGACTCATCGTCGATAACATCAAGCAGGCCAATAAAGCACTGCAAGATGCCGGGTTTGAAACTCAACTCCACGATGTGTATTCTCTCAATTGCCCTAACGAACCCGGCGCCATGGCCAAAGTGCTGCATCGACTGGCACAAAAAGGGATCTCCATCAACTATATGTACGCATTCCAATATATGGGCATCTCCCAGTCCATCATACATGCTCAAGAGATGGAGCAACTTAAGAGCGTCCTCTCCGAATACGAAAAGGAGAGACTTTTATAAAAGACCTGACGGCCTAATGACCGATTTAGGTTAAAAAGACTCCGTTGCGAGAGTCTGAAAATCAGATCATAATGCACCTAAAGGTTGAGTTGAGCCTGTGCAACGGCACACAGAATAGCCGCTAAAAATGTAATGTAAAGCCGTTTCATTGTGTCATTCATTTATAGTTAAACTTCGTCGGTTAGAAAAATCTTTATAAGGTATAAAACCATACCCAACAGTAAGACCGGTCGCATGATCATAATCATAGACATGGCAAATATAGAAATAAAAAAACAAAATCATCTCTCTTTTAAGATAAATATTATGATGACCTCAATTATTCATTGTTTGAAAACCTAAAGGATTGAGCAATCAAAGGGTTCAAGGACTGAAACGCCACTATGGCAGACCACTATTGTTAAAAAAACATTATACCTCTTGACATCGGCTTTCGGAGGTAGTATCTTTGTTTTGTTGGTGGAGAATAAATAAGGAGAAATGTGAAAGGAGAAAGGAGCAAAGAGGAGCCATCTGCCATCGCCATCAGCCTTAGCAGGCGCAGCCCCATGCCATAGTAAAATAAATATAGCGAGGATAGATCATGTCTATCTTCGCTATATTGGTTTATAACTCATTGACATTGAAAGCCATACACCATACGTTGAATACCAAATACGCGTAGCCTCGTTACATCATGAGCGTAGCCTCGTTGCATCATGAGCGTAGCCTCGTTGCATCACGCGAGTATCGAATGTGATGATCCGGCTACGGGAGGTGTAAAACCAAACCCGATGCTACAGGAAATAAAGGTAATAATGTCTCCATATTTTCACTCGCACAACACACGGCAACTACCATCTTTTGCTAAGTAAGAATTACAAATGAGCGTTAATAAATCGTAATATAATTCGCCAAACACGTCAGAATATAAAAACAAAAATGGCGCGACCTTCACAGGCTGCGCCATCATTGTGAGAAACTAGTTTATTACAATTCGTACATCGGCATAGGTAGGCCGATTCTACTAAATTTCTCCTCACATCCTTTCAAATCTAACATAAACAAAGGATGCAAATTCGATTCGGAAACATTACGGAAAATTATTTTTACTCACATCACTTTCTGTTTGCAGTAGGACTTCTAAACTACCCGAAGTTTGCTCTTCCTCCAAGCGTTTTCGCTCCTGAAATTCGAGGATATCTCCGGGCTGACAGCCCAACACCTGACATAGCGCCTCAAGCGTCGTAAAACGCACTGCCTTCGCCTTCCCCGTCTTCAAGATCGAAAGATTGGTCGGCGTCAGATCTATGCGTTCAGCCAAATCTCCCAATGAGATTTTTCGCTTAGCCATGACGACATCAAGATTTACTACGATTGGCATTTTATCAATTCCTTTATGAACCTTTTTCAGTGTGCAAATATATATAAAGTATTTTAATTTTACAAGTTATTCGATAAATATTTTATGAATTACATTTAATTTTATTTGTTTTTCGACATTTAGTTAAGACCGAAAAAGTGTGCTTTCATGTGGTTATTCTATTTTTCCATTACACAAAACGCAAAGTGTCCACAATGCCTATTTATCAACACTGCAGACACATACTTTATCGATTTTATTATTTATCGGGCACTAATAATTTCTTTATTTTTCTTGAATGTAAAAATATAATTGCTATCTTTGCACCATCCTTACGCCGAATACTTTTTCAAAGAAGTGAAGGGTGGGGATGGACATATAAATGGCGTTTGCTTAACGCTTTGGTTTGACGTCTCAAGAATCTCGCAAATTCTTAAACATTTGTCAAAACAAAGCAACGGTGAATGTCCCTTGGGTATGTTTACATGAATACTCATTGATATGCCTGATATTTTGTATAAAGTTACAAATGTTAGGACATGTCGTGGGTATGTTTAAACATATTCGGCGTGGGGCTTTCTTGCGTTGCTCAGTTCGACAAATGGGGCAATGCGAGAGCCTTTGAGACGTGGATTGAGTGACGAGCGATAGATTCCCACGTCTTTTTTGTATATGTACCTCAAACATTGTTAGAATTGCACTATAGGGAGTCGGTGCCTTTGTTATTGGCAATATTGCACCAAAACTTAATAATTTTTCTTTATGAAAAAACTTTTAATTCTTTCTTTGGCTACTATGGCCGTGTTTTGTGTTTCATCTTGTAGTGATGATGAAGACGCTCCCAAAATTCTTCCAGATTCAGTTCAAATGTATCACGGAGAAACAAAACAATTAGTTTATACCGGAAACTCTAATTGCTCGTGGTCATCTGATGATTCTCGAATTGCTTCAGTGACAATTGATGGAACTGTAGAAGCTGATCTTATTGGAAAAACAACAATCTGGGCAGATAAAGCGAAGTGTAGTGTAGAAGTATTACCTTACTACACCGAGATTGCACTCCCCATTATGAATTGGGGTGTAAAACCCAATATTGTTATCGAACAAATGAAAGCAAATAAAGACTTCATTAGTTATACTTTGGAGTCACAAAGCGCAAATGAATTATTATACTCGACTAATGATGCGTCAAAAAAAGCTTACTTTTATTCTTACGGGTTTAATAATTATAGTTTAAACTATGTAACAATTTGCTCTCTGTATCCGGACTATGTAATTGATTTTGTACTTGAGCGTTATGAATATTTAGGAACACTGACAAGCGGTGAGTATTTATTCCAAACTCTTGACGAAAAGAATATAGTTATTTTGTGGTGGGAATGGTATGATTTCGGAGAGGTTGCATGGCTTCAATATCAACCGAATACTAAATCTGCTACAAATGCAATTGAAAAGCTCACAAATATACCGTATTTCGGGGCTAAATTAGCGGATGATACCAAGCAAAATAATACTTTCCATTCAAATATTGAAAAACGCTTAAAAATTAATGCTAACAAATAAAACAATAGCAAAATGAAAAAATTCTTTTTATTACTGAGTATAGCTTTTCTGGCTGTATCTTGTACGACTACTGTTAAAACAGCTAAGACGGCAGATCCTTCTGTTCAACTTCTATCTGCTACCATAGCAGATTTAGATGTTTCTCCTGAACGTATTTCATATACAATGATTCCCACTAAAGAACTTCTTCGTGGCGGAGAAGATAATGTCAGACAAGCAGCCGAACATGCAGCACTTGAAAAAAATGGCAATGCAGACGTATTAGTTGGTGCTGAATATATTATTTCTAAAAAGAGTCGCTTTATTTTTGGAAAAGAAATAAATTCAATCACAGTTACAGGACATCCGGCAAAATATGTCAATTTCCGTTCGGCAAATGATTCTGTATGGGTCAATTCAACTTTTCGTTCTCACTATAAGAACAATTTACGCAAAGGAGGAGACAATATATTAAAAGGGCTTTTCAATAGATAAACTTTCACAAATAAATCAAATTTCGATTTATTGCTAAACTGTATTTTGATATCTAAAATTTGGGCTGACACTTCTTTTAAGGTATCAGCCCTTTTGATCAATTTGCCTTTGTACAAATATTAAAGACCCATAGGCAAAATAAGGAGGTCTTTATGTTTCTTAGAGAAAAGATAGTAATTTACCGGACTGCAATAAAAAAATACCCTCTGTCTCAAAACTTTTTCGAGACAGGAGTGTTATAATATCGAGAACACAAAAAGACTGGCTGTTTTAAATAAAGGAGACTTGCGTCGAGATGACGCGAGTCTCCTTGCAAGTTGTTGTAGGCTTCAGACCGAATATTGATCAAGCAGGATCTACCTTAATCGGTTTTTCAAGAAGTAACCCTTGGCTTTTAAATAGTAAAAAAGGACACCTGACGCATTGACGGCAACCATGGTCCAAAAAGCTGCATGAAAGCCAAAATACTCTGCCACCATCCCGCCCAACAAGATTCCTAATCCCATACCGGTGTCCCAAGAGACAAAAAATGTAGAGTTGGCCGTGCCGCGACGAGCATTAGGAGCCATATCTAAAAACATCGACTGAAAGGCCGGAAACATGTGTCCATTGCCCAAACCGATAACAAGTGCAGCGCCATAATACCCCCAATAATTGTGCAAAGATGCAAAAAGGAAATAGCCTAACAAAGAGACCACAACTCCGATCGAAGCATTGCGCACCACCTTCCCTTGCCTCAATGTCCTACTTCCGGTCAGCCGAGAGAGGATAAGACCGATGGAAAGAAGCATAAAAAAGAGTCCGGTACCACCGGTGATGCCCAACTCCTCTTTGCCATAGATCGCGATATAAGTGGAAAGCACACCATATGAAAAAGAGAAAGATGCCATGCAAAGCGCATGCGGCCAAGCCTTGAATAAGAAAAATCGATCTAAAGAGAGAGGTGGGCGAGCAGCAGAGCCGGTAGCAGCAGAAAGTTTCAACGTACAATTACAATAGAAGGCAAGACCGGACACGACTATAGAAAGCAAAAAAAGTAAGTCGTATTCGCCTGTAGCGCCATAAATCAAAAGGGCGATGGTCGGCGCTATAGCCGTAGCAATATTATTGCTCAATCCGTAATATCCAATGCCCTCTGCACGACGTGATGAAGGCAATACATCTATGGCAACCGTGCTATTAGATACAGTTGACATACCAAATGGGATGCCGTGCATCGTACGAAAAACAGCAAACATCAGAAGAGAGACAGAGAGCGGATAGGCAATAAAAAGCAAGAAGAAGAAGAAAAAGGAGATCAACAACACTTTGCGTCGAGGAAACGCATCGACCAAATAGCCACTGAAAGGACGCACCAAAAGAGCAGTCAGCGTATAACCGGAAAGGACAATTCCAATCATCTGCTTATCGGCATCAAAAGTTTCACTCAAATAAAGAGGGAACAGCGGTGTCAAAAGCATAAACGAAAAAAAGAGCAAAAAATTGGCAATCCAAACGCGTATATAATTGCCATTCCATAACCTTTCATTCACACCACACATAACAGATCTGAATTAATAATCATTTTCCTTTTGCAAATTTACGAAAATTATTGAAATCCGGAAAAGAGGGAATCGAAAAGTTGCATGAAAAAAGAATATGTCGTATATTCGCAGCAATTATTTATACTATTTCTAATCAAGGGCAAATCTTGTAGTTTCCCTTAGATTACTAACCATTTAACCAAACACACAGCCATGAGAAAATCTCTTTTAGCTTTAGGGTTTGCTTTGACTGCATTCTCCTTAGCCTTTGCTCAAGGTAACGGTCTGACAGACATGGGCAAAAGCCAATATGCACGTATGCACAACACACCATTGGGAGCCGTAGCATGGACCGATGGATTCTGGGGAGACCGCTTCGGGGTTTATAGCCAGACATCCTTGACAGACATGTGGGAAACCTGGAACAATCCGGACATCTCTCACGGATTCCGTAATTTCGAAATTGCCGCAGGAGACTGCGAGGGAGAGCATTGGGGACCTCCGTTCCACGATGGAGATATGTATAAATGGATGGAAGGTGTAGCTGCCGTATATGCCGTCACCAAAGATCCCAAACTGGATCAGTTGATGGACAACTTCATAGACCGCGTCGTTCGTGCCCAACGGGCAGACGGATACATCCACACCCCTGTTATCATCGATGAACGCAACAAGGGAATCGATACCCACAGCAAGGAGCAGACCGTCATCGGAACCAAAGTGGGAGGAGAAAACGAAAAAGGGGCATTTGCCAACCGCCTGAACTTCGAGACCTATAATTTAGGACACTTGATGATGGCAGGCATCACCCACCGTCGCGCCACCGGCAAAACCACTCTATTTGACTGTGCCGTTAAGGCTACCGACTTTCTGTGTCATTTTTATGAGACAGCCTCTGCCGAACTGGCACGTAATGCCATCTGCCCCTCTCACTATATGGGTGTCGTGGAGATGTATCGTGCAACGGGCAATCCACGCTATCTCGAATTATCTAAAAACCTAATTGACATCCGAGGCATGGTCGAAAACGGCACGGATGACAATCAGGATCGTGTCCCATTTCGCGAACAATATAATGCCATGGGACATGCTGTGCGCTCCAACTATCTGTATGCCGGTGTAGCAGACGTGTATGCCGAAACCGGCGAAGAGCAACTGATGAAAAACCTCACCTCCATCTGGCAAGACATCGTCACTCGCAAGATGTATGTAACTGGCGGATGTGGTGCTCTCTATGACGGCACTTCTCCCGACGGCACTTGCTATGAGCCGGACAGCATACAGAAAGTGCATCAAAGTTATGGTCGTCCTTATCAGCTACCTAACAGCACCGCACACAACGAGACCTGTGCCAACATCGGCAACATCCTTTTCAACTGGCGTATGCTTGAGGTGACAGGCGATGCCAAATATGCTGAGATCGCAGAGATCGCCCTTTACAATAGTGTATTGAGTGGCATCAGTCTGGATGGTAAAAAATATTTCTATACCAATCCGCTTCGCATCTCTGCCGACCTCCCATATACCTTGCGCTGGCCCAAAGAACGTTTAGAGTACATCAGCTGCTTCTGCTGTCCTCCCAACACACTCCGCACCGTATGTGAGGCTCAAAACTATGCTTACACGACCGGCACTCAAGCCCTCTATTGCCAGCTCTATGGAGCCAGCCGCCTCCAAACGACCATCGCCGGTGTCGGAGATATCGTCCTCTCACAAAAGACCCAATATCCTTGGGATGGTTCTGTGACATTAACCATCGAAAGCCTCAAGAAGAGTAAAAAACAGACTACTCTCACTAAAGAAGGAAAGAAAGCCTCTATCAAAAATCCATTCACACTCTACCTGCGTGTGCCCGAATGGTGCAAAGGAGCAACATTACGCATCAACGGAGAAGAGATCAAGGGAGACTGGGCTCCTAACAGCTATGCCTCTGTAGAGCGAGTATGGAAACAGGGAGACGTCGTGGAATGGCACATGCCGATGGAGGTAAAGATCCTCGAGGCACATCCATTGGCAGAGGAGATCCGCAATCAAGTCTGTGTAAAACGCGGTCCGATCGTTTATTGTCTGGAAAACCAAGATCTCCCCTCCGGCGTCCGCATCGATGATGTTCAGATCCCATCTGATATCCGATTGACCCCGGAGCAGATCACGATCGAGGGAAGCCCCATTACCGCCCTCACCGGCAATGCTATTGTGACCAACCAAAAGTCTTGGGAAAATGTCCTTTATCGTGAAGTCAACGCAGACAAGAAACCCATGAAAATCCGTCTTATCCCCTACTATGCTTGGGGCAACCGAGGCAAGGGTGAGATGACCGTCTGGATGCCACTGGCCCGATAAACAGAAGATTAGAAGAAAATGAAAAAAGTATCGATTATAACCATCCTGTCGTTACTGATGACATCATCATTTGCGGCAGACATCCATGTCCGACCGGGCGAGAGTCTCAACGATGCGCTGAGACAAGCCCGGGAACTTAGGAGACTGGAGGACCCTTCCGCTCGTGACGGCGTGACGATCCATCTGGCTCCCGGTGAATATCCGCTCTACGAAGCCCTTTTTGTGCGCCATGAGGATAGCGGTACACCACAATCCCCCACAGTAATCACCTCCTCCGGAGGAGCGATCATTCATGGAGGAGTCAGAATCACCGGTTGGAAAAAGGAGGGAAAACTCAGAGTGGCAGATGTTCCGAACTTCAATGGTCGTCTGTTAGACTTTAGACAATTATACATCAATGGCAAGAAAGCCATCAGAGCCCGCGATGTTTCAGACTTCGAGCAGATGCATCGTGTGATCCGCAACGACAAAGTCAATCGTGTCCTTTGGGTTCCGGCAGCAGCTGTCAAGAAAATAATGAAAGCCCCTTATGCAGAGATGGTCATGCATCAGATGTGGTGTGTCGCAAATCTGCGCATCAAGTCCATCAGGATTGAGGGCGACAGCGCCGGCATCACATTCCATGATCCGGAAAGCCGCATCGAATTTGAACGGCCATGGCCTCAACCGATGATCACGACAGACGGCAGGAACTCTGCTTTCTATCTCACCAATGCCAAAGAGCTAATAGACGAACCCGGAGAGTGGTA
The DNA here is from genome assembly GCA_045576355.1 of Bacteroidales bacterium. Classification (GTDB taxonomy): domain Bacteria; phylum Bacteroidota; class Bacteroidia; order Bacteroidales; family UBA3663; genus Liminaster. The sequence goes on from JAZNGG010000005.1 coordinate 30,167, forward strand.
TCACGACATCGAGACCCACAAACTCTATTATTATCCGCTCAAAGGTGAAGAAATCAAGGAGGCTATCGTGCCCGCCATTGAGACTCTGGTCAATGTGGAGGGAACTCTCGACCGCTTGGTAAAAAATATCCGTTTCGAAAACATCACTTTCAGCTACACCACCTGGATGCGTCCCTCTCTCTTAGGACACGTCCCACTGCAAGCTGGAATGTATCTGACAGACGGATACAAACTGCGTCCACAGATGATCAGGAAAAACAACCACAAACTGGACAACCAGGGATTTCTCGGACGACCGGCAGCAGCCGTAGTCGTAAAAGGGGCGCATGACATAGACTTTGTCAATTGTACATTCACCCATCTCGGTGCCAGCGGACTCGATTATGAGTGGGGCACTTACGGGGGCAGCGTATCCAGATGCACCTTCAGAGACATCGCCGGCAATGGCATTGTCACAGGCAGTTTCAGTCCTGCATCGCATGAGACGCATCAACCATACGACCCGGCAGATGGCAGGGAAGTCTGTGCAGGACTCACTATTGCCAACAACCTCATCTCCGACGTCACCAACGAAGACTGGGGATGCGTCGGCATCTGCGCCGGATATGTGAGAGACATCAACATTGAGCACAACGAGATCAGCGAAGTCTCCTATACAGGCATCAGCCTGGGATGGGGATGGACCCGCACCGTCAACTGCATGCGCAACAATCGCGTCCATGGCAATTTGATCCATCACTATGCCAAACACATGTATGACGTGGCAGGCATCTACACTTTGGGGTCACAACCACATAGTTTCATCACAGACAACTGTGTCCACACCATCTACACCCCCGGCTATGCCCATGATCCGCACCATTGGTTCTATCTTTACACCGATGAGGGTTCGTCATTCATCACCGTTAAAAACAATTGGACAGAGAGCGAAAAGTTCTTGAAAAATGCCAATGGCCCGGGCAACGTCTGGGAAAATAATGGCCCCATGGTAGCTGACAGCATCAAATCTCAAGCGGGCATCCTCCCTCAAAAGTAATCATATAGCAATAACACATCTTATATACATTATTATATATGGCAACAAAAGGAAGTTTAAAAAGTACGATAGCCGTATCACTCACCAATTATCTGGATGCAGGAGCTATCGTTGCCGGAGCCAGCGGCTTGACTCTTTGGCAGGATTATTTAGGTCTGACAGAAGGCGATTTAGGTTGGCTCAATGCCATCAGTGCCAATTGTCTGGGAGCAGCCATAGGTGCTATCCTCGGAGGATTTCTGGCAGACAAATATGGTCGAAAGTTTATCTATACATATAATCTGCTGCTCTACATGCTTGGAGTTGCTTTGATCTGCACATCGGTCAACTTCTTTATGCTGATGGCAGGATTCCTCATCACCGGCATCTCTGTCGGAGTCGGTGTCCCGGCCTCCTGGACCTACATCTCTGAGAATTCCGAGATAGGCAATCGTGGCCGCAACATCGGCATCTCACAGATGGCTTGGGGCATCGGTCCCTTGGTCATCCTGATCCTCGGCATGCTCTTAGCACCGGGCAAGGAAGGAGAAGCCGGAGGTCTGTTATTCGGATGGGTGCAGTCTGTCGCCTCAGCCATTACCGGAGGAACGGCTGCCGGTGCTACCCTCAATGTGTTTAGCAGTCGCATCGTCTTCGCATCACTCTTCGTAGTGGCTTTCATCGCATGGCTACTCCAACGACAACTGGACGAATCTGCCGAATGGAAAGCGGCACAGGAAAATAAATCCAATGAGAAGAAAGAGGGAACATTTGCCTCCTTCGGTCGCCTGTTTACCAACAAAGTAAACATCCGCACCATGATCTTCCTGGCAGGTATGTATCTCTCCTGGAATCTGGTTGCATCCGTGATGGGCTTCTTCCAACCCCACATCTACGAAACCGCCGGCGGACTCTCCAATGAGTATGCCAACATGCTTGCTGCCGGCCAGTGGGTCATCATCATCCTTACGACATTCATCTTCTCTCTGATCATTGACAAGGTGAATCAGCGATGGCTATATGCCTTTGGTGTCGGTCTGGGCGTTCTGGCCTGGGGCATCATCATTGGCATCGGCATCAACGGCATCGTGGGGTTGATCCTCTTTACAGCCATTTGGGGCATACAGGCCGGTATCTCTGTTCAGTCATTCTATGCTCTTTGGGCCTCCGAACTATTCCCCGCCAAATATCGTGCTGCAGCGCAGGGCATTATGTTCTTCATCGTTCGCGGACTCTCTGCAGCCTGGGGACTCATCTTCGTCTATATCTATGGCGAAAACGGCGAGGGTTTCACCCTTTCAGCATGGATCATGATGGTGCTTATCCTCATCTCTTTGGTCATCGGCACCATCTGGACACCGCAAACTCGCGGCAAATCATTAGAACAAATCACCAAGGAGCGTTATGGAGACACCATCTGATAAGACAGCCCACATGAATCCGAACAGCGGTCAAAGAGCAACCTGGATCTGGTATCCGGGTGACTATGAAATCTGGCTCGGCAACGAACTCAACAACCGACGCACCGAACGAGGAGCATTCTTTCCCCCGTTCTGGAAGTCAGATAGCCACTATGTGGTGGTAGAATTCAGCAAGACCATCGACCTCGCAGAAGCAGAGGAGATAACGATCGCTTGCGAAGGGAAATTCAACATCAAACTGGATGGCAAACTACAGTTTGGTATGCCTGCTCACTTCACACTTCCGGCCGGCAAACACCAACTCAATATCAAGGTACACAATCAGGCAACCCCCCCGGCACTCTTCGTCGATGGACCCACCGTAAAGAGCGATGCCTCTTGGCGTGTCACCAACGAAGACAAGGAGTGGATCGACGAGAGTGGTAAAGCCAGTGACACATCGACCACCGTCTATATGCAAGCCGGCTGCTGGACCTTCAACGACATCGATGCGCTCCCCTCTGCGTTCAGATTAAGCCGAGAACAATGGCAAGCCTCTAAAAGCCAACAGAGAGAAAAAGGGCTTCTCATCGATTTCGGTAGAGAGACATTCGGCTATCTCAAATTGCTCGGCATCCAAGGCTCCGGCATCATACATATATATTATGGTGAGAGCCCGGAAGAGGCGCAAGATAAAACGCACTGCGAGACACTGGATAAGCTGTCCATTGACGAGACAACTGTCACTGACTTAGCTACCAACTCCGTCGCTCCACTCACAGACTGTTACACGCTCGGTAGCGCTAAGGCTTTCCGTCATGTGTACATCGAAACAGAGGGGACTCTCTCCATAGACCGCATTGCCATGGACTACGAATATCTGCCGGAGCAATATCGCGGTTCTTTCCGGTGTGATGACGAAGAGCTTAATAGGATCTGGGACGTCGGAGCATACACGATGCACCTCACCACCCGCGAGTTTTTTATTGACGGCATCAAACGTGATCGGTGGACTTGGAGCGGCGATGCCATCCAAAGCTATCTGATGAACTACTACCTCTTTTTCGATAGCGAAACCGTCAAACGCACCATCTGGCAACTGCGTGGCAAAGACCCTGTCACCAGCCACATCAATACCATCATGGACTACACCTTCTATTGGTTCATGAGCATCTATGATTATTACCTCTTCACCGGCGATGCACACTTCGTACAGCAGATCTATCCTCGCATGCAGACCTTGATGGACTACGTGCTGGGACGCACCAATGAGCGAGGCATGGTCGAAGGCATGGCAGGAGACTGGGTGTTTGTCGATTGGGCAGATGGTCCGATGAGCAAACGAGGCGAACTCGCCATCGAGCAAATCCTCCTCTGCAAGAGTCTCGAGACGATGCAACTCTGCGCCGGGATCGTAGGCAACCGGGAAGACGAAAACGTCTACAGCCAAAAAGCGACCACTTTGCGCCAACAACTGATTCCCACATTCTGGAACGAAGAGAAACAAGCCCTCGTACACAATGTCGAAGAGGGAGAACAAAGCGCACAAGTGACCCGCTACGCCAATATGTTTGCCACATTCTTCGGCTATCTGGATGCAGACAAGCAGAAAGCGATCCTCAACAGCGTTTTGCTCAACGATCAAGTGATGAAGATCACCACTCCATATATGCGATTCTATGAGCTGGAGGCAATGTGTGCCCTCGGCAGACAGGAGACCGTCATGCACGAGATGAAAGACTATTGGGGTGGAATGCTTCGTGAGGGGGCAACATCATTCTGGGAGAAATATAACCCCGACGACAGCGGCACACAGCACTTCGCCATGTATGGTCGTCCCTACGGCAAGAGCCTATGTCATGCCTGGGGTGCCAGCCCGATCTATCTGTTAGGTCGTTACTATCTCGGTGTCCGACCGACTTCAGCCGGATACGCCACATGGGAATGTCGGCCCAATCTCGGAGGTCTCCAATGGATGAAAGGGGATGTTCCCACCCCATTTGGCAACATTCATGTCGAAATGGCAGGCAAGGAGATCTCTCTCCGCTCCGATGGAGGCATCGGCGACCTCTATATCACCGCTCCCTCCCGACCGATCTCATCTGTCGGCACTCCGGAACCCGCAGGCGACAACGTTTGGAAAATCAGGATCGAAACCAAAGATACGGTTCAGGTCACCTTGTCTTAAAACGCAATTATAGACATCCGATTATTAAGATGACGGCATCTCAGTCACAGGGATTGAGATGCCGGCATTGTTTGTCAGAGGAGTATAAATTGCAGTACAGGGACACAAGATCACCGCTTAAGCGTCTTGTAGTGCAAGATATGTACCGAAATAGCTATCGCCAAAACGATCAGAAAAAGGCGAAAGAGGATGTGCTCAGCAACAAATATCGAGCAGTAGAGCAACGTCACCCAAACCAGTGACACCGAAACGATCTTCACCCGCAGCGGGATGGCACGATGCTCGCGGAAGTTTCTTATGTAGGGCCCGAGATGCCGATGCGACAAAAGCCAGTCGTAGAGCCTCGGCGATCCGCGGAAATAGAGTGCTGCCGACAGGAGCAGGAAAGGTGTGGTCGGGAGCAAAGGGAGAAATATCCCTAATATCCCCAGCCCCAAAAAGATCGATCCTAATATTATAAATAGTATCCTCATATTTTCTCCTTCATAAACACCCGATAGTTAGGAAATGTTATAAATGTGAGCGCAAAATTACATTTTATTTCTGCATCGGACAAATTATCGTTAAGATTATACACCCTCAAACCATCGTATTTGCTTTGTAAAGATGTCAGAATAAGCAATTTTTAGTAAACAAATGCTAAAAATAAGAGCATTAATAAAAAAAGAGAAAGTAAAAAATTGTAATCGTTACAAAATAGAATATCTTTACATCGCAAAACTTAAAAAACAAAAGTTCTACAAGAGAAAATAAACACAATACAAACAACAACCCTTAAAAACGTACGATTATGAAAAAGATTTTTGCTCTCGTATGCGTAGGATTGACACTCTCATTTGTTGCCTTCGCTGACAACGACATCATCACTCAAAACAAGAAAGACCTTCCTCAGGCGGCATAAAAAACCATCGAAAAGGAATTTGGAGACAAACAGATTGCCTTCATCAAGATAGATAAAGACTTTTTCTCTAACTCTTATGAAGTGCAGTTTACCAATGGTTATGAGATCAGTTTCGATACTAAAGGCGTTTGGACCGAAGTAGAGACCGAGCGAGATGCAGTCCCTACAGCTTTCATTCCGCAAGCCATCCAGCAGCAGGTTAACCAGATGTTTGCCGGCAAACACATCGTCCGCATCGACAAGGAGAAACATGGCTATGACATCCAGCTCTCTGACGGCACTGAACTTGAATTCAACAAGAAGTTCAAACTAAGAGACATAGATATGGACTAACCTCTGTTTGAGTCTTTTGTAAAATACTTGTTAGGCGATGGCATCGATGTCATCGCCTTTCTGTTTAAAGACTCAAACCCTCCTTAGGAGAATTAAAACTTCAAGAAATAGAAAATGGATAATTAAAACACATCACACAATAAAAAAAAGAGATAAATGAACGTTCTGTCACATTTTTTATTATTTTTGCAAAACTATTAGAAGTCTAACACTTTAAAAATAATTTGCCCATGAAACATAGCGTATAATTGATACGCACATTTAAAACATATATTGAAAAAGCGTTTTAGCTTTATTCTATCCTCTAAAGTTTGGCGACTTAAAGAAACCGATAAGAATAATGCGAAAATGCTCACGCTTATGGCGTGGGCTTTTAGTGATTCTGTCGGTTAGGTTACGCCAAACACCTTGAGGATGAATCTACACTAAAAGTTCCGCGCTTTTTTTGTGCGTATTTCTCGACAAAACACAAGGGACAACGGAGTAACCTGAAAAGCCAAAAATGAGTAAGGAAAAATTATCAACTGAATTTAAAATATGAAAAAAATTATTATAGCTTTGTTTTTAAGTCTTTCTCTCTCCTCTACTCTCTTTGCACAAACAGCACAAGACAGCATTTCTAAAATAAAGACAGAAAAGAAAGAAGTCTATAGAGGATTTGATCTAAACGCGCATTTTCAAGAAAACATGGGAAGTGCAGAATGGGGAATAGATGCAATAAAACTATGGCATTTTAGTTTAAATTGGGATCATGCAAATTTTTCTTACGGGATGAAATCAAATTCATGGACATTTGGTGCCGGATGGAACATAAGAAAAGTAATTAAAAATTGCTTTCTAATACAAGGTCGATTATTTCCATACGCAGGTGTACTAAAAACAAAATTTGAGGATGAAGAACTCGGAAATTCATCTGAATTTACTTATGGAGCACGCGCAAATGCACAAATCGGTTTTAAAATATACGATGCTAAAGATGAAGTAAAACATAAAGCGTTTTTAACAATAGGATATCGGATTGATGCTCCAGAATTTAAAACCAAAGACATGTTTAAGAATGGATGGTGGGGAATCGGCATATCATTCGTAGAAATACCACTATAAAATATTATTGGAGTCCGACAAACGCATTAAATTCTTAATCCTCTTGTTTATCTTCTTATCATAACATAAACAATTATGACTAAGGCATTTATAAACAGTAAAACACATCACGTTTACGTCGAATAATATTCAAGTCTTAAATAGTCCATTTGCATGACGGCGCCGTGTAGTGTGCATGACGCTGCCGTGTGACATGAATGACGGCGCCGTGTAGCCTCACACGGCGGCCTGAATAATAACACACGGCGCCGTCGTGCACGTAACACGGCGCCGTCATGCATTTTGACCGATTAAGAAAGTTTAGAAACAACCGAAAACAGATGCGCCCAAACTCGGATCATAATCTCTTTTTCTCACCTAAAATAGAATACCGGAAATCTGTTTTACTTCTATATAACAAAACTTTTTTAAGCATTTTATTATATCACATTTTTGTTTGCCTTTGGGCAATGAGGTCTGTCCGATAAAAAAATATCGGCTGCCGAGGCAACCGATATCTATCATAAAAAAACGACAAGATGAGTTTTCTTTAATTTACCGACATAATTATATGCCTCCCACTTTGCTCCGGAGCAAGTCATAACAAGGGTGTATAGCAACACCTATCTCCTCTTCAGCCAGTAGGCTCCCGACGCGCCTTCGGGGAGGAACGGCTTGGTCGGAGAGAGTGTGATGCGTGAGCGAAGGAGGCGACAAGAACCATCGCCGGAGATGGCATAAAGATCATAACGACCCTCGGCGATAGGGAGAGTGAGTTCTTTCACTCCACCCTCATAACGCACTACGGCACCGTCCTCAGAGGCAATCATCGTCACCCCTTCGGCAGAGAGTGCCACCGGATTCATCGCCACGATGTCTTTGCGCAGGGTCTCATCAGAGATCCGCACATTGGGGCACGATCCGCCAGCCATCAAGACTGCCCAGCCCAAGGCAGGATAGTTCTGCGCATAAAATGTCACAGCTTTCTCCGGATAAAGTGCGCGGTATTCTGCCACTGCCTTATAGGCTTCGTCAAAGGTTGTCTTGCCCACCTTCATCTTTCTCATGTGCTGACGAGGTGCCATATTTTTTCCTCCCTCAGGTGCCCAGAGACCGGTGGTGTTATAGTGCCAGTAACGAATGTCGATCACATCGATCACGGCAGCCCGACGAGCATCGCTCAGGATGGCATCCTGCACATCCTTGGTGGTCGCCAATGCCACTCGTGCATCCCGACCGGTCTCGGCTTCCCACTCAGCAATGACATCGACCCAAAAACGGACGAAGTGAAGCGGTCCGGTAAACTCGGCACTGATGAGGTGATAGGCATTGGGACAATCGTCCAGTTCCGTCAGATGACGACGGATGTACTCGCGATAGAGTTCGCGACGGATCGGATGACTCACATCATAGAAATGCTCCGCCATAAAGATACGCTTGTCTCCGGCAAAAGGAACCGGCTCTGGGAACTGTGTATCGTTGACATTATTGACCGTACGCCACGGAGAGTCCACCCAGTGAGCACCTGCCTCGAGGATGTTGTGCTGGAAGAAGTGCTCGTCAAAAAGGAGGATTCCCTCGGGAGCGGCCTTGTGGGCAAACTCCTTCATGCGATCATAATACCAGCGGTTGGGGCGAGTCAGATCATATCGGCTCAATCCATCCCATGCCGTACCCTCGCCACTGCGGGCAAAGGGCTGCTCATAGAAGGGCGCCCACACATCACCATCACGACGACGGATGCGCTCATGGTCGTCGCGACGACGCTCATACCAGAGACCATAGTTTTGATCATAGACTGCCTGATGATTACGTTTCATCACCGCTACGACGGTGTCTATGCAGTCAGTGAGACCTTGTCCCTCCCGATCGGGGACGAAGCGAGTGATGGCAGGTCGGGTCTTGGGCAGATAGTTGGGTTTCAGTCTGCCACTCCACCAGGTAGCATCCAGTTTGGCGCCGGTGATCAAAGCTCCATCGACGGTCAACTTACCATTAATAATAGCATATTGTGTCTGCGGCAAGGCTTTTTCAGCACAAATGCCGGCAGCATGACGGATCTGCTTCGGCTTGATCTGTCCGATCTCCGGCACTCGAGCCGAAGCGGCATATCCTTCTCCCCATGGAGCCTGAGCGATCCACTGCTCCAATGTCAAACGAGGAAGGCGAGCGGCTTCGGTCATCGCCATTGCCTGCTCTATGGTCGGGCTGCTCGTAGCCTCTCCATCCCGCTCCAGGATGCGACTCTGCCCGGTACAAGACTTACTCAGGCGCTCCTCGAGCTGGGCATAGTAGATGCTGCGCGGGGAGATATGATTATTGGACTCAAACCACTCACCATCGCCGGAGAACTGTGCCCAGCAACCGAATGCACGATTCATCTCTGTCCGAGTCGGTGCATAACACTCGATTTCGGCAGCAGTGCACTGCCAGAAGAGCCCATTGGCAACATTCCATCCTGCACCATTCTTGTCCTGACCGAGATTGGCAAAAGTGAGATTATGTCCATCAATATCGACTACATCATAAAGGACTCCACAAGCCCAAGAGGAGATTCCTCCACTATAGCCCAAAGCTTCGACAGCCTCACACTGCACAAAAGCATTGGGTCCGGGAGCACAATAACCTACGGCAAAGTCATGGATGCCATGCTCGGAATAACAACGCTGGAAGAGTGTCTGCTGACCGAGTGTGTAGAATGTCTGCCGACGCATACCACCCCGTTCGGAAATCGGTGCATAGCTGCGACAATCCTCCACCGTGGCACGAGCTACAGAGGGAGAAAGGATAACGGCACTACCGACAAAGTGTCTGAAATCGACCTGGCGCACCCATACATCTTCTGCATCAGAGACAGAGACACCGGTCCAGCAGTGGTCCTCATCCATCGGAAGGGAGGCATCATAGGCTGAGATCAATGTCATCCCCTCCACACCGGCCTCACGGATCCGTCCGGCACGTTGTACGCGAAGAAGATAAGGTTTCCCCTCTGCAGGATCAAGCGCCATCGTCAGAGGGGCATCGATCTCCACTTTGTTACCCTCTGCAGCGAGCACTCGGCGATCCCATCGCAGGTCCATATCTCCGGGCTTCCACCCCAAAGCATCGATGCCTCCACCGAAGATATTACACCGGAGAGAAGCAATCCACTCTCGAGTCGATGGACGGACAATCAGGAGACGATCTCCTGCCTGCAGTGTCTGACTGCCACCGGCAAGGGTCAAACGGCGAGCGCCCAACGGAAGATACTCATCTTCGATCCACAGCGTGTCACTCTGCGCGCTAAGCTGTTCTGTTCCTATGATTCGAATCAAGGGTTCGCGGGCAGTCCCTACGCGACGCAATGTGGTCTGTGTCCTTCCGGCACCCCGGAGAACAACGCCCGAAACATTGATCACCAGCGGACGACTAACCTCATATAGACCGCTATCGAGGACGACAGCCCCTCGTCTGCCCTCCCGATCTGCCGGAAGAGAAGCCACATAATCCAGCGCACGCTGAATCCGCATGGTCTCATCGCCTCCCTGTGGGGAAACACGTACGACAGCAGGGAGCACAGGGATCTCCTGCTCAGAGGCATGATAACCACAATAGGAGTAATCCAATGGACGATTACCCCGATCGTCTGACAAATAAGCCAATCGACCTTCAGCACGATAAATAGAGGGTTTAGGCGGTGCTTTTTTCTGGGCACCAACCGGGAAAACTACCAGCAGAGATAGGATCAATGGTCCCCATCCCATACGACAAAAACTTTTCATAGGATTAATTTTTTTGGTTGAGGGGTTGAGGGGTTTAAAGGGCTGCGCCCTGCTATGGCTGATGGCAATGGCAGATGGCTTTGTTTTCACCTTTCAGTTTTCAGCTTTCAGTTTTCTCTTGCCTTGGGACAGCTCTTAACCCATTTATCTAACAAAAATCTTCTTACCATTATGGATATAGAAGCCGGTAGTCACCTCCGAAATGGGGCGACCATTCAGATCATAATAGTAGTCTTGAGAGGGTGTCGGTTCGGTTCGGACATCATCGAGCGCTGTGTCATGATCCTCGACTACATAGATTTTGACTGTCGGCGAATTGCCTTTAAACGTAAGTGTCACCTTTCCTCCGGAGACAGGAGACTCTAACGGCACAAGGATGTCTGACCATGTGTCTGCCGTAGCAGAAATGACATAATCTGTCGCGCCATAACTCTTGCCATTACACTCCGAGATATGGATATCCGTACCCGTATAGTTAGAGTAGCCACAGATGCGGAGCGCTGACGCACGGATGGACGAAGGGACATGTATGGTGTATTGCTGAGCGCGAAGTTTAAGTGTCTGCCGACGTCCTGTAGCGCCGCTGATTCCCCCCGTTGCATCCATCTTCAGATCATCGGCATAGAGTTGTTTTTTGGCAGAAGAATCATAGCCCTTAAAAGTGAGTACGGAGATCTCATGTTCCCAAGGGGCACGACGCAGATATTCAATAGTGGGAGTTTCTACACCGAGCCGTTCGCCGCCCTCAGTCGCATAGGCATTCCATGCCTGCAAACTCTTATTGAGAGAGTTTACACAGACCTCTGTATAGGAATAGCCATTATAGTTGGCATTGGTCGTGTTGAATATTTTAGCACCATCAGCAGGATCTGATGAGTCGAGTTGCCAGGCATTCTCATACTTATCCGGCACTCCATCCCCATCGCTATCGGCATTTTCGGGGGCAATCGCTTTCAAGATGGGCCAAGCCTTATATTGCGCCACTGCTGCGGAGAAGGCATTATCACTCTGGCGGTCGATGATGCCATCGGTGCTACCATTGCTACCGGAGGCTGTTGCTGAGCGCGTTTCTGTGTCGTAAACCATAATTTCATCGAGGCAATCGCGATGATAAGAGGCTCCGGCATAAAGGAGCACCATCTCATAAGCCACCTCTGCACTATGAGTAGTCACCTGCATAAACTCACGAGGCGAACGGAGACGGATCGAGTCGCGTGTGGCAGAGGTCCAGGTATAATCCAAATCAGAGCCATTGGAGGTTTGGTTATATACCCCATTGGTCCAGTTGTCTGCTGTCACATCGTCATAATCGGCATTGACATTACCATTGATATAATAATCACCCCACACATCCACCACTTCGGCAAAGGCAGGATAGCTTTTGACATAAGACTTGGATCGGAGACCCAAAGCAATGATCCTCTTACGATAAGTGAGGCCCCGGGTGTCGGTATGTGGTCCCGGCTTATAATAATTGTTGACTAAATTGGCCTCAGTAGCCTCAGCTCCATAACAGCCTTGACCACCCCAGTTGTAAAAGACGTTGTTTCGGATATCGACAAAATCACGAGTCGCCAAATAACCATCACCACCCAATCGGGGTACACGGCTCGAACAGTGAACAATCAGATTGTGATGATACGAGACATTATGTCCGCCCCAGTTGCCGCCATAGCCATGAGAGCCTTTCTGATGTCCGGCGTTGCACAGTGCCTGCTCTATCATACACCAAGAGATCGTAACGTTAGAGGCATCCGAAACAGAGAGACACTCATCGATGGACCATGAGAAAGAGCAGTGATCCACGATCACATTGTTACACTCCTCCAGGCCAAAGCCGTCTCCCTCATGATATGCCACTTGACGATTACCGAGACGAATGCGTAGGTAACGGATGATGGCATTCTCACAGGAGATGGTCACCGGATAGTCCGCGAGACAGATACCCTCTCCAGGTGCGCTCTGTCCGAGGATGGTAAGATCACCACTGTCCAAACAGAGTGGAGAAGTCAGAAATATGGTGCCATTGACCGCAAAAGTTACAATCTTTTTACCCGGCTGCTTGACCGCCCAACGGAAAGTACCCTCCACCAGTTTGTTTTCGGGACAATCCTCGAGCGAAGTTACCACATAGGTTTTTCCTCCACGTCCTCCCGTAGCATAACGACCATAACCCTCTGCCCCGGGAAAAGCGAGTTTGTTTTGAGCACAGAGATCAAAGGGGAAAACAACGAGAAGCGTAAACAAGAACGCAAGAATGTGTTTTTTCGACATATATCCAGTATTTTATTAAGTGATGCAAATATACGTTTTTTTTAAGTTTCACGAGCACTTTATGACAAAAACTCCTAACTATCAAGTAAAATTCACACATCGAGAAAGATTTACAATCGAGTGTATCAAAAATAACAATAATTGTTTCTATTGTCCCATTCCTGTTCGGGAAATATATCGTATGTTTGCATTCATAAATAAATCATCCACATTAAAAAGCAAAAACTTATAATAATCTTTTAAAGTAAAGATTTGATATTTAAAATAAAAAAGTCTTACCTTTGTGAACGAAAACCAAACACTGAACACAAAAGAAAGACATCAAATACAATCTTATGACACGACTTCAGATATATCCCATAGTGCGACTGCTCTTAGTCATCGTCTTTGCTCTGACAACACAATGCTCTCTCTCTGCCCAACGACTCATCAAGGCAGGTGAAGGTTACAGCAGCACCTCTGTCAATACCACCATCTTCCGCAATAGTTCTCTGGTTACACATAAGGGGAACCAATACATCGCATATTATGACGGCGAGGGCTATCTGACCTTAGGGAAACGAAAAATTGGCAAAAGTGACTGGGAGACACTCCGATCCTCTTATAAGGGGAATGTGCGTGATGCCCACAATGACATCAGCATCATGATAGACGGAGATGGATGGCTTCATGTCGCATTTGACCATCACGGCAATGCTCTCAGATACTGCCGCAGTGTTGCTCCCGAGACACTGACTCTCGGTCCTTTGGAAGCAATGACCGGAGAGGACGAAAAAGATGTCACCTACCCCGAGTTTTATCGTCTTTCAGGAGGTGATCTGCTGTTTGCCTATCGCTCCGGAGCATCAGGACGCGGCAATCTGGTACTTAATCGTTATGAGACAATGGCAAAACGCTGGAGCCGAGTGCAGAGCATCCTCATCGATGGTGAAAACAAACGGAATGCCTATTGGCAGATGACCGTAGATCGTCAAGGGACACTCCATCTCTCTTGGGTATGGCGTGAGACATGGCTTGTAGAGACCAACCATGACCTCTGCTATGCTCGCTCGACAGACGGAGGAAAAAGCTGGACTCATGCTGATGGGACACCTTATACGCTCCCTATCAAAAAGGACAACGCCGAATATGCCTGGCGCATCAATCAGAAGAGCGAACTGATCAACCAAACCTCCATGGCAACCGATGCAAAAGGCAATCCTTATATCGCAACATACTGGCGTGACCCGGACGCTCAAGTTCCCCAATATCGAGTAGTCTGGCACGATGGCAAGCAATGGCATTGCAGCCAGGTATCTGATCGCAAAACCCCATTCTCTCTCAGTGGAGGGGGTACGAAAATGATACCGATCGCACGCCCACGCATGGTTGTCGATGGACACAAAGCCTATTTCCTCTTCCGCGACCAGGAGCGTGGAAGCAAAGTCTCGATGTACTATACGCGCGACATTCGCAAAGGGAAATGGAAAGTAAAAGATCTGACGGACTTCAGTGTAGATGCCTGGGAACCCAGCATCGACACAGAGTTATGGAATCGGGATCGGAAACTGCACATCTTCGTACAGGAGACCCATCAGGGAGACGGAGAGAAAAGTGTCCGCAGCACGCCCACCCCTGTTTATGTCCTCGAAGTTCGTTAATGAGAGCGGAGCCCATAGCAAGAGGAAAGGTGAAATCTGAAAACTGAAAGGTGATAACAAAGCCATTGCCATCAGCCATAGCAAGGCGCAGCCCTTCAACCCCTCAACCCTTAAACCCTTAAACCAATAAACCAACATAACAATGAAAAAACAACTCTTAGCCCTCTGTTTTGGGGCGACGTCACTCCTTCCGCTTTATGCAGAGAGTGTCACCGTAAAAAGTCCGGACACCCGACTCAGTGTTACTTTAGACTGTCCTCAGTCCGGCCTCTTGACCTATCAGATCTCATGCAATGGGAAAAACATGACCGAGGCATCCCCTTTAGGTCTGGCAACCAACATTGCTGACTTTACAAATAATCTGTCTTGGATCGGACACAAATGCGACACCGTCACTGACTCCTACGACAACCCTAAAATCAAACAAAGTCACATAGATTATAAAGCGACCCGACTCATTGCCTCGTTGAAAAACAGCAAAGGCAAACTCCTCGACATCGAGTTTCAGGTATCTGATGGTGCTGTAGCTTTTAGGTATCTCCTCCCCAAACAGGGAGAAACAGGAAGCGTCCGCGTACTCCGCGAAAGCACCGGTTTTAGTTTCCCGGAGGTCACCACTACATTCCTTTGCCCACAAAGTGATGCAATGATCGGATGGAAACGGACCAAACCGAGCTATGAAGAGATCTATCGGCATGAAGCTCCGATGAACGAACGTTCACAATACGGACACGGATACACTTTCCCCTGTCTTTTCCATGTGGGAGACAACGGCTGGATACTCGTCAGCGAGACCGGAGTGGATAGCCACTACTGTGCATCACACCTCAGTGATTGTCAGGATGGCACATACACCATCGCTTTCCCCATGCCGGAGGAAAATAATGGCAACGGCACTGTCCAGCCGGCATTCTCTCTCCCCGGTGCCACACCTTGGCGCACACTCTCTGTCGGCGAGACGCTCAAACCGATCGTAGAGAGCACCATCGCATATGACGTCGTGCAACCTCTTTATGAGACCCAAAACAAATACCGCTTTGGCAGAAGTACCTGGAGCTGGATCGTCTGGCAAGATGCTTCGATGAACTGGAAAGATCAAGTCACATATATAGATCTCGCCGCTGACATGGGTTATGAATACATATTGATCGATGCCGGATGGGACCAAGCCCCCTCCATCGGCTATGAGAAGATGCCCGAACTCATCAAATATGCAAAAAGCAAGAATGTCGATGTCTTCCTTTGGTATAGCTCCAGCGGATATTGGAACGACATCGTGCAGAGCCCGACCAACAAAATGGACAACTCCATCATCCGAAAACGAGAAATGAAATGGATGCAACAAAACGGTGTCAAAGGCATCAAAGTGGACTTCTTCGGAGGAGACAAACAGGAGACAATGAGACTCTATGAAGAGATCCTGAGCGATGCGGACGATCACGGACTGATGGTCATCTTCCATGGCTGCACACTCCCCCGAGGATGGGAACGGATGTATCCCAACTATGTCGGCAGCGAGGCTGTGCTGGCAAGCGAAAACATGGTCTTCAGCCAATATCACTGTGACGAGGAGGCCCGCAACGCGTGTCTGCACCCATTCATAAGAAATGCTGTGGCCTGCATGGAGTATGGAGGAACCTTCCTCAACCATCGTCTCGACCGAAGCAATCAAAGAGGTAAAGTCAGAAAAACCACTGATGTTTTCCAGCTTGCCAATACCATCTTATATCAAAACCCCATACAGAACTTTGCCCTCACACCTAATAATCTGACTGAGGAGAAACAAAAAGTTTGTATCGACTATATGCGTCAAGTACCCACCACCTGGGATGAGACCCGATTTATCGAGGGCTATCCCGGCAAATATATTGTGCTGGCGCGACGTCACGGTGAGAAATGGTATATCGCTGCGGTCAATGCTACAGCAGAGCCACTACGACTCAACCTGACACTGCCGATGCTGGCAGGCACAACTGCCGATCTCTACACCGGTGGCAATAATGCAGTCATCACTCCGCTGAAAGTAAAAAACAAAGGTGCGGTCAAACTCACCCTTCAGCCCAATGATGGCGCTGTCATCGTGAAGTAAATGACAAAGTCTTTGTGAAGCAATTATCTCTTTTACATTGCTCGCAAACTGAATCGACAAATAAAATTACTAATGACGAGGGTGTCTCTCTAAACGAGGCATCCTCTTGTTGTATGAGGCTGGGTAAAAATGCAAATTAGGACACAGCCTCATAAAGTTTACAGACCAAACAAATCATTATAGCCCAACTAATTGATAAAAAATACATACTTTTGTACCGATTTTGTAACCTTTGACATTTTCAGATCGTCTAAAAGGCAAACAATAAACAAAAACTATCTTTTTAATATGAAACATCTCAGATCTTTTACGACGATGATGGCTCTGTGCATGATCACAAGCCTCATGATGCCCTCAACAGCCTCAGCAGAAAATCAACAGGGAAAAACCGAACAGCAAGCGACAATCTCGCAACAGGGCATCACTCCCCTTACAGCCGAACAAGCAGCCAACGACTCCACTAAAAGCACCAATAAAGTGCTCCAAATCCCATATATAGAGACTTTTTCACCGACAGAAATCGGCATCATCAGCATGCTCCCGGAGGAGCAAAGATTCAGAGCTTTTGAGAAACTCCTAACTACTCATGACCGAATCATAAAGGAAGATATGAGAATCAAACACAAACAGCAGATGGGCAACCAAAACGGAAAGGTGTTAAACTCATTTGTCCCCAACAAACTGGGTGGAGCCATATTTTTCACACTGATCGTTTTTATCATTTTCGGCACACTCCCCATCGCAGTCATCATCATCATCTGCGTCTGGCAACGCAATAAAACCCTCCGTCGTAAACAACGCGAGGACGTTCTCGTACAACTGGCTCAAGCCGGACAGACCATCACTCCGGAAATCATCCGCTCCTTAGGCATCAATGAAGCGCCATACGTCCATAATACCTACATCACCAAAAACGAAGTTGCAGGCAGTCGCACCTCCCATAAACCGGAGCACAACGACAACAACATTAACTCTGATAGCCCTAAAAGTGCAAAGGAACAGGCAAAGGAGAAAAGTTCTGCACGAGAATACATCGCATATAATACTGCCAAAAAACAAACCATCGACTACTGCATCAAGAAAGGGAGCACCGGTTTGATCCTCTGCATAATCTCCGTTATCATTAATAGATTTTATCCGCTTAATTTGGTCGCGTTGATCGCAAGTTGCATCTTTTTCGTACAAGCCGCATCACAATACCTCAAATATTATTACAACAAAGATAGCTACGTGGAGGAGCACGAGATTTCTCAAGAACCTACTCCATCGTCCCCAGAAAACAAAGAGACTCCGGCTCCCAATGCCTAAAGCCCTATGAAAACAACCTTTGAAGAGCTGACCTGGATAGCCCAGGTCGTGTTCAGGAAGGATGAAAGAGCTTTCAAACGGCTTGTGGACAGACATCAACAAAACATCAGACGTTTTTTCCTGATGCAAAGTTGTGGAGATACCGCCCTCAGCGACGACCTGGCACAAGAGACTTTTATTCGTGCGTGGCAACATCTGAGCGAGTTCAAAAAGGCAGCCGCATTCTCAACCTGGTTATATCGCATTGCCTATCACATCTGGCTCGATCACTGCAAGAGGCAACGAGAAATCTCGCACTGTGATCTGTGGAGAGAAGACGAAAATCTCCAGCAACAAACGTCAGAAATCAGGCGCGAAGAAAATGCCGAAGAGCAAATCATAAAGAGAGAAAAAGAGGTCTGGCTGCGACAAGGGATCGCCCAACTCAACGAAAACGAGCGCTGCTGCATCACACTCTTCTATCTCGAAGAACTCTCCATCCGCGACATCTGCCGCATCACAGAGATGAGTGAAAGCCATGTCAAAGTCTCTCTATATCGGGGACGCATCCACTTGAAAGAGATCTTAAATCCCAATCGGTCATTAGATTTGGGTTAAAAACACCTTCCGAACAATGAAAAAAGAAGATTTAGAATTATATAACGAAAGAGAACAATGGCGATCTGAAATCAGAGAGCGCCACGTCGTCCCACAACAAGATGAAGAGTTCTCCCGACGAGTCATGGAGCGACTCGCCCGAGAGCGGAGAGAGTCTCACCCCGTTCGTCAACGCTCTTTTGCCGCGAGATTATCTACGATGGCAAGCCGGCTGATATGCTCACCGATATGTACGACTTTGGTTATAATCGGTTGTTTAGGAGCACTATACACCCCCATCAAAGAGTGGATATTGGCGAGAGGCGCAGAGTTATACATCAGTGGATTCCCCATTCCGGATTGGAAAACATTACTGACCTATTACTTTTCTCTCTGTCTGCTCTTGGGCATATTATGCTATGCCAAATATGACGAGATCAATGAGAGCCAGCCCTAAATAAACTATGGCTGTCAGCTAAAACTTTAAATTGCATAAAATCCTGAGGGGGTGTCAAATTGGCACACCCTCTTGCACATAATTAGCTTAATTCGCTGTAACTAATTCCTTTACACCCCTCAAAAATCAATCGCGCTCCGAGATGCCATGCTTTGCGGTAAATTCTGCAAATGAAATATACTTCATACACTACAATTATCGGCAAGGATTAGACCGATTATCTGTGCAAATGCAGCAATTCTTGCCGATAACGGCAAATTATAAATGTATTTCTACTCGATATTTTGATAAACAACTATGCAAAGTTATCTGATTTTGGGGAGACGAAGGTCCCCCCTTTCTTGTTTTTAAAATTGCATGTTGAAGCGGAAAAGGATAATCAAAGTCAATAATGATAGAGGAATATATTACGATTTATTAACGCTCGTTTGTAATCTAAGCTAAACAAAAAGGAGGACAGATGCCACGCACTGCGCGAACAGAAAGATGGAGTTATCATTATCCGTATTTCCAATGGCATCAACAGGAACTTCATTCCTCGCATAACCGGATCATCACATTTGAGCCGCCACATAGAACAACGAGGCTACGCTCATGACACAACGAGGCTACGCTCATGACGCAACGAGGGTACGCGCGTTATAACATATACCGACGCGTTAGACAATAAAAGTAAATGAGTTATAAAACAAGAATAGCGGGGATAGGCATGATCTATCCTCGCTATTTATAGTTTAAAGGTTGAATAGTTTAGGGGTTGAGGGGCTACGCCCTGCGATGGCTGATGCCTTTTCTTTCTCCTTTCCTCCTGAAGCAATCAATATCCGTACAAAGATACAACATCCGAAAGCCGATGTCAAGAGGGAGAAAGATTTTTTAACAACTGTGATTAACCATAGCGGAAAAGGATAATCAATGTCAATAAAGGGAGTGAAGATGTCCCGATTTTACTCACATCATTTCATCGTTTAGAAAAGGGATTATCTTTGTCCTTGTAAGAAGGATAAACATTTATATAGATCGTTACCCCCCCCAATCGGTCATTAGACTTTAGTATGTTTGTCTTATTATTTTGAGTAGAGATCTTATGTGTTTTGAATGAGAAAACACAACAAATAAACGAGAAACTCCGGACTTTTTGAGAGAAATGTTGTTACTAATAAAAAAGGAGAAAATGGAACTCAAACATCGCAGACTCATCCAATGGAGTCTCTCTATGGGACTTTGGTTTACACTATATGGCATTTATGTCACGACCGAACCGACAGAATGGGAAATCAGTCATGCACGAGAGTTAGAGTATTATCTCTCTGCGGATGAAGTTCCGACCATCCGGCATATCCGTGCCGCTCAAGCACAAAAATTAAGAGAGACCCTCAGCGAGGGTTTTCCAGAGTTTATCCTCGGGGATGGGAGCTACGATGGTGATCTCCTGTCTGCTTACCGGATGGACAAATGAGGCTTGACGCGAATGTAAGGCTATGCCTCCATCCGGATTAGAACGGGGAGCCCCATATTTGAGATCCCCCTTGATGGGGAGTCCTATGTGTGACAACTGGCAGCGGATCTGATGATGCCGGCCGGTGAAAAGTAACACTTCCAAAAGCGCGTAACGCTCACCTCGTGCCAATACCCGATAACGTAGTTTTGCCTCTTTAGACTCAGGGACAAGACGATCATAGGCAAAAGAGCGATTCTGCTTTTCTCGCCTTACCAACCAGTGAAGCAATTCTCCCTCCTCCGGCGGAATCGTCACTCCTGGTCTCTTCGCTTTGACAATCATCTTCTCTTGTTGCCACACATTGGGGACAATGCACCAATAAGTCTTGTGGACATCTCCTGTGGCAAACATCGCATTCATCCGTGATAAAGCCTTGCTCGTCTTGGCAAAAATGACAACACCCGTCGTCGGTCGATCCAGACGATGGGTAACACCCATAAAGACATTGCCGGGCTTGTGATCACGCTCCTTGATGTAGCGCTTTAGTGTCTCAGATAAAGGCTCATCGCCGGTCCTGTCGCCTTGCACGATCTCGTGGCAAGTCTTGGAAACGGCGATGAGATGATTGTCTTCGTAGATGATTTGCATGAGTCAGATTACATGTTCATACCACCATCCACCTGAATCACCTGACCGGTCACATAAGAAGACATATCTGATGCCAGGAATGTGCAGACATCTGCCACATCCTCCGGAGTACCGCCACGACGAGCAGGGATCTTCTTCATCCATTCATTACGCACCTCTTCCGGGAGTTGTCCGGTCATGGCTGTAATGATAAAACCGGGAGCAACAGCATTGGCACGGATACCCTTAGGACCCATCTCCTGAGCAACAGACTTTGCCAAAGCGATCATACCTGCCTTGGAAGCAGCATAGTTAGCCTGACCGGCATTGCCATGCACACCTACGACACTGGCCATATTGATGATAGAACCACCGCGCTGGCGCATCATGATCGGGGTGAGGGCATGGATATAGTTGAATGCAGACTTCAGATTGACATTGATCACTGCATCCCACTGTGCTTCTGACATACGGAGCATCAAGCCATCTTTTGTGATACCGGCATTATTGACCAAAATATCGATACGGCCAAAGTCCTTGTGCACCTCGGCTACGACACGCTCTGTGTCTTCAAAAGATGCTGCATTGGAAGCATATCCCTTGACCTGAACACCTAAAGCAGCGATCTCTGCCTCAGTGGCTTTACCATTCTCATCGATCACGAGGTCTGTGAAAGCGACATTAGCACCTTCGGCAGCAAATTTAAGGGCAATGGCTTTACCAATGCCACGTGCAGCACCGGTCACAAGCGCTACTTTTCCTTCTAAAAGTTTCATTGTCTGATTTATGTTTAAAGTGGTTATATGGATAATTTTTTATAATAACATTTGTCGAATCTTACCTGTTGAGAAGAATCATTCCTCCCTCAAAGAAAGAGCATCCGAGTCCACGCTTAATGTCGGCGCAAGAGTCCTTTGAAAATCATGGTGAATATCGTTTCCCGAATCTTGATGGTCGGGACGCCCAAGTCTGCAAATTGACCACGTATATTGGGCAAGTCGAGTCCTCGCAACGCATAATGGATCGTAACAGCCACGACACTGGCACTTTCGATCTGGAAAGTCCCCTCCTCGATGCCTTGCTGCAATAT
The DNA here is from genome assembly GCA_045576355.1 of Bacteroidales bacterium. GTDB lineage: Bacteria > Bacteroidota > Bacteroidia > Bacteroidales > UBA3663 > Liminaster. The sequence goes on from JAZNGG010000005.1 coordinate 52,350, forward strand.
AGATCTCAAGATGGAGAGTTCACGCACATCCAGACGACGACGAGCATGCTCCAGCTTTAATACATCTCTAAAGAAATCTGCTTTCAATGATCCATTACGCACTACAGTCTCTTTCACCTGATCCAAACGACGGAGAATATAAAGTTTCAGTTTCTCATCGGCAGGCATAGACATCGGCAGAATCTCCTCGATCCGCTCAATAATACGCCTCGTCTCGGTTTCGATGACTGCCATATAGATGTCGGACTTGCTTTTGAAATAGGTATAAAGCGTGCGGCGGCCCTTGGTTGACATTGCCGCAATTTCATTCATTGTCGTGCCGTCAAAACCCTTTCGGGCAAATAACTGACGGGCAACTTCTATCAGTTCTGAACGCGTATTATTCATTGCACATTCTCTTTTGTTTCGTGCAAAAGTAGTAATATTTCACATATTAGCAAGCAGTTCTTTCTATTTTTTACCCTTTCTATGCACAGGTTTGCCGCTTTTGAGCAAAAACCCCTCCTAAACGAAGAGGTTTCCACTATGAATATCGCCGTACCGCCCCATCTTCCACTTCACTCGATAGCGAAGTCTTGTGAAACGAAATCATAATTGTATAATACTCCCCAATTTAGGAAAAAACATTGATTTGCTTGCCCATATCACATTATTTTCCTATTTTCGCGTCGTTAAACCCAAATCGATCTAATGACCGATAGGAGTGTAAAGAGCTGCCACAAGACCGGTGTATCGGGAAACACATGTGGCAGAAAAGCTATACTATATACAATAATACAAATAAAAATGCGTTTTATATTAAATTAAAGCGAGTTAGTTATCCGATAATTTGAAGCATTAACTTTACATCATGAATACTATTACACAAAAACTCCTACTTTTTATATGTGCGACTACCTTGATTATCTCTTGCTCAACGCCCAAAGAGGTGGTCTATTTTGAGGATTTACAAGGGGTGACCGAACCGCAAAAGATTTCCGACCTTACTTCTCGTGAACTTTTATTAGAACCGGATGATGAACTTTACATCACCGTTTCGGCACTTAATCCTACTTCTGTGGCTCCTTTTAACTTACCGCTCGTCACCTTTAAGGGTACTACCCAAAAAGATCTGAGTACCACACCTTCAGTCCAGACTTACCGCATAGACCCTAAAGGAGAGATCAATTTCCCAGTGCTCGGCAAGATTCAAGCTGCAGGAAAGACCCAAACAGAAGTAGCGAAGACGCTGGAAACAGAAATCTCCAAATATGTTGATAACCCCATCGTTACGGTCTATCTCGCAGGCGCTCGCGTAGCAGTCCTCGGAGAAGTAAATCGTCCCGGAAACATCTATTTCTCAGACAACAAATACAGCATCATTGATGCCATAGGTCACGCCGGAGATCTCACGATACATGGGCGGAGAGACAACATCCTCCTGATCCGAGAAGAAGACGGGACTCGCAAGACTATACGTCTTGACCTGACAGACTCCAACATCTTCAACTCTCCCTATTTCTATCTGAAACAGCACGATGTCATCTACGTAGAACCCAATGAGGCAAAATCTCGCAACAGCACTTACAGCCAGGCAAGCCAGTACTCTATCTCTGTAATCTCTACGATCGTGAGTGTTACTTCGGTCATTGTCTCACTAGTCATTGCCTTAACCAAGTAACTCTCATAATACTAGGACTTGGTTAAATATGGCGAAATGTACACGCTCCATCATTTCTAAAGACATCTACAAGAAATAATACACAACTATGCTATACATCAAAGAAAACGAAATCGTCAGACTTCTCCGTCTCTCGTTGAAACACTGGAAACTATTTGTTCTCTCCTTTATCGGATGTTTTGCCCTTGCCGGCATGTATCTGCTGATCAAGAACAAGCAGTGGAATGTTACAACCTCTGTGGCCATTTCTGACACCGCCGGAGCCTCGTCAAGCATGGCCGGCATGATGGCAAAAAGTGCCGGATTTGGAGATCTGCTGGGGATCGGCGGTAGCGTCGTGGACAACGAAATCGTGATCATGAAGTCCCACACGGTACTCTATGAAGCGGTCAAAGAATTAGGGCTCAACGTAATGTACACCAACCGCCCGAAACTCAAACGCAAAGTCTATTTTCAAGACAGCCCGCTGGAGTTGATCAGTGACAGCCCAATCATGGGAGACACGCTCAACATGGGTCTGACATTCAAGATTAAAGTTAGTGCAGATGGTAAGCGTGCCGAAATCTATGGTAAAACAGCCAAACGTAAAACATTTGTAGATATAGAAGCCGATCTACCCGCTCATTTCGATACTGATTGGGGTAGCTTCACCCTACGCACAACCGAATTTTATGAGCCGGGTGAAACTATGCGTATGAAGATCATGTATGGCAGCTATTCTGCCACAGCTCAGTCTTTGCTCGAAGATCTCGAATACGACCTGATCGACAAAAAAGCCAATGTCATAAGTATCTCTCTCAAAGACATCAATCCCACAAAGACAAAAGCGCTCCTCAACACGATAGTCAAGAAGTATGAAACATATAGTTTGCAGGCTAAAAACTATCAGACGGAGTTCACAATGAATTATCTGCAACGCCGCATCGACAGCGTAAGTAAAGAACTTACCGATCTCGAATATGCCATCGAAAACTACAAGCAAAACAACAAACTGAGTGACCTCGATGCAGAGATGGAGGTAACAATCAAGCAAGCGAGTTCGCTGCGCGAGCAACAAGTGGCTGTCGAGACTCAATATGAAATCATATCGCAGTTGGAAGATTACGTCAAAAATCCGGCCAACAACTACGAACCGATTCCGCTCAATTTAGGTGTTGAAGCAGCAGGTGCCACTTCTGCTCTCTCCGAATACAATACACTAATTCAAGAATACAAACACCTCATCCTGACCACCAAAGGGAACAATCCCTCTCTCAATGCCCTCAAACTTCAGATCGATGTGGCACGACAAGGAGTGGTAAGCACCATTGAGAGCGTAAAACACGGCATTGACTTCACCCGTCGTCAAATCAATGATCAGATTTCAACTTTCGAAAGCAAAGTCAAAAGCATGCCTCGCCAGGAGCGAGAGTTCATTGACCTTAAACGGCAGCAGGAGATCAAGCAACAGGTATTTGTTATGCTTTTAGCTCAACAAGAGCAGAACATGGTCAACCTTATCGCCGATGCACCTAAAGCACAGCTCGTGGACAAGGCATATGTCTATGCTCTTCCTGTAGCACCAAAGCCCAAACTGATTTTGGCCATAGCATTCGTATTTGCCTTGTTCCTCCCCATCGTTTGGCTGAAATTCACAAGCATGATGCGCAAGACCATCCATGATCCGGAAGAACTCAAATCTATCGAAGGCATCCGCGAGATCCACTGCATGACCGGCACAGAGGAAGATATGCGACGCCTCCGCTCAGATATACTCGATCACCTCGAGAGATGCAACGGCAAGATCATCACCTGCTTCTCTATGCAAAACGATGAGCAACGAACCGGTACAGCCATGGCAATCGCCGAATCCATCGCGGCAACAGGACATAAGGTAGCTCTGATCAATGCCAACCTGCATCCGGATGCTGAACGAGAACCTCTGCCCACATCTGATCGCGTCACTGTTATGACACCGGACTTTACTCCCGATATGCTTGAAAGTAAACAATTCCGTAATACAATCGAGCAACTCAAGCAGACGGAAGACATCATAGTGATAGAGACCGCACCATTTGTCTTCTACCCCGATGCTATCCCGATGCTCAAATATTCGGATCTCCAATTGGTTATGACGAAGCGCGACGTGACACTCAAAAAGAATCTTCCCTACATCGAGAGCCTCATTGCGATGGGTTATGTCCAAAATCTCATCACCATAATTAATGAATAAACTTCTAACGTGGCTGATCAGTCGCTTCACCGGCGGCTCTGCACGCTCTGTACTCCTCAAACGCAATATGCTGTATGCCTTACTGATCAAGGCAGGCAGCATTTGCTGTACATTGGTCCTTGTGCCTGCCACCATAGATTTTGTCAATCCAACACAATATGCCATCTGGCTCACCATCAGTTCGATCGTGGCATGGATGTCTTTCTTTGACATCGGTTTCAGCAACGGACTCCGCAACAAACTCGTCGAAGCACTTGCCCGAGGAGACATCGCTCAAGGCAAATCTTTTGTCAGCACCACATACTACATGCTGACATTGATATTCTCCGGAGTGGCTCTGCTCACGATACCGTTGGTCTGGTGTTTCGACATATCTCCTTTGCTTGACATCGACCTCCATTATGAAGAAGACCTTAAGTGGGCTTTAACCATCGTCATACTCTATTTTTGCATCTCTTTCGTGCTACGCACTTTGAGTTATGTCCTGATGGCAGACCAACGCAATTCCTATAGTTCTTTTATCGAATTTATCGGTCAGTTTTCTGTGTTGGCTGTAATCTTCTTGATACGCAACGACCTGGAAGGCTCGCTGACCACCTTGGCTCTGGCACAATGTATTCCTCCTCTTTTGGTATGGGTAGTGGCAAGTATCTATCACTACACACATCGTTATCGCAACATCTGCCCTGCTCTGCAAGACGTACATCTCTCTGACACCCGACTATTGATGTCCTTAGGGGTGAAATTCTTTATCATACAGATAGCCACGATCATTCAGTTTCATGCCGCCAATTTCCTGATAGCCCGTCTCTACAGCATCGAGGAAGTAACCGACTACAACATCGCATATCGTTACTTCAACATCCTTTATATGTGCTTCTTCCTCTTGCTGCAACCCTTCTGGTCGGCTGTCACAGATGCTTATACTCAAAATGACATTGCATGGATCCGGCGTTCGATCCGCAAATATATGTATATCGCTTTTGGGGCATTGGCAGGAGGCATCCTGATGCTCCTCTTGTCTCCCTACGTTTATGATCTTTGGATCGGAGATCGTGTACATATAGATTTCACCCTGTCTTTTTGGATGATGTGCTACTTCATGGTTATCATCTTCGGAGCTGTTTTCTGCTTCTTTGTCAACGGCATCGGTGCCCTCCGCATACAATATGTGAGCAGCCTCATCTCTCCCATCATATTCATTGCGATGGTATTACTTCTTTCAAAGGTTTATGGAGTCGGGATGCACGCGATATTGATCGCCTCTATCATTGCCAACTACAACGGTCTGATACTCGCACCACTCCAGTATTACATGGTTATACACCGTAAAAAGAAAGGCATATGGACTATGTAATTACAAAAGATCGCCAGACACGCCTGCTCACATGGATGTGGTGGGGCATAGCAGCCTATACGCTGCTCATACTTATTGCCGAATGGGTATATCGACTGGGAGACATTGCCGGTGGTCTGACTAATCGCATCGTTCCGATCTCTTGTCTTTTGCTTTTGTTCAGCATCCGCTGGAATAATAATAATCACACACGGAGCGGCAAGATCCTGATTTACCTCTTGCTTGCCGTCACACTCTCGATGTTTCTCCGGTCCGGCATATACACTTTGGCATGGCAGAGCTACATCAACCCCTACCTGTTTGTCCCTTATATAGCGACATTGCTTCTCTTGATCCCCTCTGTCCCACTGATACGAAGTTTCTATATTGCCAATAACGGATTTATGTATCTTGGTGTTGTGCTGGTATTTATCCCTATCCTAAGATACACCAACAACGGCAACATTCAGTTCCTCTTCGAAACACTCATATTAGGGGCCTCCATGGTACTCCTTTGCGGAAAGTATCATAATAAGCGAACGATCATATGGAGTATCGTGTGCCTCACATTAGGGCTTTTGACCTCCACCATCACCGCTCGCCGCAACTTGATGGTGACCATTGCCCTCTACATGATGATCTGTGGGTTCCAATATCTTTTCGGATCCAAAATCAAATCTATGGCCACTCGGCTTTGGATCATACTTACTGCATTGGTAGTTTTCATCATCGGAGCATTTATCTTCTTACAGAATCAGAAAGGGATGTTCAGTACCATCGCCGAACGTGCTACTGAAAACACTCGCGACATTGTCTTGGCTAATTTTGCTCTTGATTTTGCCGAAGAGCCTATCGAAGTCCTCTATGGTAGAAGTATGGCAGGAACCTACCATTGCTATGGCTCAGTCGGAGATAATGACAATAGTTTCGGTGAGGGAGAACGTCCCAATATTGAGTGTGGCTATCTTCAGATGATCCTCAAAGGAGGTGTAATCTATATGGTCATCTATCTCATCGTACTGATCTATGCGATGGTACAAGGATTCCGCGCCCGCAACCAGTTGCTCAAAGCATGTGCCTGGCTGCTTGCCGTACAATTGATAGATATGATTCCCTTCGGACTCCCGGCATTCAACATCAAAACCTTTATGCTTTGGATGGCCATTGCTCTCTGTTTCGACAAAAATTTAAGACAGAAAAATGACGAAGAGATACAGCAACTGATCTATACTCCTATATACAGTCTGCCCCAATGGAAGAAAGGCAAAAGCTAAAAACAATTGGGCTGTACGCCGGTCATAGCCATCGCCATCAGCCATCGCAAGCGAAGCCCTTCAATCCCTCAACCAACAACCATTTCACTTAATACCCCACGTCATGAAGATACTTTGGATAGTTAACGTCATGTTTCCTGAGGCCTGCCAAAAGTTAGGCAAACCCGATCCGGTCGTCGGAGGATGGCTGATCGGATATTATAATGCGATGCAAGAATACTTTCCCAAAGATTTTCATCTCGACATCGTTTCTCCCTATGACGGAGAGACGACACAATGTATAGAAGGGAACCATAACCGCCATTATCTTTTCCCTGCCACGATGCAAGGAGAGAAACTCAAAGAGTGGTTTAAAAGTGTGAATGCTGAAGTTCGCCCGGATGTTATACATATACACGGATCTGAATACTATCACGACTTAGCTTGGGTAGAAGCTTGCGGTTCCGCCCACACGGTTGTCTCCATACAAGGATTGGTGAGTATCTGCGCCCGCTATTATATGGCAGGAATCTCCGATCAGGAGAGACGCAAACATTTCTCCCTCAATGACTGGCGTTTCCATCGAACACTCACAGATGGCCAGCGCCGCTATGCCGAACGAGGGGTCAGCGAAATGGCTTTACTCAGCCAAATAGAATGTGTGGCAGGCAGAACTTCATGGGATAGAAGTCATGTTTTAACGTTCAACCCCAAAGTCCGTTATTTCATCTGTCAGGAAGTGCTCCGAAAACCATTCTATGAAACAGAATGGACACTCTCTTCCTGTCGTCGGCACTCCATCTTTTTAAGCCAATCTCATTATCCGCTTAAAGGCTTACACAAACTACTGGAAGCACTTCCCTTTGTCCTGCGACACTACCCGGAAACACAGGTCTATATCGTCGGAGACAATCCTGCAAACGGCACATGGTATCAGCGATCTACCTTTGGCAATCTTATACATAATCTAATCCGGAAACATCAGCTTGCCGATCATCTGCATTTCCTCGGCAGACTTACAGCAGAGGAGATGGCAGATCAATATCGTCAAGCCCATCTTTTCGTTTGCCCCTCATCGATCGAAAATAGCAGTAACTCTCTGTGCGAAGCCCAGATCATCGGGACACCAACCATCGCCAGCTACGTTGGAGGGCTACCCGACCTGATCTGCAACGGAGAAACCGGATTCCTATACAGATTTGAAGAGGTCGAGATGCTGGCAGAAAAGATCAAGCAAATATTTGCAGATGACGATCTCGCCATACGAATCTCTCAGCAAGGACGAAAAACAGCCCTTAAGAGACACGACCGGAAAGAGATTGCACAACAATTGTCAAACATCTATCACTCCATATCATCATGAGCAGAAGTTCACGCTTTACGGACGATCCTAAAGGAGTTATAGCCTTTCATCTCCGTCGTCTCGTCATATCCATACACACCTCCTGGAGCACCTCATTCACGCGACTTAAAGCCTGGTCTCTAGGAGTATCCATAGGACGAGGATTATTGTGTCGGGGCATTCCATACTTTGAAAAAGCGCCACACTCTAAAATTAAGCTCGGTGACCAATGCTCCATACTCTCATCTTTCCGTTCTAATCACATTGGGATCCCTACTCGCTCACGCATCGTCACGATGTCTCCCGATAGTAAAGTGATCATCGGAAACCAAGTCGGGATGTCCGGAGTAACCATAACGGCACATGAGTCGATTACTATCGATGACAAAGCTCTCATCGGGGCAGGCACACTGATTACAGACAGCGACTGGCATGCCATCGATCCGGAGCTACGACACACTGAAATCGGCAAGACTGCACCCGTTCATATCGGACGTAACGTTCTCGTAGGGACTCGATGTATCATCCTCAAGGGTGTAACTATCGGGGCAGACAGTGTCATCGGGGCAGGTTCCGTCGTCACCCACGACATCCCCGCCGGTGTCATCGCTGCCGGCAATCCATGCCGCGTCATCAAACCGCTGCGATAAGGGGCGATTTAGAAGTTTCAACCCTACAGAGGGCTGCGCCCCAACCATAGACTTTAGTCATAGCAGGGTGTAGTCCTTTAACTTTTTTACCATTCAACTATTTATGAATGATCATTCATTATAACTTCAAATGTCCCGAATGTGGCACTCTCATGACAAAAAATGAAACTGTTTATGATGTATGGTAACATAACGAAAGTCATATATCAGAATAAAAAGGGCTGACTCCTCATGAAAAGTGTCAGCCCTAATTTATTATTATATAACGCTACAAAAAATCACACATTAAAACGGAAGTGCATAATGTCTCCATCCTGGACAACATACTCCTTACCCTCTACGCCCAATTTTCCTGCCTCCTTGACAGCCGCTTCAGATCCGTAAAGAAGATAGTCGTCATACTTGATCACCTCTGCACGGATAAATCCTTTCTCAAAATCAGTATGGATAATGCCGGCACACTGCGGAGCTTTCATTCCTCGACGGAATGTCCAAGCCTTGACTTCCATCGGACCTGCAGTGATATAGGTTTGCAGATCGAGCAACTTGTAAGCAGACTGGATCAGACGCGTTACACCACTCTCCTCCAAGCCCAACTCATTGAGGAACATCATTCGCTCATCGTAGGTTTCCAACTCGGCGATTTCAGACTCTATCTTAACAGCAAGGACAAGAACTTCGGCATTCTCGTTGGCTACAGCCGCCTTGACGGCATCTACATAAGCATTACCATCTTTAGCACTCGCCTCATCTACGTTACAAACATAAAGAATCGGTTTGGAAGTGAGGAGGAACAACTCTTTGACAGCTTGCTGCTCTTCGGGAGTCTCAAACTGAACGGTACGAGCAGACTGACCTTGCTCCAATGCTGCCTTGATGGCAAGCATAACACTGTGCTGCACCTTAGCATCTTTGTCTCCTCCTGCAGCAGCCATTTTAGCCACTTTAGGCAGACGGGTTTCGATGGTCTCAAGGTCTTTGAGTTGCAACTCAGTATCAATGATCCCTTTGTCTCTGACCGGGTCCACGGTGCCATCCACATGAGTTACATTTTCGTCGTCAAAACACCTCAACACATGGATGATGGCATCCGTCTCTCGGATATTGGCAAGGAACTTATTGCCCAAACCTTCTCCCTTAGAAGCACCTTTGACGAGTCCGGCGATATCTACGATCTCGACTGTGGCAGGCACGATGCGACCGGGATGTACGATCTCCGCCAACTTATTGAGGCGTTCGTCCGGGACGGTTATGACTCCGACGTTAGGCTCAATGGTACAAAAGGGGAAATTGGCTGCTTGAGCTTTAGCACTTGAAAGGCAATTGAAAAGAGTGGACTTTCCTACATTGGGAAGCCCGACAATACCACATTGTAAAGACATAACTGAATCTTAAGTTTCTAAAATCAATTGAACGAACGGATGAATGTCGCGATAGTGAGGGCCAATGATGCTAAAGAGATACCAAATGAGTAAAGAGAAGAAACTTCACGGTTGGTCGCTTTAGTCTTATTCGGCTCCACATAGAGCACGTCATTCTGATGCAGATAGTAGTAAGGACTGCTCAAAAATTTAGGATCACGCAAGTCAAGGTCATAAGTGTTCACCTTACCATTCTCCTCACGAATGAGACGCACTTTGTCTCGCTCTCCGTAGATGGTCATATCTCCGGCAAGAGCGATGGCATCAAAGACAGTAACGCGGTCGTTAGTGATATTAAATTGTCCGGGACGAAGCACTTCGCCCAAAACAGAGATCTTGTAATTATTAAATGTCACATTGACAATCGGATCCTTAACCAATCCATTGGAAACCAAAAACTCTGTAATCTCAGCTGCCACCTCGTTTCGGGTTTTACCCTCCACTTTCAGTTTGCCCAAAACCGGATAGTTGATCTCTCCATTGGCATCCACCCAAAACACCTGAGGTGTACCGGTACCATAGCTGGAGATGGTACTATTGCCGGCGAAGGCTCTTTGATTGAGTTGCATATTAAATGGCGCTGCCACTTCCGGATTCTCGCAGTTTACGATGATATTCAATTGATCATCCTTTTTGATCCGCGCACTATATTCCGCTGTCGGTGTTTGTGCCCCTAATTCAGATGCACCTTGTATATACACAATATTTTCGCGTGAATGACAAGCGGTGAGCAATGTTATGGCAAAAATAATGAATAATAAGTTTTTTAAAGCCTTCTTCATAACTTTGTTAGTTGATTTATTTATCGGCAAAGATACTGAAAATATTGATTGAATGGCTATTTAATGCTGTTTTTCCATCTGAAAGTGATCAAAATAAAGACAAAAGAGAGTTTTTTTGTATAAAAACATCGTTTGCAGTGATAACCTATCGCATTTTTTTGCACCTTTGCAGTAGTTTTATCATGACATTGCACAATATGCAAAAGAAATATGATTTTTTAGTGATTGGATCCGGCATAGCCGGTATGAGTTTTGCCCTCAAGGTAGCTCATCGCGGATCTGTCGCCTTGGTTTGCAAGACCGAACTGGAGGAAGCCAACACTTTTTATGCTCAAGGAGGAATATCCTCGGTCACTAATCTGCGACTTGACGATTTTGAAAAACACATTCACGACACGATGGTTGCCGGTGACTGGCTGAGTGACCCGAAAGCAGTGGATCTGGTGGTGCGCAATGCACCCGAACAGATCAGGCAACTGGTCGAGTGGGGAGTACAATTTGATAAAACCGAAGAGGGCGAGTTTGACCTGCATCGGGAAGGCGGTCACTCCGAATTTCGTATCCTCCACCATGCAGACAACACCGGAGCTGAAATTCAAACATCTTTGATACGTGCCGTCCAGGCTCATCCCAACATTGATGTCCTGGATCATCACTTTGCTATCGAGATTCTGACTCAACACCATTTGGGCATCGAAGTGACTCGACGCACTCCGGACATAGAATGTTATGGAGCGTATATTTTGGACGAAGAGACCGGTAAGATTGACACTTATCTCGCCAAGATTACGATGATGGCAACCGGAGGTTGTGGAGCGGTTTATTCGACAACAACCAACCCGCCGATTGCTACCGGAGATGGCATAGCGATGGTTTATCGCGCCAAAGGGACTGTCAAGGATATGGAGTTTGTACAGTTCCACCCGACAGCATTATATCATCCGGGAGATCATCCCAATTTTCTCATCACAGAGGCAATCCGAGGCTATGGAGGTGTCTTGCGCACGATTGACGGCAAGGAGTTTATGCACAAATACGATCCTCGTCTCTCTCTTGCACCACGCGACATCGTGGCACGTGCCATCGACAACGAGATGAAGGTGCGCGGAGAGGAACATGTCTATCTGGATGTCACTCATAAAGACGCAGAAGAGACCAAACGACACTTCCCCAACATCTATGCCAAGTGCATGACTTATGGCATCGATATCACGCGTGATTACATTCCTGTCGTGCCTTGTCATCATTATCTGTGTGGCGGGATCTTGGTGGATCTTAATGGTCAGTCCAGCATCGATCGTCTTTATGCTGCCGGCGAGTGCTCTTGCACCGGACTACATGGAGGTAATCGTTTAGCATCCAACTCTCTGACCGAAGCGATCGTCTATGCAGATGTCGCAGCTCGTCACAGCATGGAGCGTCTGGACAGCCTGGAGTTCCGTACAGATGTGCCCCGATGGAACGATGACGGAACGACTCCACACGAGGAGTTGGTGCTGATCAGTCAGAGCAAGCTGGAAGTCAATCAGATCATGAGTACCTATGTCGGCATCGTCCGTTCCAATCTCCGTCTGAAGCGTGCCTGGACTCGTCTGGACATTTTATATGAAGAGACTGAGAAACTATTTATGCGCTCTAAGGTCAATAAGGAGATCTGCGAGTTGCGCAATATGATCAATGTCGGTTATCTCATCATGCGGCAAGCCATGGAGCGCAAAGAGAGCAGAGGACTACATTATTCGAGCGATTATCCTCCGGAGAAGAAAGAGATCCAGGGCTTCTGATGAGGCCGGCTATCTGACGGATGAAGAAATTTTAGAGCATCTATAAAAAACAGCAAGGCGGTGTGTCTCTTTTGACACATCGCCTTGCTGTTTTAACCCCAATGGATGATTAAATTATTATTGGTGTCCGCTAAAAAATTAAAATCGATAAAGTATGTGTCCGCAGTGCTGATAAATAGGCATTGTGGACACATTTTTCAAAATTAGCCCCTTTTCATACTTCCTTTCCTTCCTTTTTAGCGGACTCCAAGATAATAAATAATTTCCATGCTTTTATAAAGATAATAAGAGTGCCTAAAATAAGCATGAAGAACTCTAATTTAATAAATACAATATTGTGGCGGATTATACATAAGATTGAGGAGGATTATCCCCAATATTGAGGATAATTGTCCTGCGTATTGTGTACATTTTTTTGTCTTTTTTATCGGTCTGTTTGCCCCTCCTAATACTTTTAATAAGCGCTCCTATCTATTTTACACACTTGTGCGATTCTTACGGGAGTATATGTCTCGTTACGGGTATAAACACCTTGTAATTAAAAAAGTGTTCGACAACCGTCGTATCGTTGTCGAACACTCATTTATACATCGCTGCCAACCCGGACACCAATATAAATTTTATAAAAGTAACTTAGCGGTCTAATGACCGAAAGGGCTTATCATTCTCTTATCGGGGGACAGGATTCCTTTCCGACATGAATTCTTATTATGCTCTATACATAATGGATGGAAAGCGAATTAGAGACAAAACTAAAATTCGCTGGTGAAGTGGAAAGAGATGTGCGGAAAGTCCTGCTGTGCCATCTGAAGCACATAAGCAGAGTCTGCCAAAAAGACATCACGACCATCCTTATCCAATGCAATATACTGCATCTTTCTGCGCTTGAAGTCTGCGAGTTGGGCTGCATCATCACTAACAAACCAGCATGCCTTATAGAGTTTAATCGGCTCCCAACGACACTTGGCATTATATTCATGCTCGAGACGATATTGGATCACTTCAAACTGAAGTTGCCCGACAGTACCGATGATCTTGCGTCCGTTAAACTGATTGGTGAAGACCTGAGCTACACCCTCGTCCATCAGCTGATCAATACCACGAGCCAACTGTTTGGCTTTCATCGGATCTGCATTTTCGATATACTTAAACATTTCCGGGGAGAAAGAGGGGATTCCCTTAAAGTGCAGTTCCTCTCCGGCAGTCAATGTATCTCCGATCTTAAATGTACCTCCATTATCAGGAAGACCCACGATGTCTCCCGGCCAGGCATCATCGACCACCTCTTTCTTCTGAGCCATGAAGCAAGTCGGGGCTGAGAAACGAATCTTCTGATTGTGTCTTACGTGCTTGTAATAGACGTTGCGCTCAAACTTACCCGAACAAACCTTGACAAAGGCAATACATGAACGATGGTTGGGATCCATATTGGCATGAATCTTAAAGATGAATCCTGAGAAAGTCTCCTCCTCCGGTTTGATCACACGTTCTACGGCTGTAGTCGGACGTGGAGAGGGAGCGATGCGGCAGAAACAATCGAGGAGCTCACGAACTCCAAAGTTATTAAGCGCCGAACCGAAAAATACGGGGGCCAATTCGCCGCGCAGATATGGCTCGGTATCAAAATCGGGATAAACCCCGGAGAGCAAATCTACATCTTCACGCAACTGCTGCGCATCATCTGCGCCAATGCGTTCCTCCAGCAACGGATCTTCCAAACTCTCTATGGCAACACTCTCTGAGATGGTCTGCTTGCTCGGTGTATAGAGATTAAGACTACTCTCAAAAAGGTTATAGACACCCTTAAATCTCTCACCGATGTTGATGGGCCACGAGAGTGGGCGACAAGTGATTTTCAACTCCTTCTCCACTTCGTCCATCAAGTCAAAGGGGTCTTTTCCCTCTCGGTCCATCTTATTGATAAATACGATGACCGGAGTCTTACGCATGCGGCATACCTCCATCAACTTACGGGTCTGTGTCTCAACACCTTTGGCACAGTCTATCACGATGATAACACTATCCACTGCCGAGAGTGTTCGGTAAGTATCTTCAGCGAAATCCTGGTGTCCGGGCGTATCGAGGATATTGATCTTATATCCCTCATAATCAAAAGCCATAACCGAGGTAGCAACCGAGATACCACGCTGTTTCTCGATTTCCATCCAGTCGGATGTGGCTGTCTTACGAATTTTATTAGACTTGACTGCTCCTGCCACATGTATAGCTCCACCAAAGAGAAGGAGTTTTTCGGTCAAGGTGGTCTTACCGGCGTCAGGGTGACTGATGATGGCGAACGTGCGCCGTTTGTTTATTTCTTCGACTAATTGTGACATAACTGTTTAAAATGGAGGTGCAAAGGTAATAATTCTTCCTCAATAAAGCACCATTCCTCTCTCATTTTTTATATGAAACAGTCCGACATCAGGATGTCATCTGACAGACGGAAGCGGATCCTCATCGTCAAAAGTGAGTTCTCCACTCTTCCAGAGAATATATTTTTGAGCCAATAAGGCGATAAATTTACTGATCTGCTTGAGGGCAACTTCTGTCTCTTCGGAGATCTGTTTCCCCTGAAGGCGGAGTAACAAGATGCCATAGAGAGCATTGAAACAGCTTTCCAATTCTCCACTTTTGTTCTCCCCCTCCTTACTTCTCAATTCGACGATAAAAGGGAGTGTCGCATAAAATGCAGAGGTATATATGGCATCCTGACCATGTTTCAAGAGTCTCAAATGCAGGTCAGTCAGGTCAATCATTACGTTCTGATTTATCTGCAGGTGTCCCGATTCCCGTTTACCTTCGATTCTCATCATGTCTGCCAGATTATTATACCACTCTCTGATCTCTTTCAGTTCCTCTTGAGAGCGTTCGGGAGTGGCAAAGCGATTGACGAGAAGCTGTTCGATGCGTTGATTATCAAGTTGACAGGCACGTAATAAGTCCTCTATCTGCCACATATAGAGCAGATATTCGGCGATGTTTTCTTTTCGTTTTTGTTGTGCGATAAGCATAATTATAATATAGGGTAGATGGATCTGTTATAAAGATCACAATTGATCAAAACCTTACGAAATCTTAGTTAATACAGACTGCCTTCTCTATTTCGTGAATCTTTTTGAGCGCCTCACATAGTTTCCGGATCTCCTGCTTGTCCGAAGTATTGATGGTGAGGTATCCCTTAAAGAGTCCGTCACTGCACTCCAGATGGATGTTAACAATATTAACTGTGATGGTTTCTATCATCACCTTTGTGATCGTGTTGAGCAATCCTTGTCCGTCGATTCCGGTCAGTTGGATTGTCGAAGTCTTGGAAACAGCAGACTCTTTCTTCTCAGCTTCGGCATCATCTTTCTTCTTGCCGGAATGAATAACCGAACTGACCAGCGATCCGAGAGCCAATGCTCCCTTTGAGGATATTTTACCCGCGGCAGAGTGTGATGCCACGTCTCCTTGATCTGCAGATTGGGTTTGTGTCTTCTTGCTTTTGCCGATCCTGAATAGCCCGAGCAGTGCATTGGGTTTCGGGGGTTTGGCGATCTTCTTGATCTGATCTGTGATCTGGAGTTGGCCGTTACCGAATCTCACAAAAAGGTCATCACGCTTCTGCACCTTATAATAATTGAGCAGCGCCATGATGGTGGGATTATCCATTTGAAATCCGTTTTCCTCCAGATAGGTTCTAAGGAGGCTCTCCCCCTTGTCTCGGACCACTTGCATTCGACGATTGAGCGCCGAACGGATACTGCTGCGTGCCTTTTGTGTAGTGGCCCATGACCGCCACTCTTCAGAAACGGTTTCATGGTCAGCAGTGATGATCTCAACCTGTTGTCCGTTGGACAAGGGTGTATTGAGCGGCACAAACTGATGATTGACTCGAGCCGCCTCCGCCCGGAGTCCGATTTTGGTGTGCAGGGCGAAAGCGAAGTCAAGGGCAGTCGCATGTTTGGGCAACTCCACTAAGTCTCCTGCCGGTGTAAAAAGATAGATCTCGGAGGAGAGGAGGGTGAGATTGATCGTGTCGAGAAACTCGTGTGCATTGGGCGATGGGTCATCAAGGATCTCCTTGATGTTTTTCACCCATTTATCCAAATCGTTGTCTTCCTCTGCAGTCTGGTTACCTCGCTTATATTTCCAATGAGCTGCCAGACCTTTTTCGGCGATGACATTCATACGCTCTGACCTGATCTGTATCTCTATCCAGTTACCATCAGGCCCCATGACTGTCAGATGCAGTGCCTCATATCCGTTGGATTTGGGCCGACTGATCCAATCGCGTATTCTGTCGGGATGCAGTTTATAGACCGAAGTGATTGCCGTATATATACGCCAACAATCGGTCTTCTCCGTCTCTTTCGATTCGGGTTGAAAAACGATACGGGCAGCAAACAAGTCATAGACCTCCTCAAAGGGGATCTGCTTGGTCTGCATCTTTCTCCAGATGGAGTATAGGGATTTGATGCGGCAGGAGAATGTGTATTTGAGTCCCAATTCGTCCAGGAGAGAGATGATCGGAGCCGAAAAGGTTGTAAATATCCGCTGACGACCCTCCTCAGACTCTTGTAGTTTCTGTTTCAGTTCATGATAGGCATCGGGCTGTTCATAGCGGAGACTGAGGTCTTCCAGTTCTGTCTTGATGTTGTACAGTCCTAATCGATAGGCCAGCGGAGCATAAAGATAGAGCGTTTCTCTGGCGATGCGGCATTGTTTGAGTTGTGTGAGTGCCTCCAGAGTTCGCATGTTATGCAGTCGATCAGCAATCTTTACGATGATGACACGCACATCTTCAGAGATCGTAAGCAAGAGATTGCGAAAGTTCTCTGCCTGCTCCTCCGGATTCTTGATCGCCGGATGCGTGGCATCGTCCGTACCCTCTGTCACAAAGCGCAACTTCCCTCCGGAGATCTGATCCAGTCCACGCACCAGATTGGCAATACGCAACCCAAACTCAGCTTCAATCTCTTCGAGGGTAGTTTGAGTATTTTTAAGCACATCATGCAGCAGGGCGCCACTGATGGAGTGAGATCCCATGCCGATCTCCGAACATACGATACGAGCCACCGCCAGCGAGTGACAGATGTAGGGACTTCCCGAAAGCCGACGGGTATCTCCATGCGCCTTACGAGCAAAGTCAAAAACCCTGCGGATCAAGTCTGCCTTATCCCCCTTTCGGGTCTTGGCATAGTCCTTGAGCAGTGCCTCAAATTCTGTTTCGATATATCTGTTCTCTTCCTCTGTGATCCGGTTCGCACCGGGAGGTTTCTGAGTAGCGACATCCCCTTCCGAAGCTGTGAGAGGCAATGTCGGAGACGTATTTTGTGTAGTGGGTGTTTTCATGTCTCTTTTCTTTAATAACGATAAGGTTGATAAATTTGATTGTTAGAGGGTCTTCTTCAGATTACCTCACTCTGATTTTCTGCCTGATGCGCAGGCGGTCGCTCCTGAGACCATTGAGTTGCTTGAGTCGTCTGACTGACGTACCATATCGTCTGGCTATCCTGCCCAGGGTGTCACCGGAGCGCACAATGTGAAATTTGGCATTGGCATCATAATAAGACTTACCTTTAGCGGCGATACTTTCGATGCTTCCCAACTTGGGCAACAGAGAGTCTGCCTTATAGGTTATGATACTATCTTCGCGCTCGATATATTCATAAAGTTGCTGCGTGGGTAGTCTAAGCGGACTGGGCTTATAAGTGCCGGGGACAATGTCGTATGCATATTGAGGATTGAGAGCACGAAGCTGTTCGACAGTGATACCCAACGCATTGGATATCTGTCTGAAGTGCACCATCTTGCTCACCACGACCGTGTCACTCACCGGAGGGAGATCGGTCATCACCGCACAGAGATTATGCTCGCAATGATAGTTCATAATGTAGTTGGCGGCAATAAATGCAGGGATATATCCGCGGGTCTCTCGCGGCAGATAGAAATAGATCTGCCAGAAGTTGCGTTTTCCACCCGAGCGCTTGATCGCCTTATTGACATTACCCGGACCGCAATTATAGGCTGCGATGGCAAGCGTCCAGTCCTGATAAAATCCATATAACTGGAGGAGATAGCGACAAGCTGCATCCGTCGATTTCTCTGCGTCACGACGTTCGTCCAATACCGAATTGACCTCCAGTCCCATCAACTTACCGGTCGATGGCATAAACTGCCAGAGTCCTGCGGCACCCGTACGACTGGTCGCTGCCGGCTTTAGAGCAGACTCGATGATCGGGAGGTATTTCAACTCCATCGGCATGTTATATCGGCTGAGCGCATCCTCAAAGATCGGGAAATAAAAATGACTGAGACCGACCATGTATTCGACCAGCGAACGCCGTTTGTGTACATATATATCCAGGTAAGACTTGACGATGGGGTTAAACGGCATATCTATGACATTAGGCAATGCTCTGAGACGAGCTATATAGACTGAGTCCGGGACATTTCCCACCTCTTTCCGGCTGATACAATTGCTATCTGTGTGGACAAAGTGACGGTGCATCCAGTCACTCATCAGCGAGTCCAAAGGCATGTCAAAACTCTCCGGCATGACGATGGCAGAGTCCTGAATGGTACTGATGAGCGCCAGCGTAGCAGAGTCCTGCACTACGCTGCTCCCATCCTCCTCAAAGGGTGGCATCTCCTCACCTTCTTCAGACTCCTCGCTTGCTTGTGCCTCTGTTTCGTCCTGCTGTTCCTGTTGCTCTACATTCTCCTTTTTCAGCACCTTATGCCGAAATAGGCGTATGCGCGGTTCTGCATAAGAAGCGCTTATAAACAATAAACAAATCAGGGTTATGAGGAGTCTTGAAAGGTTGTTATTCATTTTGGAGTGTTGTTGTAAATGTAGATAAATTAGCAGTTATTCTTTATGGAGTTTCCGACCGTCAGTCTCAGAAGTTATATGTATATCCGATCATAAGTGTCGGACGGTTATCAGCACCCAGTTCGGGAGAGACATCAAAGTGATAGAGCGAGGCATCGACATAAGCATCGACCATAGCCACGAGGTAGATACCGATCATACCGACAATGCAATAGTCGCGATAATTGCGATAACTGTTTTTCTTTCTTTTAAAGACACGCTCCAGATAGTCTCTGCGTCCCTCGACGTCATAGTTGGGCGGCAAGAAGTCCTTATAACTCGCATTGGGGCTGTTCAACACGAGGTCACGATAGGCATTGGAGTAAGTCTTATAGTATCTCTGATTCCACTGATAACCGTAGATAAGTCCCAGATAACCGCCATAGATGATCGGAAGTTTCCAATATTTTCGGTTGTAGATCTGTCCTCCTCCGGGAAAGAGTGCGGCATACCACACTGCGCGAGCAGGCACAGGATTAAATTTCTGAGCATTATATGCCTCTATCTCGGCAGCGATGCTGTCATAGTCAGCCACAATGGGGGGCATACTGTCATTGACAAAGTAAAAATCCTCGCCCGGCAGGGTATCACTCTGCAGGGTCGGCACTTGCTCGGCAGGAGTTTTCACAACTGCAGGGCTAACATCCGAGGAGTCTCTCCCAAGCGCCGTTTCTTCCGGCACCGTCGATAGCACCTCGCCCCCGGCCTCTGCCGATTGGGCAAAAGCCTGATGTGTCGGGAGCCATCCCAATGTCCACACGATGGTGATGATAAAGACGATATGTTTGCTCACTGATAAGTCTTATTGGTATCGCGAAAGAGGACGTGTGTCTGCTCCATCGGAAAGCAGATCGTCATCCCGTTTCCGCACTTATGCCTCACCCATTTTCAACCGATCGAGAAGTTCGATGATGTGAGACAACTCTGTGTCATTTTTAAATCCGATGGAGATCCGTCCACGCCCTTTGTCGTTACACGTCATTTTGACCTTGGCATTGAAAATCTGTGACAAGTGGTCCTCCATCTGACCAAATATCTCATGGACGCTCTTTCCCTTAGCCTTATCGGGAGAACTCTTTTCGCCGAAGTCTGCGATCTTTCCTTCGAGCAGATCTCTCACCAACTTCTCCACCTGTCTGACCGAGAGATCTCTCTCCTGGATGCAATGATAGAGACGCACCTGGAGTTCGGGGTTTTCGAGTGAGATCATGGCACGGGCATGCCCCATGCTGAGCGTCTTGTTTTTGACGGCGAGCTGTATCTCTGCCGGTAGTTTAAGCAGGCGGATGAAGTTGGCTACCGTAGCGCGGTTCTTACCCACACGGGTTGCCAGTTCCTCCTGTGTCAGTTCGCCCTGTTCCATCAGTTTGGCATACGCCAAAGCGATCTCTATCGCATTGAGGTCCTCGCGCTGTATGTTTTCGATGAGTGCCATCTCCATGACAGCATGGTCATCAGCCGTTCTGACGTATGCCGGGATGGTGTGCAATCCCGCTTTTCTGGCTGCCCGCCAACGTCTTTCGCCGGCGATGATCAGATAGGTCCCATCCTCCTGTTCGCGGAGTGTAATGGGCTGTATGATTCCGATACGACCGATAGATTCCGCCAGCTCATCCAGGGCGGACTCGTCAAAATCTCTACGAGGCTGGTCGGGATTGGGGAGGATGGCATCGGTTTCCACTTCACAGATCGAGGATGCGCCTCCGGGATTGACCGCTTCATTGTCATTAGTAAACAAAGCATCTAAGCCGCGTCCTAATCCTATATTTTTTTGTTTCATTGGTTGGTGAGTCTGATTGAAATTGGTGCAAGTTTTTATCCGTTTGCGAAGCAAAGATAACGCAAAACGCGGATATAGCCAAATATTTCAGCCTGCTCCGCGTCTGTTTATATAACTTTAACCCAAATCGGTCATGAGGTTTAGCCCATGATCATGAGTCGTGATGCTTGGCGAGCAACTCTTTGGCGAGCATCAGATAATTCATACTTCCGCGACTGTCGGGAGAGTAGAGCAGAGCCGGCAGACCATGACTGGGGGCCTCACTGAGGCGGATATTGCGCTGGATGACCGTATCGAAGACCAGCCTTTGGAAGTGTCTTTTCACCTCCTCATAGATCTCATTAGCGAGTCTGAGACGGGCATCATACATCGTGAGCAGGAAGCCCTCGATCTGGAGTTTAGGGTTAAGTTTGGTCTTGATAATCTTGATCGTATTGAGCAGCTTGGAGATTCCCTCGAGGGCGAAATACTCTGCCTGCACGGGGATGATGACCGAGTCTGCAGCGGTCAGACAGTTGACAGTGATGATACCGAGTGACGGCGAACAGTCGATAATGATGTAGTCATAAATATTGCGAATGCTGCGGAGCTGTTTCCGGAGCACGAGTTCACGACTCTCCATGCTGAGCAGCTCCACTTCAGCCCCCGCGAGGTCGATGCTTGACGAGATGATGTCGAGACCGGTGACGCATGTGGGGAGGATCGCCTCAGCCGATGAGGCACGGTTGATCAAACAGTCGTAGATGGTGGTATCCACAGTGTTAAGGTCGATACCGAGACCGGACGATGAGTTGGCCTGTGGATCTGCATCGATCAGCAGCACTTTCTTACCGAGTGTTGCCAGCGAAGCTGCCAAATTGATAGAAGTAGTAGTTTTTCCGACTCCACCTTTCTGATTGGCGATGGCAATGACAAGTCCCATATTGTTCTGAATATTTGTTATCGTTTAACGAGGCAAATATATACGATTTTACAATAAAGCGATCTCATTTAAGGCCACATTATTACTTCAAGTGTTGATAACTCCCCCATTTTGTTGATAACTTTTAGGAAGAGGAGATTTAGAGGAAACTGAAAGGTGAAAACAAAGCCATCTGCCATTGCCATCAGCCATAGCAGGGCGCAGCCCTGCTTGGTTTAGTGGTTTAAAAGTTTAGAAGTTTATTATTTCAACCCCTAAACCCTTAAACCTCTCAACCCTTAAACCCTTCAACCCCTCAACCCCTCAACCCTTAAACCCAAACACCCAAAACCAATAAAAAACTTAAGTTTTTTTGTTTAAACCAAAAATCAACATTACCTTTACACCCTAAAAATTCATATTATCATGTTTGCATCAGACCCCAGACCCTTGATATTAGTGACCAATGACGACGGGATCCATGCTCCGGGCATCCACCACTTGATGGAGTGTCTGAAAGGCATAGGGCGCATCGTAGTCGTTGCCCCGGACTCCCCCCGATCCGGTCACGGATGTAGTTTCACCTGCACTTGCCCGGTCGTATTGACCCCGGTGAACGACGATGGCGAGACCACCATCTATACCACCAGCGGCACTCCGGTCGATTGTGTCAAACTTGCCCTCCATCGGCTCTTCGTCCATCGTCGTCCTGACCTCATCGTTTCGGGCATCAACCATGGCGCCAACTCCTCCGTCTGTGTCATCTATAGCGGTACGATGGGAGCAGCCATCGAGGGATGTATCGTCGGCATTCCGTCCATCGGCTTCTCTCTCTGCGACTGCAGCCCTGAGGCGGACTTCAGCCACACCACTCCGGTGGTCAGGGATTTGGTTCACAAAGTCCTGAAACATGGACTCATGCAGGGCACCTGCCTCAATGTAAACATCCCCACCGGCACGCTCCGTGGAGTGAAAGTATGTCGGCAAGCCGACGGATTTTGGCAAAAAGAGTTTCGCCGTTTGAGCTCCGACGAGGATGCAAAGGAGACCTTCCAGGTGACCGGCGAATACTTCAACCGTGAGCCGGATGCCACCGACACCGATGAGTACGCACTCGCTGCCGGCTACGTCTCTGTAGTCCCGACACGGATCGACTTCACTGACCACCGACACATAGAGACCCTCCGAGAGAACTTGGAAAACGACAACTAACCCACACTTCATAGACCCACACAGCAGTGAAATATTATCTCATCGTCGGCGAGGCGTCCGGTGATCTGCACGCCTCCCACTTGATGCACCGACTTAAGGTAGTTGACCCTCAGGCGCAGTTCCGCTTCTACGGAGGCGACAAGATGGCTGCCGAGGGGGGAACGCTGGTGACCCACTATCGTGACCTGGCCTATATGGGTTTCGTGCAGGTGGTGCGTCACTTACCCCGCATCCTGGGCGGCATGAGACGCTGCCGGGCAGACATCCGGGCCTATGCCCCCGATGCCGTCATACTGGTCGATTATCCGGGCTTCAACCTCAGCATTGCCCAATGGGTCAAAAAGAAGATGCCGGGAGTCAAAGTCTTCTACTACATCTCCCCCAAGATATGGGCATGGAAAGAGTGGCGCATCCGCGACATCAAGCGTTATGTCGATGTGATGCTCTCGATCCTCCCGTTTGAGGTAGATTTCTATCACAAACATAACTACCCGATCACCTACGTCGGCAACCCCACGGTCGATGAATTGGCACCGCTCCGCACCGCCGACTTCTCGCGCAAAGCGTTTTGTCACCGTCACGACCTGAACCCCGATCGCCCCATCATCGCCCTAATCCCCGGCAGCCGCAAAGCAGAGGTGACAGACAACCTGCACGTCATGCTCCGCGCCGTAGCACAGATGGGAGCCGATGCGCAGTTGCTCGTCGCAGGGGCTCCGGGACTGGATGCCGCATTCTATCGGCAAGTGCTCTCCGGAACGCAATCCCGCGGCATCGAGACAGCCTCAGACGTCCGAGTGATCTTCGGCGAGACCTACGACCTCATGCGTGCAGCCCGTGCGGCAGCCGTCACCAGCGGTACGGCGACCCTCGAAGCCGCCTATCTGAACTTGCCACAAGTGGTTTGCTACGGCTTCGGCGGTGGCATGATCTTCTATCGCATCATGGAGTGGCTCTTACGCAACATACGTTACGTCTCCCTCGTCAATCTTCTCCTCGGCAAAGAGGGTGTCAAAGAACTGCTCGGCCCCTACCTCACCCCGGACAACCTGGCGCACCATCTCCATGCGGTTTACACCGACGGAGCACACCGGCAACAAGTCCTGGCAGACTATGATGAAATGCGACGTATCCTCGGAGCACCGGGAGCACCGCAACGAGCAGCAGAGAAAATCGTAGAGACACTGAAAAACTAAATAACTATGGCTAATGGCGATGGCTCATGGCTTCTCATTTCATCTGCCCCTTCAACCGACTAACAAACTAACCAACTAAAAAAATACAATTATGATTGACAAAATCCTTTCCATCTCCGGCAAACCCGGATTATTCCGCCTCATCAGCCGCGGAAAAAACATGCTTATCTGTGAGTCATTGATCGATGGACGTCGCATCCCTGCCCTGCAGCGCGACAAAGTGCTCTCTTTGGGCGACATCGCTATGTACGGACTTGAAGGTGAAGTAGCGCTCAACACGCTCTATGCACGTGCCAAAGAATTGACCGGCGGCAAGATCGCTCCCGTGACACCCAAATCTCCGGCTGACGAGCAGCAGGCTTGGTTTGAGCAGGTCTTCCCGGAGTGGGACGAAGATCGCGTTCATGCCGGTGACATCAAGAAGTTCATACAGTGGTTTAACATCCTCATCGAAACAGGCAACGACGATTTCTCCGAACCTGCCGAAGAGACTACGAACGAAGAGTAATTTCAGGACGCAGCCCCAGCCACAGTTGGGGCTGCGTCTTGTTTTAGGACTTATTTCACAAAGCGCACATGCTTCGTAGTGCTTCCCTTCCGGATGGTAAACGCAAGCGATAGCGTGCGTTTCTCTGTGCAATTCTGTAATTCTGTGTGAGAACAGAGTACAGAGTACGGAGAACAGAGTACAGAGTACAGAGAAGTCCAAAACCATTAGTCATCGCAGTCCCTAAACTCCTAAACTCCTAAACCCCTAAACTCCTAAACACCTAAACCAAACAGCGTACTCCTTCCGCGCATCAAAACAAGGGCAGGCTTTCCCGACATCGTCCGAAAGCTGATAATGCCCTAAAATTTCGGCTTCAGGATAATCCTCATGCAGACGAGAAAGCAAAGTGAGCAACGCGCTCTTTTGTGCCGGAGTGCGCGTGTCGGCATAAGCGCCGGACTCATCCAGACCGCCCTCATAGCACACCCCTATCGAATGTTCATTAAACCCGTAAGCATGTGCCCCGACCTGATAAAGTTCCCTACCGGGATGTATCACCCCGTCGCGAGTGATATAAAAATGATAACCGATATCGGCAAATCCTCGTGCCTTATGCCACGACCGGATATCCTCCACTGAGTAATGCCGATTACACCGTGTCGCACTGCAGTGTATGATAATCTGCGTAATGCGACGATAATTTTGATAACAACATCCGAGATGCATAGATACTTATTTTAAAAACAAAGCCGGTCATCAGCACAGGAGGACCTTATCACTCCGTCCTGATGATCGGCTTCATGGATTACTTTGTCACACTCACACCGTACAGGCAGCGATGCCTAACGCTCCGGCGATGGCCGTTGCCACGGCGAGCAACACTCTCCAAAGGGTCTGCCAGTTAAACTTTCCGGGATCATTTCCCCCTGCAGGGGCAGTGTTTACAGATGGATTTCTACTCATAACTAAAACTTGGACTTAAAATTTAAAATTAAAATCGGACATCAGATCGTAGTCTCCTCACGTGCCAATGCCCGATTTGTGTTACACACTACACATCAGTCATTCACTCTCGTCACACACCGAAGTCATCACCTCCCTCGTCATTGCCATCATCATTACCGGTGTCGGTCGAACCTCCCGTTTCGGTCTCATCTCCGGACCCATCGGTAGTCGGTGCGTCATTCTCTTCATCATCATCGGTGCCACCCAGAACTTCACCATTCTTCAACGCCTGCTTCATCTTGACCTGCATAGCGCGAGAAGGAACAAGTTCAAACTCCAGACCTTCGAAGTTCCTCAAATCTTCGCCCGGTGAAAAAAGGACCTTAGCCCCGATGATGTTTTTAGTGGTAAACTCCTTAACCGATGCGGCTCCCGTACTCATCAAACTCAGACGGAAAGTTCCCAACTCTCCCAACTCGATCAGATTACCCTCTCGGAGTGCCAGGATCACATTGTCCACGGCAGCAACGATCACGGCATAGACATCGGCGCGAGTCAGCGTGGTCTGCAACGAGATGCGTTGGCTGAGAGCCTTCAACGATAGTTTAGTTGTGTACTGGGCACAAGCATAAGCTTTTTTGCCATCTTCCGGTTTTACCGGATTGCTCATAAGAGCGATACTGTAGTTAACAGCCATAATAGATAAAATTTTAAAAGGTTAATAATCTTTGCTCACCGGGGTTTTCCCGAATCGCAATGCAAAGATACGACATCCCAAAAGCTGCTTGTCCGTTTCTGTCCACCTCTGTCTTAATATGTCACGATATGTCTGCTTCTGTCCACCAATGTCCGTTTATGTCTGTCTCTGTCCGTTTCTGTCTGCCTTTATCTGTCCATGTCACATCATCCGTCACCCCATGCTCCTTATCTCTCGCGCGCGTACGTGTGCGTATTATTAAAATGTATCAATAGCGAAAGTGAAGATGTCAATCATTTCAGCAAATGAAGCAAAAAAATCATCTACTAAAATCAGGAAAAGACATTTTTCATGAGGGTACGCTCGTGATATAACGAGGCTACGCTCATGAGGCAACGAGGGTACGCGCGTGAGGCAATGAGGCTACGCGCGTGAAAACACTCTTTTTCATCTGTAAAATAATTGGCAAAATAAGTGCCGAAAACTATTGCTTTTTTTAAGGAAAAATCGTACTTTTGCAAACACATTTAAAATCCCTATCAAACCCCGATCGGCTGTTAAGGCCGATTAGGGGTTAATTAAAATCCCTTTACAGAACAATTAAATATGAAAAACAGCGAGAAAGAATTATGGGACATCAAGTCCTACAGCAAAAGTGAATTGGCACAAGCCTATGCTCCGGATATCTCACCGGCATCTGCCGTCAGACGGCTCGTCCGGTGGATCCACGGAGACCCCGAGTTTTATGAAGCCCTACGCAAAGCCGGATACACCGACACACAGCGAGTTTTCACCATCTCCCAGGTCCGCATCATCTTCGATTACATCGGACGTCCGGAGGGGTAGTGAGCGCGCATATCCTAATCGATAGCTGCCATTTTGCAACATATAGAGGTGAAAACACAATTTATTTCGGATTTTATATAGTTAATTACCAGGAAATATTTAACTTCGCACGTATTAACACAGCATCTAACCTTCCTAAATTATGGCAAAACATGATCCGATAAAATCCGTCCTACTCTCCCTGAAAGTGGCAGTACTGCTTTCATCCCTATTTCTATGTGGCTCCTGCACCACTTCTCAGAGAGAGACCCCACCCGTACTAATACAGGTAGAAGCACTTCTGCAGAGCCATCCCGACTCGGCATACGCCCTCTTGCTCCCCATCGACCCCTCCACCCTCGACTCCATCGATTGGGCACACTACTATTATCTCTACACTGCTGCAGCTAACAAACTCGGTCAGCACATCTCCTGGCACAAGGAGATGCAGCGGGCTGCAGACATCTATGCCCCAATTCTCGAAGAGGAGGATAGCAAGGCAAGAGTTTATTATTACGCGGCTCTCGCTCTTCGGGAAAATGAGGAAGATATAACCGCCATGGAGTACTATTATAAATCTTTAAAATTTCAATCTGATGAAGATTATACCAGGTTATCTTGCTTTACTTATATGGGCATGTTTAGATGTTGTTATAGGCAAAGTCTTTTCAATGAAGCGATTATTTATATCGATAAAATGATTATCGCCTGTAACCATATAAAAAACATACCCTATTTAAGATGGGCATTACAACAAGGAGCTCACACCTATATTTGTCTCGAAATGTATGATATGGCTTATGACTTTTTATCGAAATATCAACTCGTTTCGAGAAAAAATGGTCTCAAATTTGACCCTCAATATCACAACACAATGAGTACATTGCTTTTGGAGATACATTCTTATGAGCAAGCCAAAATGCACTGTGATTCTGTTGGTCTATCCCTAACTAGTGACATGAGTATTGCTGATTATTATATCAATAAAGCAAATATTTTCTATTGTTTAGGAAATGTTGATTCGGCAAAATATTATTATAAAACTTCTTTACAAGAAGTGACTAGTTCCGAATTTAAAAGGGATGTATATATGGAACTATTTTCTATTGCAAATGTAGAAAAAGATTCTCTCAGTGTAAATCAATACAAAGATTCTCTTAGAATATATACAGACCTAACCTCTAAAAGTAAATATAGCGATGCAATAAGACGATTGATTTTGCAAAATGAAAATTCATCAATCCTTTGGAAAGATCAGTGGACATTTTTATTGATTGCTGCCTTTTCCCTAATCCTAATACTATTGGGGATATATCGGAAAAGAGTTAAGCAACAAAACAAAGAAATAATAAATAAAATAATAATTGCAGAAAAAGAAAATAAAACATTACAAGAAAAATTTCAGTTAGCAAAAATTTCAAATGAACAACAATTTTCTATTAAACAATTTTGTGATAATATTTTAGAACCAAATGTTGCTCAATTTAAACAAACAAATCATTATGAAATATTAAAGACCATGTTACATAGTAACAGAATATTAGCGCAAGATAAACAATTTGAAATTAAAAATGCTGTCTATATTGCCTTTTCCCAAACACTTAAAAAGTTAGAAGAACATTATGATGGCAATATAAGCATGGATGATTGGTTTTATTTGATTATGACATATATGAAATTTCCCCTTCGTACTATAGCAAGATGTTACACTATAGAAAAAGATTCTATCAGACAACGAAAAGGCAGGATTCGAAAAAAAATGGATATAGAATATTTTAAAATATTTTTTAAACAATAATTACATTGGACTAATCTTTTTCAATAAACGTCCGGTATATTCCTAATAACAATAAAGGAAAATACTGGACTTTTTTATGTCTGAATATGATATGATTCTACAACTAAATTTTACAATCTTTGTATATTTTTCTTCCTCTCAAATGTTAAAATTAAAAACCGTGACAAACCGTGACAAATGCAAGTAAAAAGACACAAATAATCATTAATTCCATTTAAAGATGATACTTTTGCTGAAACAAAACTTTTATTTTTATGAAAAAATTAACAAAACACCTATTTCTATTTATTACATTATTTTGTTGTAATAACTATTTGTTGAACGCAGACGGGATTACCCCTCCTAAAGACTCTGGGTCTAATGGATCTGACCCTGGTGCATTATCACTGACTTCTCCGGTTACAATCTCATCTTCTGATGGAGTATTAACCATCACGACCGAATCCGAAGAACTGATTTCCGTAACGATCGAAGGAGAAGAATATCTGACAAGTGGTCATCATTTCTCTATCGACTTGAACCATCTATTGGGCGAAGAAATTTCTGTCATCATTGTTACTGACAGAGATACATATAATGCCGAAATGATTGTCGAATAAACTAATTTACATATCACTGCCGATGAAGTCGGCATAGTTTAAACTTTATCCCAATCGGTCTGTAGATCTTGTGATCATTATATAATAATAAGGTATAAAATTATAGTAAGTGAAAATCCATTCTTTTTTATATAATATAGATCTTATGACCGATTGGGGGTGTTCGAGAGAGGGCTATTGTCCTAATAATGGAGACCCTAAAGGAGGAGCTTCAACACGCTTTGTTTCCGAATTTTTCACGGCTTTATTGAGGGGAGATACTTTAAATTCTCCCTATACGTTAGGAGATGCGGTTACTTTATCCAAAATAAAAAATACAGCGATCGGATATTATGCTGAACAAACATTAAATCTATACAAGGGGATGAACTTGTTAGGCGATCCCTCCATGACAGTTTATACCGAGAACCCACAGACCTTTACGAATGTCAAAATCGGGCGGGATGAGTTTGGCAAAGTTCATGTCTCTACCGGAGGGGTAGAAGACTGTACTATTTCTGTAATCGCAGAAGACGATCTGTGCTTGATTCCGATACATCGGATTTCTAATCATGTCTCCAAAGACACATACGAACCGCCACTTCACTCTACTATCATCTCGATTTCAAAACACAATTACAAACCCTATGTACATGCTACGGATGTGGATGATGTTTATATTCAGAATCGTTCTTTTTCCGAATCTAAATCTATGAGTGGAGAAAATATTTTTATCGGTAGAAATATAATTGACACCAAGGAGCAAGGAAATGTGGTCATCTCTTCCGGTGCAGAATTGACATTGGATGCCACTTCCTCCATAGTATTGGATA
>JAZNGG010000006.1:0-29367 GCA_045576355.1 Bacteroidales bacterium
TTATCATATATGGTTGTTATTTCCCATTTTAAGCTTTATCCTGCACTTTTCCCCCTAAAATGGCTCATATGTATACCAAACATATCGGCTGTCCGGGGAAATGTTGTTTTTGAAACGCTTCATGATTTTTACCGGACAGCATTATTTTGTTATATAGAAGCAATAATATAGAATCGGCAAACGTCTAAAAGATTTTTATAGAATGGGCGGTCTGAGATTATCGATCGGGGTAAAAATAAAATCCCTCTGCCTCACATCGTGAGGAGAGGGTGTATATAGAGTGATCTGGGTCTCAACGTTACGGGAGAGTGTGTCTCTATCGGCTCGGAGTGATCAGAATCTGATGTAGAGTTGCACCTCGGCGGTGTTATAGAAGCGATCGCCGGAGAGCTCTTTGCCTTTCTCGGTGAAGTGGTAGTTGGCTTGCAGTTTGAGGTTTTTGCAAAACCACCATTCGGCAGAGGCACACCACTGAGTGGTCTGTGTGGCGTGGCTCTTTTCCTCGCGATAGACATCCCACTTGCCGTAGATGCGCAGTTGCTCCCCGATGGGGGCACCAGCCAGCAGATACCATCCGTCGGCTTTGTCTCCGAGTTTTGGAGCACCGCCCTGTGAAGAGATGTATTCTCCGCGGAAACTCCAATCGCCTTCATACTTAAAGCCGTAGGCAAGGCGATTGCGACGATAGGTCTCGCCGGTCGATGAGTTGTAGTACTTGCCGGTCCAGCCAAAGGCTCCTACGCTTAAGCCCTGCATAGGGTTGATCCACAAGCCGCCTATGATGTCTTTGCTGCGTGCTTGCGCTACATCGCGTTTGTTGATGCCCTGACCATTATAGACGCCGATCTGATAGTGGAGGAAACGGAGGTCGTTGATTGGGAAGAGGTCACCCTGGATGACGAGTCCGGCGTCACGTCCGCCGCTGGAGTGCTCGCCGACACGGTCAGACATGCCCGCCAGTTTGCGGATGACTTGTGCGTTGCTGCCCATGCCGATGTCCCAGGGATTGTAGGGGTTTTCGAAGGTGAAGCAGCGCTTCATCTGTCCGAAGCGCACCTGAAAGCCTTTATATTTGACCCACTCGCCGTAGGCATCGAGGACGCGTGTGCCGCCGCTGGTACCCGGTTCGCCACAGGTCTCTATCTGGAGGCGATATTTGAAGTCGTCATAGATGCTGCCGTTGACGTAGAGACGGGCGTAGCGTAGGCCGAAGCCTTTGTCTGAGGCTGCGTCGTCTGAGGCGGTGTATTGGCCAACGAAGTAGCCTCCAAATTTAGCACTCTGTGCGATGTCTGTCAGAGTACGTTGTGCCGATGCTCCGATGCATGTCGCTGATGCGAGGAGGAGGGTAAGAAGTGTTTTTTTCATTGTTGTGTGGTTATTGGTTATTCCCGTTGGTCATGAGCTTCGCGGGATGAGGGGTTGAAGGGCAGAGCCCTGTTTGGTTTAGAAGTTTAGAGGTTTAAGGGTTTAGGGGGCTATGCTCTGTTTGGTTGATGGGTTTAGAGGTTTAAGGGTTTAGGGGCTATGCCCTGTTTGGTTGATGGGTTTAGAGGTTTATTTTTCAACTGAACTCTTCAACCCTTCAGCATGTGAAGCCCACGACCATAGGGAGTAACCCCTTAACTCCCTGTTTGGTTTAGAAGTTTAGTAGTTTAAAGGTTTTTTTTCTAACCCCTTCAGCACGCGAAACCCACGACCATAGGGAGTATCTCTTCAACCTATCAACTCCTAAACCACTCAACCCTTAAACCCTTAAAATACGAGGAACAACCAGGCGTAGCCGAAGATTAGACCAATGATGCCGACGATGATACCGACTTTCATCATGTCTTTTTGCTCGATGAAGCCTGTAGAGTGTGCGATAGCATTGGGTGGTGTGGAGATCGGCAGGATCATGGAGACGCTGGCAGCGATGGCTACACCGATCAGAAGGGTAGCTGCAGCATCGGCTCCGATGGTGCCGGCATCCTGCATCGCTTTAGCGACAACGCCCAAGACAGGCACCAGGAGTGAGGTGGCTGCAGAGTGGCTGATGAAGTTGGAAAACGCGAAGCAGACCAGTCCGGAGATGATCATCACTAGGAGTACTGACCACTCGCTGAAAGGGATGGCGCTGACGAGTACCTGGCTAAGTCCGGTTTTATTGAGGGCAACACCGAGGGCAAAACCTCCGGCTACCATCCAGAGTACAGCCCAGTTGATCTCCTCCAAGTCGCGCTTGGTCAAGATGCCTGAGACAGCAAATACGGCTACAGGAATAAGAGCCACGACATAGGTGTTGAGGCCGGTGTATTCGGCCGGGATGCACCACAAGAGGATGGTGACGATGAAGGTGGCAATGGTAATCCAGGTGGAGGGTTCGCGCTTGAGATCTCCCTCGATCACCAAAGTGATGCTTTTTTGTTTGAAGGGGAAGAGGTAACGGAGTAAGATCCAGCCGAAGAAAAGGAGGATGAAGACGTAGGGGAACATCTTGAGCATCCACTCGCCGAAGCCTACCTCGACACCGAGAGTTTCGGAGAGGTAGCTGAGGGCAATGTTATTGGGCGGGGTGCCGATCGGGGTGGCAATACCACCGATGTTGGCTCCGAGCGGAATCGCCATAGCGAGAGCTACACGTCCCTTGCCGTCTGCCGGCAGGGATTTTAATACGGGGGCGAGGAATGCGAGCATCATGGCTGCCGTGGCAGTGTTGGAGACGAAAGCCGAGAAGACGGCGGTCACCAAGATAAAGCCGAGGAGGACGTTTTCAGATTTCGTGCCAAAGGGCTTGAGCATGTGTCTCGCCAGGAAGACATCAAGGCGGCTCTTGGTCATCGCGATGGCTAAAACAAATCCACCGATGAAGAGCAGGATTGTCGGGTCTGCAAAGCAGTGCATGATGTCTTTGTAGCTGACATACTTGCCACCCTCCACACCGCTCATAAAGAGGAGACTCTTGTCAGAGATGGTCAGCAGGATGATGACGATGACTGCGAGTGATGTACACCAAGAGGGGATCGCCTCGGTGAGCCACATGAGGGCGGCGAAGACGAAAATGGCGATGAGTCGCTGGTGGACTGCATTGAGCTCCGGGATGCCGAAGGTCTCGGTCGGGAGAAATGCGATGACTAAAGAGATGATGGCTGCAACAAGTGCCTTGAGATAGCCGGTCATTTTAAAACGGCGCTTGCCTTTCGAGTTGTGATAGGCTTCTACGACGTGGAAGCCGGGAAAATTTTTAAACATGTTGGGGTATGTAATTAGATTAAGTAATTTTCTTGTCCTAAAAACGGGGACAAAGATAGGCTTTATTACTGAAACAGCCATCTGAAACCCTTATTTTTTGAAATAAAAGTGACTATTTATTCCGGTGCGACAACTCCACATTTCAATATCGTAAAAAAGTGTTCTTAAAAAGCCTTTTTTGACACAATTGGCTGAAAAAGGGGTTGGGGAAAGTGACGCCATCTTTAAATATTGTTTATCTTTGTTCTGTTTTTTTGAAATGCTCCTCGGATGGAGGGCGTTGGATCTGTTGATCTAATATACAACGTTGCCGAAATCGATGTCGCATGGGTTAAAACACACCTTACTACATATTATAATAATATCGTGAAATATATAAACAAATAATAATTAATTGTCTTAAATCAAAAGTCTATGGACTTGCGTAATTCCGTTTTGGTGAGGAGGTATAAGGATTTCCGTAACCCCTCAAACGTAAAGACCGTCATCGGCGGTCTGCTGGCATTGATTGCCTATTTTACTATTTTATTTATCCCCTCCGAGTCTTATGGCCTGCCTGGGCTCTCCCTCGTGGAGCAGCGCATGGTGGCAATCTTTGTCACGGCAGCCATCTTGTGGCTTTCGGAAGCTATCCCGACCTGGTGCACATCGGTGCTGATCATTATGGTGATGTTGCTGACCGTCTCGGACAGTGCTTTATGGCTGTTTCAGTCTCCGGCCGAAGGGGAGACCTTGGGAAAATTGATCTCTTATCAAAGCATCCTGGCATGTTTTGCTGATCCTGTGATCATCCTCTTTATCGGAGGGTTTGTTTTGGCTATCGGAGTCTCTAAGGTGGGCCTTGACGTCTTTATGGCCAAGGTGCTTCTCTATCCTTTCGGGACACGCACACCGATGGTGCTCCTCGGTTTCATCCTCGTTACGGCTCTTTTCTCTGCATTTATCTCCAATACAGCCACGGCTGCCATGATGCTCGCCTTCTTAGGACCTATCCTTCGTGCTCTTCCAGCCAATGGTAAAGGGCGTATAGCTTTGGCGATGGCGATTCCGCTCGGTGCCAACATTGGTGGTATAGCTACTCCGATCGGGACACCTCCTAATGGTATCGCATTGAAATATCTCAATGACCCGACAGGCTTGAATCTTAATTTGAGTTTCGGTGACTGGGTTGTTATGATGTTGCCCATCACACTCATTACCTTGTTTATCGGTTGGGTAATCCTGTTGTGGTTCTTCCCCTTCAAAGAGAAACATGTCAAACTTGAGATTAAAGGAGGTTTGAAGAAAGGCTATAAGACTTGGGCAGTGATCGTCGCATTTTTGCTGACGGTTATCGTGTGGTTCTCGGGAGCATTTAATAAAGTCAATGCCAATGCAGCAGCGTTGATCCCGGTTACCATACTTTGTCTCACGGGTATCTTGAATAAAAAAGATCTGGAGCAAATCAACTGGTCTGTCCTTTGGATGGTGGCCGGAGGTTTTGCGTTGGGTCTGGGCTTTAAGGAGACCGGTTTGGCTGCCAATCTCGTACACTCTATACCCTTTGCTGAGTGGTCTCCGCTCGTCGTGCTGATCAGTTCCGGTTTGATTTGTTGGGTGCTCTCTAACTTTATCAGTAATACAGCCACAGCGGCTTTGCTTGTACCGATCCTCTGTGCTGTCGGTACGGGTATGGGCGATGTCCTCAATGAGGTGGGCGGAGTGCAAACATTACTCGTGGGTATTGCCTTGTCAGCAAGTATGGCTATGACGCTTCCGATCTCTACTCCTCCCAATGCCTTGGCGCACTCCACCGGTTTTATCTCTCAGTATGATATGGCTAAGTCCGGCGCACTGATTGGTATCCTGGGTGGTGTCATCGGTTACCTTTTGATGATTTTCGTATTCTGATGATTTTCCCATGTCGCTCTGTCGGGACTAAATAATTTCGATAGACGTTAGGGAAATAACTAACAGATAAACCCATCGCGAAGTTGCTTGATCTTCTTCGCGATGGGTTTTTGGTTGAGGGGTTGAGGGGGTGGGGGGTGGAATGGTTTAGAGGTTGAGGGGTTTAGGGGACTTCGTCCCGCGGTGGCTGATGGCAATGGCGATAGCAAGGAGCTTCGCTTTGCTATGGCGATGGCTGATGGCTTTGTTTTCACCTTTCAGTTTTCCTCTTTGCTCTTTATAACTCTTTCCATTTCCATTCTATTTCGTCGGTGTACTTATCTATCGAATAAGGGATGCAGTCAGCTATACCGACGATATATTCTTCCGGGACGAAGCCCCAATATCGGGAGTCACGCGAGTTTAGGACATTGTCACCACAGGTGAAGTAGTAATTGTGAGTAAAGATGTGGTAGGGTAGTGGGCTGCCATCGGCGAGCACTTCTCCCCTCGACGACACCTCGATCTTCTTTCCGGTCTCAAACTCAATAACTCGGCGATAGAGCAAGATATTGTTTTCATCCAGATGTATCACATCCCCTTTTCGAGGCACATAGAGGGGTCCGAAGTTTCGGATGGTCCATGGGAATTTCCTGAAAGACTTGGGCATCGTATATCTGCCTTGCTTGGGCACCTCTTCTTCTGTCATCCGGTGCAGCCGTTCATGTGTTTTCAGATTTCCGAGAGGACCCGGATAGTTGCTGTTCTTGAAATATCCCTCCACGGCGCTTATGCTGTCGCCGGGCAATGCGATGCAGCGCTTGGCATAAACGTAATTGATTTTGAAAGCGATCTTTTTCTCATTGATGGGGAAGTTGAATATCAAGATGTCGTTTCGTTCAATTTTTCTGATGCCACGAGTGCGCCATGAGTGCAGTGTGCTGTTGTTTATGGAGTCTATATCGTCATAGATACGTGCTCCGCAGAGCAGCTTGTTCACCCACACTCTGTCTCCGACTTGCAGCGTGGGCGTCATCGAGTCGCTCGGAATGACAAACTGGTCGATGATGAAAATGCGCCCGACACAATAGATTATACCCATCGCAAGGGTTATGCCGACGGCATAAAATACTCCGTCAAAAAGTTTGTTGAGAAACTGCTTCATCGGATGATACTCTTTTTCAAATGTTGTGCGGCAAATTGCTGCCGACACGTCGCTTAACGAGGCTACGCTCATGACGCAACGAGGCTACGCTCGTGACGCAACGAGGCTACGCTCATGACGCAACGAGGCTACGCTCGTGACACAACGAGGCTACGCTCGTGACGCAACGAGGTTTCGCTCGTGACACAACGAGGTTTCGCTTTACATTATCTCACACAGAAATTCACAGAACCCGCGAAGCTCATGACCAAAGGGAATAATACCACAGAATTAACGCACGCTGTCGCTTGCGTTTACCATCCGGATGGCAAGCACTGCGGAGCATGGGACTGCGCTCTGTTTGGTTTAGATGTTTAGTAGTTGAGGGGTTGAGGGGTTTAGGGGTTGAGGGGCTTCGCCCTGCTATGGCAGATGGCTATGGCGATGGCTGTTTTGGGTTGAGGGGTTTAGGGGTTGAAGGGTTTAGGGGCTTCGCCCTGCTATGGCAGATGGCTATGGCGATGGCTGTTTTTGGTTGAAGGGTTTAGGGGTTTAAGGGTTGAAAAATAAACTATTAAACTTTTAAACCAAATAAACTACTAAACCAAACATCGGGATTGAAAACAAAAAAGGCTGTGACAAAGATGATTGTACAGCCTTTTATAAGTAATCTTTATTACTTTTAATCTGCCTATATAATATAGATCTATTTTCAAGGGGTTACCATAGGGTAATGATATATAGGTAAATGATCAATGCCGGTGTCGCCATAAGGAGACTATCGAAGCGGTCCCAAAGGCCTCCATGACCGGGCAAGATGGATCCGGAATCTTTGACTCCGACCGAACGCTTGACAAAGGATTCTATAAGATCTCCGAAGGTAGAGAAGACTGAGACGATGACCGCCATGAGTGTCCACTCCAATTTGGAGAGTCGGATGCCATCGTGGATGTCAAACCCGATCATGTTCCACACCCAGCTATAGGAGAGCCCTAAGCCAAGGAGCATGCTGAAAAAGATGCCTCCATAGACACCCTCCCAACTCTTCTTGGGGGAGATGCGGGGAAAGAGTTTGTTCTTGCCGAATGTGATGCCGAAAAGATAGGCTCCTGTGTCATAGATCCAAATGAAGAAGAAGAGTGCCAGGAGGAAGATGGGGCAATAGTCTTCGATCGTGTCACGGCCGTAGCGGATGGTATGAAATGCAACGGAATTGAGAAACGCAATCGGTGCGGCAATATAGATTTGTCCGATGAGGATGTATGAGAGCTGACGAAGCGGTGTCTTGTTGCGACTGTAAAGCAGGCTGATAAACATCGCCATGATATAGGCCATGTAGCACAGAAATATGCGGTGATCCGTCAGGCATGAGCAGAAACAAAAAGAGCATATAAAGAGTAATACTCCCGCCATGGCATGGAGCGGTCTCGGGATATGCACCTCTTTGGAAGCATTGACCAAGGTGTAAAATTCATAGAGAATGCCAAAGGTAAGGATGGAAAACATCGTTAAGAAGGTGTAAGGGCTGTAGGCTATGGCAGCAATGAATGCCGACACGACGAGCAGTCCTGTAATCGTTCTTAATACCAAATTTTTTTTCATAGTGACTGTTTCTGCGTTTTAAAAAGTGTAATGTGTAGGAGAAGCAAAGCCAGGTAAGAGGTGCCGGATGTCAGCACTTTCGTCTCAGAAATTGACTTTCTCCTGTGACTCTTTGACCGTATTGGGGTCTTGAGGGGTAATGCCGGAGTCTTGTCCCTTGTCTGAGGTGACAGAGTCGGATGCGTCTGAGGACTCAGAGACTTTGTCCTTTTTGTCTTCTTGCATAATTTCCTCGCTGCGACTTGCCCACTGACGAGGACCAAAGATGTTCTCCACGTCTTCGGTGAAGATTACCTCCCGCTCTTCGAGCACTGCTGTGAGTTGTTCGTGTCCATCGGCATATTGGCTCAAGATCGTTTTGGCTCGTTCGTATTGCTGTCTGATCATGTTACTGATCTCTTGGTCAATGATCTTGGCACGCTCTTCGCTGAAAGGTTTGGTAAAGCCATATTCTTGTCCGGAGCTGTCGTAGTAACAGATATTAGGCAGATTGTCACTCATGCCGTAATATACGATCATGGCGTATGCCTGTTTGGTAACTCGCTCGAGGTCGTTGGCAGCACCGCTGGAGATGCGTCCGAGGAAGAGCTCTTCGGCCGCGCGTCCGCCAAGGGTCGCACACATCTCGTCAAGCATTTGCTCTTTGGTGTGGATCTGTCGTTCCTCAGGCATATACCATGCAGCCCCTAAGGCTTTGCCTCGTGGCACGATGGTGACTTTGACCAGGGGAGAGGCGTATTGGAGGTTCCAGCTGATGGTGGCATGTCCGGCTTCGTGGATTGCGATGGAGTGTTTCTCTTCTCGTGTCATGACTTTGCTTTTTTTCTCAAGACCTCCGATGATGCGATCCACGGCGTCATTAAAGTCCTGTCTGGAGACTTCGTCCTTGCCATGACGAGCTGCTATAAGTGCTGCCTCGTTACAAACATTGGCAATGTCTGCACCGGAGAATCCCGGTGTCTGACGAGCAAGAATTTTGACATCTACATCGGCCGCTAATTTAAGAGACGAAAGGTGAACGTAGAAAATGTCAACTCGGTCATTCAACTCGGGAAGATCGACATGTATCTGTCTGTCGAAGCGTCCGGCACGTAGCAGCGCTTTGTCCAGGATGTCGGCTCGGTTGGTAGCAGCCAGGATGATTACACCGCTGTTGGTGCCGAAACCATCCATCTCTGTCAACAACTGGTTGAGGGTATTCTCTCGTTCGTCATTGCCTCCCATGCCGACATTTTTGCCACGGGCACGACCGATGGCATCAATTTCGTCTATAAATATGATGCAGGGGGCTTTGGCTTTAGCTTGCTGGAATAAGTCGCGTACACGGCTGGCACCCACACCGACAAACATCTCGACAAAATCCGAACCGGACATAGAGAAGAACGGGACATCTGCTTCGCCTGCTACGGCTTTGGCTAAGAGGGTTTTACCGGTGCCGGGAGGGCCTACGAGCAATGCTCCCTTAGGGATCTTTCCTCCCAGTTTGGTGAACTTCTCAGGAGACTTGAGAAACTCTACGATCTCCTGAACTTCCTGTTTGGCTTCGGAGAGTCCGGCAACATCTTTAAATGAGACATTGACCTTATTGTCTTTCTCATAGATCTGTGCTTTGGAACGCCCGACATTGAATATGCCACCGCCCATGCCGCCACCGCCACTGCTCATACGACGGAAGAAGATAAACCAAAAGAGGAGGATGAGCAACAAGGGGGAGCCGAAACTCCAGAACATATCCCACATGTCGCTGCTTTTCTCATATCGTACGTCGGCACTGAATTTTATGGCCGGATCTTCGCGCCACTTCTGCACATCTTCTGCAAAACGATCTGCAGAGGGGATGCTGGTCTCGATGACAACGGTTCTCCCTTCTTTTTTCTCCTTTTCATAGAGGTCTTTGATGGCTTTAAGCTTTTCGCTTTCCGGTGCTTTGGATAACTCTGCCTCTACGATATCTTTGTTGGTGTAAACGGTCATCTTAGAAAAAGCATCGGCCTGAGCCAACTCCTCAAAATCAGAGTAGCCGATCTCACGAGACGGGTTGCCGCCTCCCATAAGATAGATGCCGAAGAGAGAGATGGCGATGATCGAATATAACCAATAAAAACTGAATTTAAAGCCGCCTCCGGGTTTGTTGCCGGGTTGCGGATTGCTTGGTCTGCCGTTGTTGGGTTTAGTGTTCTTGTTATAGCTCATAGTTGTTTTATTTATTATTAGAGAGAAGGTATCTTTTTTAAGTCAGCATCTGCCCAGAGTTCTTCTAATCGATAGAATTGCCGTGTCTCAGGTTGGAAGACATGGACGATGATGTGCCCATAATCAATAGCTATCCATTGCTTGTTTTGCATTCCGATAGTCCCTAATGCTCGCGCTCCATCATGCTCTCTGACATAGTCCATCAGATTGTCAGCGATGCCATATACATGTGCCGAAGATCTACCTTCACAGATTACAAATATCGTACATGCCGCCTCTTCTATGCGACTCATATCTACTATTTCGATGTCAATGGCTTTTGAATCTTGTAATCCATTGACTATAATTTCAACTAATTTATCGTTCATATGGCTGCAAAGATACTTACATTTTATGACATTTTTGTAGATTTAACCTAAAAATAAAATTACGTTTTACTTTTTTTACCAACTTGCAAAAAAACTATACATTTTTATTGTCTTATCGCTAAAAAAGAGTATCTTTGCGTGACAAATGTAGATAATATTAACTTTATAGGGATTTTCGGATTCCGTAATAAATCACTTAGAAAATTACATGGAAATAAGAGGACGCATTATTTTTGTCTTGCCTTTGGCTTCCGGCGTGAGCAAGACAGGCAACTCCTGGAAGAAGCAGGAGTATGTTTTGGAAACCTATGATCAGTATCCACGCAAGGTCTGCTTCGGCCTTTTTGGTGATCGTGTAGATCAATATCCGGCCCAGGTGGGTGATGA
Organism: Bacteroidales bacterium; assembly: GCA_045576355.1. Taxonomy (GTDB): domain Bacteria; phylum Bacteroidota; class Bacteroidia; order Bacteroidales; family UBA3663; genus Liminaster. Next base: position 10,795 of record JAZNGG010000006.1, read on the forward strand.
GGTCGTTGTAAGTTTTGATTTAGATAGTCGTGAGTATAACGGACGTTGGTACACCGAGGTGCGTGCCTGGAAGATGGAAAAGGCAGATGCCGCTATCCAACAAGCTCCTTATGATATGCCTGCTCAGGCAGCACCGGTTTATGCTACACCTGCTCCTGCTCCGGTCGTGCCGCAGATCAATACCGAGCCTAATCCAACCGATGATCTTCCATTCTGATCAGAGAAAAGAATGATATGAAAACAGAGAGCGCCTGAATGTCAATCGGGCGCTCTCTGTTGGTTTAGGGGTTGAAGGGTTTAGGGGTTGAGGGGTTTAAGGGCTTCGCCCCGCTATGGCGAGGGCTTATGGACTTCGTCCTGTTATGGATTTTGGCTATGGCTATAGCAGATGATTTTGTTTTCAGTTATCTCTTTTCTCTTTTCTCCTATCCCCAAAAGAGGTATCCAACGGCAATGGCGGCAACAATTCCGATAAAGTCTGCTGCTAATCCGTAGGCTGCGGCATAGCGGATCTTGGCAATGCCTACACTGCCGAAATAGACTGCAAGCACATACATCGTAGTGTCTGTCGCCCCTTGGATCGTAGATGCTACGTGCCCAACGAAGGAATCTACACCATAAGTTTGAAAGACATCCAGCATCATGGCTCGTGCTCCGGCTCCATTGAGGGGTTTGAGGAAGGCTGTCGGAAGTGCAGGTACAAAGTCTGTATTCATCCCTACGAGGGTGAAAAGCCATCCGAAAAAGTCTGTGATATAGGTCAGTGCTCCGCACTCTCTGAAGACACTGATGCCGACAAACATGGCAATCTGATAGGGAATAATCGTGACCACGGTTTGGAATCCCTCTTTGGCCCCTTCGACAAAGGTCTGAAAAAGGGGGACTTTTTTGCGAATGCCGGCAAATAAAAATATCATAATAGTGCCGAAGAGAACTACGTTGGCAAAGACGGTGGAGTAGAGTGTGAGCTCTTCCTGGTTAAGCCGGGAAAAGAAATAGGCTATACCCGCTATAAAGAGTATGGCTCCGCCAATACATCCTAAAATTACCTTGTCCCAAAGTTTGATGCGTTGCTTAAAGCAGCAAAGGAGCAAACCTCCCAATGTGGAGCAGAATGTGGCAATCAGCAGGGGGATGAATACATCACTGGGGTTGGCCGCTCCAAATTGGGCCCGATACATCATGATACTAATGGGTATGATGGTCAAGCCGGAGGTGTTGAGAACCAGGAACATGATCATGGCATCGGAGGCAGTGTCCTTTTTGCCATTCAGATCCTGAAGTTCCTTCATCGCTTTCAGTCCCATAGGTGTGGCAGCATTATCTAATCCCAGCATATTGGCAGACACATTCATCAAGATACTTCCTGCAGCAGGATGTCCTTTAGGGATGGAGGGGAATATGCGTGAGAAGAGTGGGTGGATCAGCCTGGAAAACATGGCGATAATGCCACCTTTTTCTCCAATTTTCATTAGTCCTAACCAAAACGAGAGGACGCCGGTCAATCCCAAACATATCTCAAATGCTTTGGCTGAGGAGGTGAAAGTTGTGTTCATGATGCGGCTCCAGATTTCCACATCCCCCATTACGGTCGAAGCGAAGATGGCCATGATGAAAGCAATCACGAAGAATCCGAGCCAAATATAATTCAGAACCATTTTGTTACTCTGTGATGAAAGTGTTACTTTGATAATTGTCTCAAACGATTATTTGCCTGCCGCCTTTTTGAGTCCCTCGATTACTGCATGGTCAAAACCATGGGCAGTCATGGCATTTAATCCCTTGATGGTTACACCTCCCGGTGTGCATACCTTGTATATTTCTTCCTCGGGAAGCGATTCGCCTTGCTGGAGCAGCCCGATTGCGCCTTGCAGTGTCTGGAGTATCATCTCTTTGGCCTGTTGGGGATAGAGACCCAACTCGATTGCTCCTTGCATAGAGGCTTTGATATATTGTAACACATAGGCAATGCCGCATGAAGAGAGCGCTGTCCCTGCAGCCATCAGTTTCTCGTCGATCAATATGCTTTTACCTAATTCATCCATCATTTCGAGCACGTCCCAAGTCTGCTTTTTTGTCGCATGGCAAGCAGCCACTAAAGTCATGCTTTGACGGATGGCAATGGCGGTATTAGGGATGACTCGAAACAGAGTGGGGGTCCCTCCTCCTAACATCTGGGTTAGTTCCTCAAAAGTGATTCCTGCCGCAATAGAGATGATGACTTGTCGCTCCAGATCAAGATGGGGCGCAATCTCCTCAATGACTCCTTGTATCAACCATGGCTTTACTGCCAATATTATATAATCGGCATCTTCGACAGCCGAAACATTGTCAAGAGACGTTTGGATCTGAGGATTGGCTGTTTCTATCTTACACAAAGTGTTTTGTGTCTTTGCTGTAACGGTAATGTCTTCTGCCTGGAAGACAGAGCCTTGAGCAAGGCCGAGCGCTAATGCTCCTCCCATGTTACCGCCTCCAATAATTGTAATTTTCATTTGTCAGAAGTGTTAGATGTCATGTAGGCTAATGATCGTACGTGCTATAGTCTCATTATTTGTTTTTAGAACCAAAAACAGAAATGTTTATATAGCGCTTAGGATTCTGTTTGATATCAGCAATCAGGTTTTGCATCTCTGTGATTGTTTGCGTGAGTTGATCATGTAACTCTGTAGTAGTCAGAAACTTTCCTGCAGAACTCTGGTCGGAGGAAAGGTGTGCCAGGAGCTCATTGGCTGAGGTGAGTGTCTTATCTGCTGTCGCCAGAATGTGTGCTATATCAGCTTCCCGTATTTGGGACGTTATGGTGTCAAGATTTTCCGCCACCGAATTGGCTCTGCTCATTAAAACGGGGACATCTTTTTCCATCAACGAGTTGAGTTGCTGAGTCGTTTCGCATAGTTGTGAAGTAAGAGTTTTAATGTTCAAAAGACTCTCTTGCAGTTCACTTTGGTTGACTATTATATTAAGCCCGGTGAGGATCGAATCTATCTTGGGCATCATGTCGGTAATGGCAGGGAGAAGAGGGGAGGCTTTGTCAAGCAGATTGGCTGCTTTATTGCCTCCTAACAAAGTGTCTCCACTCGTTAAGTATGTGTGGGACTTGCCCAGACGCAGGACAATGCTTGAGGTCCCTAACAGGTCTGTCTGTATCTCTGCGTGGCTGTCTTCGGGGAGCGAGATGTCATCTTCAATATTTATAGTGATTAAGATGTTTCGATCGTCGTATTTTAAATCTCTCACCAATCCGACTTTTAATCCATTGTAAAGTACATGACTGGAAACTGCGAGCCCCTCAACATTGCCTGAAACAATATGATAAAATGCACCTCGCCTTAATAAATTAATTCCTTTTAGATACTGAATTCCAACAACTAGAACGATTATCGATATGATGGACCAAAAACCGATTTTAAATTCGTTTGATATTTTCATTCTTGTAAGGATTAGTTTGTTAATTATTTGATTCTGTTGCCTTCTGCATCAAATTTGACTATGAAGGCATCTTTGAATTTTTTTCTGATTTTGAGTATGTCTTGTTGCAAATCAGCCTTTTCTTTCTCTTTGCCATAGGTGTATCGATATGTGCCACCCTCTTTGTAGTATTCTACCGGCCATAAACCTTTCAGTTCTGCAGCCCCTTTTTTGAGTCGTTTCGGGGAGGAGAGGAACTGAATTTTCCAATATATGACATCGTTTTGTTGTGGAGCCGGTGTCGTTTTTGAGACCTTAGAAGCAGGAATAGAAGAGGCGGTTTTTGCATCTGAAGATGTCTGATTTGCATCTGAAGAAGATGAAGTTTTCTTGCCTTTGCCGGGAGATACACTCTCTTCCTGGTTATTATTGGTAGCAATTACTGCATTATTCCTTTGGTCCCATTTCTTTTTGTAGTCAACAAATCCAAGATAAATAGCTTTAGAGATGGATTCTTGTCCGGCTGCCGATGCCAAATATTTCTCCTCTTTATTGCAGGAGATGAATCCGGTTTCGATTAAGACAGAAGGCATAGCTGCCGTTCGAAGCACATAAAAACCGGCTTGACGCACTTCTCGATTATGCCTTTTCCCCCTTTTGACTAACGAACTTTGTATAAATTCTGCTGCTTCGATACTTTGAGCCTGATATGTACTCTGCATCATGTCAAAGATGATGTATGACTCAGGTTTACTTGGATCAAAACCTTCGTATCGTGTCTCATAATTGTCTTCTAACAAAATGGCTTGATTCTCTCGCATAGCCACTTCTAAGTTTGACTGATTTCGCGCTGTGCCTAATGTGAATGTTCCGGCTCCAAAGACATTATTGACATCTTTTCGGGTTCTCGGGATAGCATCAGCATGGATTGAGATGAACAGATCTGCATTAGCTTTATTGGCTTTTTCTGTCCTTCCCATTAAAGTCACGAATACGTCTGTTTTGCGAGTATAGACGACTTTGACATTGGGGCAATTTTGTTCGATGTATTTCCCGACTTTAAGGGCGATCTTCAAATTAAGATCTTTTTCTTTCAATATTTTACCGACACATCCGGCATCTTTCCCGCCATGGCCTGCGTCCAATACAACGATAAACTCCTTTTTAGGCCGTGCCCAGGAAGAAGTGTATCCTATGCTGAGAAGCATACAGAAGAGGCAGATTCGAAAGAGTGTACGCATAGTGTAACGGGATAAAGAATTATCGGATAAAATTGGTTTTTTGCTTTTCCTCTGTGTCAGGAAGATTTATGCCGGCTTGTTTGCCAGCTTCCAGGCAATGCAGCAGATAGGCCATATTACGACCTAATGTGCGCATAGTCTGCATCCCTTCAAGGTCTTGTTTCGCCTCTTCTGCATTGTTGCCATGTATTTGGTTCCAATATTGAGAGCCTACAATCAGCATTTGAGAAATGGAAAAATACTTGTTGATTTCATCAAATGCAGCTGTTGCTCCTCCACGACGGCAACTGACAACTGCTGCAGCAGGTTTTAACCGGAAAAGATGGGTGCGACCATAGAATAAGCGATCCATGAAACTACTTAATGCCCCGGTACATCCTGCAAAATGGACTGCCGACCCAAAAATAAAACCATCTGCGTCAGCATATTTCTCAATAAACTCATTGACTACATCTTCCCGGAAACAACGACCGGTTTTTTGACAAGCCATGCATCCAATACATCCTGCAATAGGGACATTACCTAACCAGAATATTTCGGTTTCAATGCCGCAAGTATTAAGTGTTTTTGCGATTTCTTGAAGGGCGATGTCTGTAGCACCATGGTGGTGTGGACTGCCGTTTATAAGGATTACTTTCATAGTTGTATTATATTGGGGAGAAGGATATTGTTGTTGTCTTAACAAACTCTCTCTCCGATTGTGTATTATTTGATTTGATCTAATAGTTTCTGGGTTGCTTCCGCATTGTTCTCAAACTCTTTGTTGTGCGTATTTTCGGCCAATTGTGCCCATAGGTTGTGCCCGATGGTGAGATTTTGCTTGGCATCTCGCATCTGTTTAAAGTGCATCTGAATCTGTCCTAATTTGGAGTGAATCATGGCAACATCACGACAAAGCGTCTCATCGAGTCTGAGGTTTTGTATTTTAGACATGATGAGGTGTACGACTGTTTGATAAGTTTCTCTTTCAGGGACAAAGCTGTTGCTACTATGTAGGAAATCTCCCAATTCGAGAGAGGCATTGATCAGGAAATGGATAACTCTGCCATCTGTGGGGAAGTGCTTAAAGCAGTCCTTGGCTAATGTCATGTTGGTGTTTAGGACCATGCTTAAGTCATGCTTCCCTTTTTTGTCTTGGCGATAGTGAATGCCTAACAAGTGGTTGGTCACGGAGAGGGTAAGTCTTGTCAATAGTTGTGCTTCAGACATATGATCCGGTCCCTCTTGTTTGGTCAATTGCCCGAGTTGTCGCTCTTGGATGATTTGTGCTTCAGTCAAAGCATCACAACTTTCAACCATCTTACCGGCATTGAGGCATATTTCTCCTTTCGCCTGGTATAAAGAAGATCGTCTAACGATTTCTTGAAATTGATCTTGTTGACCTTCTTCTGCCGGAGTATTTTGTTTTTCTGCCAAAACCTGATCGATTAAGGAAAGAGTTTGCTCGGAATAATCTTTAAATTGCTCTTTCAAAGGCTGAGGTAGGGCATAATAGAGTTTGCTCATGTCAATGTGCTGAGATAGCATCTTTTCTCTTATTTCTTCCTTCTGCTTGGGATCTCCTTCGGTTTCAAAGCGTGTGCGTTCGATTTCTGTCAATGTGTCAAAAATCACAACCATAGCTTTGGGTTGTGCCATCTCCTGGCATATTTTGAGAGCCAACCAAAGTATATCGATGTGCTGAGTAGGGAATTCTTCCGGGGTGGTCTCTTTGGCAATTTTCATTATTCCATTTAGAGCTGCAACAAATGCATTTTCTGCTTCTTTTTCTTCCCGTCTGATTCTTGCATTTTGTGCAATGCGTAGCTTGGTTATCCCAAGGAGCAGAACCATGGTCAGAGAACCTCCATCAGTTAAGATGTTTTCTAAGCGTTGATGGATTCTTACTATCATCTCCTTTTGAAGATCTGGTTTCCCAAGCATCCCAAGAACATCATTGATAAGGAGTAAGAATAGTTTTGAGCGATCGAAGTCTGTCACTTCAGTCATCTTCCAAACGGTCTCTTTCACATCTTCCGGTGCTCCGATCAGTGCGTTACCAATAGCGATTACAGCCATACGGAGTGCTTCTCCGTTGGCATTGGCAATATATTCTGCAGCTTCATAGGGAAGATTTGCACTTAAGAGCATGGGCATGGTTTGTGCTATACGGAGAGAATCGTTGCCCTCCAGATTAAGCAGATGATATGCTATGTCAGATGTGAAGCTACTTAAGGTTTCGTGACTTCTGAATTTTTCTAACAGATAGTTTTTAATGGGTTCGGGAAACATATAAACCTCTGTCCCCGGAATTGGCATAATCTTAGAAATAAGCGAAAATCCTAATGAATTATTGAATTCTTCAAAGGTCCCTTCATTCCAATCTTCTCCGATCAAAGTGCTCAGATCGGATGGTCGAAGCCCACCTAAAGATGCGGTAATATATTTTACTGCCTCAACGATTTGATCCTCACCCCAAACATCAGAAGCTCTTTCGATAGCTTGAAAATAAACATCCAAGTCTGACGGGGTGGGGTTATATGTTTTATCTGTACAGAGTTTCTTCAGTTGGTCGATCTCTTCAGCAGAAAATTTATCTATATAAGTTTTTGATTTCATAAGGTTTGAGTGATAGGTATGTATGAATATAGAATGTTTTAAAATAGAGGTTATAAGTTGTCTAACGCACGGCATTCGTCAGCCCAAATCCGAACTTGAGCATCGCTAGGCATTCGCCAATCTCCACGAGGAGAAAGACTGACACTGCCTACCTTAGGTCCATCGGGCATACATGAACGTTTGAATTGCTGGGTGAAGAAGCGATGAAAGAAGTTGCGGATCCATTTCTTTAAAGTCTCTGTAGAGTATGTGTCTCCCCAAGCTTTGCGTGCTAAAAAATAGAGTTTGGAGGGAGACGCCCCAAAGTGGAAGAAATGATATAAGAAGAAGTCGTGGAGTTCGTAAGGACCGACTAAATCTTCTGTTTTCTGAGCAATATTACCATCAGCATCTGTAGGAATCAATTCGGGGCTGATAGGAGTATCTACGATATCGAGTAGAATATCTTTGGTTATGGGGTCGCTTTGGGTCGTAGCGATCCATTTGACCAAATGCTTTACTAATGTTTTGGGTACTCCGGCATTGACGGCATACATGCTCATGTGATCCCCGTTATAAGTACACCATCCGAGGGCTAATTCGCTTAAGTCTCCTGTCCCGATAACGATGCCGTTAGCTTGATTGGCCGCATCCATCAAAATTTGCGTCCTTTCTCTTGCCTGACTGTTTTCATAGGTGATGTCGTGGACGTTACTATCTATGCCGAGGTCTTTAAAGTGCTGTAATACTCCGGGGACGATGCTGATTTCTCTTTGTGAAATCCCTAAAGAGGTCATTAGCCCTAAACTGTTATTATATGTGCGATTAGAGGTGCCGAAACCAGGCATTGTGATGCCAATAATTCTCTTTCTGGACCATCCCAATCGGTCAAAAGCCTTGACAGTGACGAGTAAAGCAAGGGTGGAGTCGAGACCCCCGGAAATGCCGATGATGGCGCTTTGTGCCCGGATATGTTGCAGGCGGGAGAGAAGTGCAGAAACTTGGATATTGAATATTTCATCACAACGTTTAGCCATATCTTCTGCCCCTTGGGGCACAAAAGGCATGGCTTCTATGTGCCTATAGAGTTTTTTTTCGACATCCGGCGTATGTGTAAGTACAGATTTAACGACTCTAAAGTTGTTTTTGAAGGGTGTATTGTCCTTCTCGACAAACGTGTTTTGTGTTCGCCTTAGAAATTGCAATTTCTCTATGTCAATGTCTCGGATTAGTAGAGTAGAGGTCATGTTAAAACGCTCTGTCTCTCCTATAATACTGCCATTTTCTGCAATCATCCCTTTGCCGGCAAAAACCAAATCAGAGGTGGATTCTCCCATTCCGGCAGAGGCATATAAATAAGCAGCAGAGAGGCGTCCGGAGTGTGATTCGATCGTTTTTCGCAAATAGTCATGCTTCCCAAGAACCTCGTCACTGGCAGATAGATTAGCAATGACTTCTGCTCCTCCTAAGGCTAATCTTGAGGAGACAGGGATAGGAGCCCATAGATCTTCACATATCTCTATGCCTACTTTGGCATCTCCTAAATCTAATAAAATATCTGTGCCAAATGGAATAGAATCTTTGCCACAGAGTGTTATTTCTGTGTGTGGTGTAACCTCTGAGGCAGACGCAAACCATCGTTTTTCGTAAAACTCTCCATAGTTAGGAAGATATGTTTTCGGAGTGATGGAAAGGATTTTGCCATGTCGAATAGCTAAGGCAGTGTTATAGAGGTGATTGTCTATTGCCAATGGCATTCCGACTATAATGACCATGTCTGATTCGAGAGTCTGACATAAAAGAAAGTCTAGGGCTTTGAGGGCTTCTTGCAGAAGTTGTGGTTGGAAAAAGAGATCTCCACAAGTGTAGCCGGTCAGAGAAAGCTCCGGAAATACCAAAAGCCCCACTTCTGCCTCTTCTGCTTCTCGGATGAGTTGGAGATGTTCATCGACATTGGCATGTGGATCAGCAACTTTAACAGTGGGAACAGCAGTCGCTACACGCAACATTGAATAATATCTTGGTTGATTCATAAGATGGTATTCGGTTTGATATTGCTTCGTCACATCTTCTCTTTTAATGTTTTAGTCTTTTCTTTATCAGAGAATATGCACTGCGAAGATACTTTTTACTTTTTGATTGTGCAATAAAAAACACCGAAAAGTCTCATTTTGTTATGTATTTAGGTGTGTTATTAATAAACTAAAAAGGGAAGTGTGCCATAATGTGTCAATTGCTTTGCTTCTATCTATATTCGATTGGTTTATGCCAATTGATTTACACCTTTAGCATTTGTTTCAGAGCGATGCTTTGGTTCTCATCCTAACAAACTTTAAGAGACTATGTCCGACTCGTGTCAGACATAGTCTCTTAGGACATAAATAGAACGTGAGATTATTTCTTACGAGAAGATTTCACTGCTTCTTGCGGAGTATAATCGATCGTTTCCACTTCGCAATTATCAGCTTCTACATCTTCTTTTTTCTTACCCAGATATTCTGGAAGGCTCATGCCGGCTTGTTCGAAAAGGTCATTGAGAGGAGGGATAGACTTCATCAATCCGCTCAAGAAACCAGCGGTCGAACCTTTGCCATCTGCTCCGGAGCCATTTCCACCATCCCAAACTGTAACTTTGTCGATGTTGATGCCCTTGATAGCTTCCACTTGTGTCTTGACAAGTTCCGGGAGTTTTTCCAAAAGAAGTAGAGTGTATGCTTTGGTTGCATCACCTCCGGCAGCCTGGATCATCTTGTCATAACCTTCAGCTTGTTTGGTGAGGATTTCGTAAAGACCCTTAGCTTCTGCTTCCATCTTAGCAAAGATTGCATCCGCCTCACCTTTTGCATTGACACGTTTCTGTTCAGCTTCAGCTTCAGCTTCGATGATTTTACGACGTTTCTCCACTTCTTGAGGCACGATGACATTGGCTTGTTGGGTTGATCTTTCGCGTTCTGCACGAGCTAACTCTGCCTCTTTTTCAGCAGCATAAGCCTCTTCTAAAGCTTTTGCTTGTTGTACTTTTTCAGCAGCAACGGCACGACGTGTAGCTTCAGCTTCTCTTTCGCGACGATCAGCTTCGGAGTTGGCGATTTCGATTTTAGCATTGTTTTCACCTGCGATCGCCTTTGCATTAGCCTCAGATGTGCGGATACGGGTCTCTTTCATTGCTTCTGCACGACCGATTTCACCGATCTTGTCCTGCTCAGCCACGCTTACTTTGGCTTCGTTAATTGCCTTGGCAGCAGCCTCTTTACCGAGAGCTTCGATATATCCGGACTCATCCTTGATGTCTGTGATATTTACGTTGATGAGTTTAAGACCGATTTTCTTCAACTCGATTTCCACATTCTTCTTGATGTTTTCCTGGAAAATGTCACGATCCTGGTTCAACTCTTCGATAGACATGGAGGCAATAACGAGACGCAATTGTCCGAAAAGGATGTCTCGAGCCATGTCCTGAATATCTGCTGCGGTAAGACCGAGCAAACGCTCTGCGGCATTATTCATAGAGTCAGCCTCAGTAGAAATACCCACTGTGAATCGGCAGGGAACGTCCACACGGATATTCTGACGAGAGAGGGCATTGGTAAGATTTGCCTCAATGGAAATAGGAGTCAAATTTAAGTAAGCATAATCTTGAACTACCGGCCACACGAATGCACCACCACCATGGACACACTTGGCAGAACCTTTGCCTGCTGTAGCACCATAAATAACGAGGATTTTGTCAGAAGGACATCTTCTGTAACGGTTGATCAATGCTGCGATGATTACTACGATGAGAGCAGCACCGATAAGAATGAGAATTGTTTCATTCATTGTTTTAATAGATTAAATGGTTAAAAATTAAGTAAAACTTCCGGGATAGATTAGAACCCCGTTGAGAGTTATGTTATATTATTTCGACGAGGACAGTGTCTTCATCGATAGCTTCTGTAATTTTTACTTTCGTGCCGGATGGGATGTCTGAAGCACAAGCGGTAAGAGCTTCAAGCTCGTGCATAGATCCATTGACACTGACCATGATTTTTCCGCTTGCAGCTTTGTTGGCAGCGATGCGAAGATAGACCTCTGCCGTTTTGCCGACAGTCATGGAGGTGTGGAAGGTGTTATCCTTGTTGAGTTTCATCATCTGGAACATCAAAAATGCGATAATGAGCATAAATATGAGGCCCACTCCGATTGAAACGATGGAAAGCCAAGTGGCAGATAGATCATCCCAATAGAGCACACCTGACCAACCAAATCCTAAAACAAAACTGGTTAAAGTTTTGATGGACAAAATGTGAAATCCTTCAATGTCAAAGTCTTCACCTCCACCATCAAAGTCTGTGTCACTATCAAAGCCAATAAATGTCCCGATAGCTTGAATGACAAAAAAGACGCTTGCAACAATTGCACATACCCAATAGACTTTAAGCATAAGGGGTAATTCGAGAAAAGTGTCAATCATAAATAAGAAAAGTTTTAAATTATGTGTTATTATTATTCCACAAACTTCATGCGCACCTTGTCACATGAAGCAGATGCGGTTTTACGCTCCAAATGTACGATAATTATTTTATGTTGCAAACTTTTCTCCTAAAAAAGATTCTTTTTTATTGGTTTTGTAATATTTTTACTGTTTCTTTGCACTATATAATAATGTAAAACGAGTTAGGACGATATGCGCACACGTTTGTTGGGTCTTCCTTATACTTTAAACATACGTGGGAGACTTTTGGAACTGGATGAGCCGATGGTTATGGGGATTCTGAATGTAACTCCGGACTCCTTTTATGCATCCGGACGGCATTGTGCGGATGTAGAGGTCGCAAAGCGAGCCAAACAGATTGTCCATGAAGGAGGCCGTTTTATAGATGTTGGAGCATGTTCGACACGACCCGGTGCAGCGGCTGTTTCAGCCGATCAAGAGATGGAACGTTTGTCCCGCGCTTTACCGATTATTCGGCAAGAGGCACCGGAAGCACTCTTGTCTGTTGATACCTTTCGTTCTGAAGTGGCCCGAGAGTGTGTCGAGCGCTGGGAATGTCACATGATCAATGACATCAGCGGAGGATCGATGGACGACAAAATGTTTGAAACGATTGCGTCGTTGAAAGTTCCCTATATCTTAACGCATATGCAAGGGACTCCTGCCACAATGCAGCAGATGACAGACTATCCGGAGGGGGTGTTAACCGAGGTGGTTAGATCGCTTTCGGGAAATATCGAAAGACTTCATCTTTTGGGTGTCCATGACATTATTGTCGATCCGGGGTTTGGTTTTGCTAAAACTTTAGATCAGAATTATAGCCTTTTTGCATCTTTGGCAGACTTTTCGTTGTTAGATTGTCCGCTTTTGGTTGGTGTTTCACGAAAAAGCATGATCTATAAACTGTTAGATACTGATGCAGATCATGCCCTTGTAGGAACGATTGTGCTCAATACGCTTGCATTGCAGTCCGGGGCCGATATTTTGCGCGTGCATGATGTAAAAGCCGCAGTCGATGCCATCCGCGTGAGTCAAAAAGTTAAATTAGCTCATGTGTGAACGATGGACGACAATTTGGAAACGACAAGAAAATATTTCCATAACACATAATTAGAAAATTGTTAGTCGAGATATGGTTGATTTTGGAATTAAAGATTTTATAGATATTATCGTCGTCGCGATTTTTCTTTTTTATCTTTATAAGATGATGAAGCAAAACGGCACGATCAGTATCTTTATGGGCATTATCACGCTGATATTTGTATGGGTTTTGGTGTCTCAGGTCTTTCGAATGCGCCTTTTGGGTTCTATCATGGACAATGTATTCTCGGTCGGCGCCGTTGCCTTGGTGATTATCTTCCAGGATGAGATTCGTCACATGCTGATTCGCGTTGGGTCGCGTAATCAGTGGCATTCCATTTTGCGATTTTTTGATAAGTCTCAAGTGCAGAAGGAAGAGGGAAATCAGGCCATAGATCGCATCGTTTTGGCTTGTAAGAATATGGGAGAGCAGCGCTGTGGAGCTTTGATTGTGATGTCTCAATTGGATGATATGACCCCTTATGAGGCCACGGGAGAGCGCATGGATGCCGTCATTTCAACTCGTCTGATAGAGCAGATTTTCTATAAAAACACTCCGCTACATGATGGGGCGATGATCGTCTCTTCAGATTATCGCATCCGGGCTGCAGCGTGCATCTTGCCGGTCTCTCATGACCAGCGTATTCCCAAAGCCTGTGGTTTGCGTCATCGATCGGCTCTCGGAGTCAGCGAAGTGACAGATGCTAAGGTAATCGTGGTTTCGGAGGAGACCGGAAGTATCAGTTTGGCATATCGTGGTAAACTCCATCGCAACATCACTTTGGCTCGTCTGCAGGATCTTTTATTAAGCAAGAAATAATCTTTTGGGAAGAGCGGGAAGGAATGTATTATTATAAAAAGAGGATGTATCACACACCCTCTTTTTTTATTTCTGTTAACCCCCAATCGGTTTTTAGATTTTTAGTATGTTTGTCTGAAAAGATTTTTTAAGTAATATGGAGATCTAATGACCGATTTTAGGTTAAAGATCAAATCAATATTAAAAGGTATATTCGCAATTGGATTCTGAAGCGTCTTGAGCATACGCAGAGGTGACATTGATTATGATTTTTCCGTCATTGGGTGTAACTCCGCTTTTTCGGATATCATCCGGGTTAAGGCGGTATGAAATAATGTTGGTGATGTTATCTGTCCCGGTAGTTCCGTTGCTGAATTTTACATAAAGAGTGTCATTGCCGCTGTGGTCAATATAGGCATTGACAGATGATAGGGGGGCAATTCTGCTCATATACATGTTGAAAGGAATATTCAGATATCCGTTGGCTGCCCATACATCAAAAATCTTCAACACCGGAAAGTTCTTAAGCGTATCCGGTTGCTGAGTAAAACCGGAAGTGATCACCGGAGAAATATAATCTTCGATGAGTTTTACGGTATAAGTCTCTTTGACATTTTCCCGATCAAATATCTCTCCTAATACTTTGACATATCCATAAATGCGTTCAGGATAACTGCCGTCTTTATATGCGATGACCGATGGATTGGTGGCATATAGAGTTATGCCGTTGTCAGTCAGCAGTCTGGAGGTCATCGCATAATCTCCGGGAACTGTGAGGTAGGCTGCAAAATCGTAATACGATTCGGCATCATTATCATCGTCAATACATGAGGCAAACGCACCGCATAGGAGAGCACATAATATCCAAAAGCCGTAATTGATTTTTTTCATTGTTTTGTCTGTTTGTTTTTATAGTTAATAATCTGTTTTGAAGAAGAATGAAATGAGATTTAACGTCTCGCTCAGGTGTTGAGGTCTTTTTCTCGATGCAAAGATAATATATGCACATCGATTTGCCAAATTCTGACTCTTGTTACCCCTATGATTTAAGTTTTCTTCGCATATGGAAGGATTACAGATTTTTCGTTTTCGATGGTTGTCAAGGAAAAGGATCTTTGCCCTCTTTGACAACTGAAGAATGCAAAAATGACATTTTGCTAATTTTAAAGTGCTGGCTTGGTAATTTTTGAAGTTTGCATTGGCTATTTCGTGCGTTGAGAGTATATTTGTACAAGCAAAGTGTAAGTTTGAGATCCTCTTGATTTTGCCTTTGTGCTTGAAGTATGAATGCAGATATAGAGACTTAAAGGCATCATCAGATAGACCTCTATAACACCGCAAATGACCGTTTAATCTAAAAATAGACAATCATGATGAACATTGATGCCATTATGACTTCACTCGAAGCAAAGCACCCGGGTGAGTTCGAGTATCTTCAGGCTGTAAAAGAGGTGCTGATTTCCATACAAGATGTTTATGCCCTCCATCCGGAGTTTGAACAGGAGGGCTTGATCGAGCGGATTGTGGAGCCGGAGAGGGTGATCATATTCCGTGTGCCCTGGGTAGATGATCATAATCGTGTACAAGTTAATTTGGGCTATCGTGTGCAGTTTAATTCAGCCATAGGCCCCTATAAAGGAGGATTGCGTTTTCATGCTTCGGTCAATCTTTCTATATTGAAATTCCTTGCATTTGAACAGACTTTTAAAAACGCATTGACCACCCTGCCGATGGGAGGGGGCAAAGGCGGCTCGGACTTCTCTCCTTTTGGAAAGAGCCGAGGCGAAGTGATGCGTTTTTGTCAGTCATTTATGAATGAACTCTATCGCCACATTGGTCCGGAAATAGACGTTCCTGCGGGAGACATCGGTGTCGGCGGTCGGGAGATCGGGTTCCTCTTTGGACAATATAAAAAACTGACCCGAGACTTTTCCGGAGTCCTAACCGGCAAAAATCTGGAGTTTGGAGGATCGCTCGTCCGTCCGGAAGCGACCGGATTTGGTGCACTCTATTTTGTCAGCGAGATGCTTCAGCGTGCAGGTCATGACTTAAAGGGAAAGACGGTTGCTATCTCCGGATTTGGCAATGTGGCATGGGGTGCAGCTACCAAAGCGACTCAGCTGGGAGCTAAAGTAGTCACTATCTCCGGTCCGGATGGCTATATCTATGACCCTTCCGGCATCAGTGGGGAGAAGATAGACTTTATGCTTGAACTACGTGCTTCCGGCAATGACATCGTTTCACCCTATGCTCAGCGATTCTCGGAGAGTCGGTTTATCCCGGGCAGACGCCCTTGGGAGGTAAAAGTCGATATTGCATTGCCCTGCGCTACGCAAAACGAATTGGATGAATCTGATGCCCGAGCCTTGATCGATAATGGAGTGCTCTGTGTCGGTGAGATTTCCAATATGGGGTGCACTTTAGAGGCCATGGAGTTTTTCCTCCGCAATCGTATCCTCTATGCTCCCGGCAAGGCTGCCAATGCCGGAGGAGTTGCCACATCCGGCTTGGAGATGACGCAAAACGCGATGCACCTCGGATGGTCGGCTGAAGATGTAGATAAACGTTTACACCGCATCATGCACAGTATCCATCAGCAGTGTGTCACCTATGGTCGTCAGCCCGATGGATACATCGATTATGTCAAAGGGGCTAATGTCGCCGGATTTATGAAAGTGGCTAAGGCTATGATGGCACAAGGTGTGGTCTGATCGAGACAAAACTTTTCGCAAAACGTTTTGTTATAGTGTTTTTTTTATTCGTTGGGGCATTGAAAGATTGAAACGAGAGATTCAGTGCTTCAACGAATAAAAACGTAGATTTTTTGTCTATATAGATAAAAATTATTACCTTTGCACCTCATTTTTACGTCCCCTTACAATAATTTTCTATGATAGCAGTCAATAATCTTTGCGTTCAGTTTGGTAAACGCATCCTTTTTCAAGATGTAAACTTGAAGTTTGTGCCGGGTAATTGTTATGGCATCATCGGTGCCAATGGCGCCGGCAAATCCACCTTCTTAAGAGTCCTTTCCGGGCAATTGGAGGCAACTCGAGGTGATGTCACTATGGCTCCGGGTGAGCGTCTTAGCGTCCTCGATCAGAACCACTTTGCCTATGACGAATATACGGTCTTGGACACCGTTTTGAGAGGTAATACTGTGCTCTATGACATCATGGAGGAGAAAAACAAACTCTACGAAAAGAGTGACTTCAGTGATGAGGATGGTATCCGATTGGCAGAGTTGGAAGAGAAGTTTGCTGAGATGGATGGATGGAACGCAGAGAGTGATGCTGCCAACCTTCTCTCCGGTCTCGGCATCAAAGAGTCTCTGCACTACATGATGATGAAGGATATCCCTGCCAAGCAGAAAGTGCGTGTCATGCTCGCCAAAGCCCTATTTGGTAATCCTGACAACCTCCTTCTCGATGAGCCTACCAATGACCTTGACCTGGAGACTGTGGCATGGCTGGAAAACTATCTTTCCAACTGTGAGCAGACCGTGCTTGTGGTGAGTCACGACCGTCACTTCCTGGACTCGGTTTGTACGCATACGGTCGATATTGACTTCATGAAGTGTTCGCTTTTTGCCGGCAATTACTCCTTTTGGTATGAAAGTTCTCAGCTCGCTTTGCGTCAGCAGCAAATGGCCAATAAGAAAGCTGAAGAGAAACGTAAGGAACTTATGGAGTTTATCCAGCGATTTTCTGCCAATGTGGCTAAATCTAAGCAGACCACCAGCCGCAAGAAGATGCTTGAAAAGCTCAATGTTGAAGAGATTCAGCCTTCATCCCGTCGCTATCCCGGCATTATTTTCACACCTGCCCGTGAGACCGGTACCAAGATTCTCGAAGTGCATGGACTCGGTAAAGTGGTCGAGGGGACACAGCTCTTTAAGGATGTCAATTTCCAGATCGAGAGAGATGATAAAGTGGTATTTTTGAGCCATGATCCTCGTGCGATGACAGCTTTCTTTGAGATTATCAATGGTAATGATAAGGATCATGAGGGTACTTTCGATTGGGGACAGACCATCACGACAGCCTATTTGCCTTTGGATAACTCTTCGTTTTTCAACACCGATTTCAACATGATCGACTGGCTCACCCAGTTCAGTGAGGATACCAGTGAGATCTACATCAAGGGCTTCTTGGGTCGTATGCTTTTCAGCGGTGAGGAGATCTTAAAGAAAGCAACAGTCCTCTCGGGAGGAGAAAAGATGCGTTGCATGATCGCCCGCATGATGATGAAAAATGCTAACACTCTGATCCTTGACTCTCCGACTAACCACCTTGACTTGGAGTCTATCCAGGCATTCAATAACAACTTGAAGACCTTTAAGGGTGTCATATTGATGTCGAGCCATGACCACGAGTTTATTCAGACCATCTGTAATCGTGTGATCGAACTCACTCCTAACGGCATCATCGACAAGCGCATTGAGTTTGACGACTACATCTCTGATGAGCGTATCGCTGCGCAGCGTCAACGTCTCTATGGAGAAGGTTGAGATCTTCTCCGTCTGAGTCTATCTATCGATCGTCTCAAATCATTTTATTTACTATTTCATAAGGAGGGTGTCTCAAAACGAGGCATCCTCTTCTCTTTGCTTCCTAAACGTCTTAAAAGGAAAGCTTATTTCGACTTTTCTGACTAATGGACAAAAAGCGGAAAGATCTAAGCATGTCTAAGGAGTTACTTCATCCCGTCATAGGGCCTGTCAATAAAGAGAATATATTTTGCAATAATTAACGTCTAAATGTAATTCATACATGCCAGTGGCTGTAGTGTCGCCCATGAGTTTTTGTAGATAGTAAAAGTGTGATGCCTTATGAGATAATGGATGGATGAAAATTATTACTGTCCGCTAAACATAGACATCCCCATCCCAACTCTTTGTAACACAGGAGTTGGGATGTTTTATTACTTGCGACAAGCCCCCACTTCAGTTTTCTTAGGAGTCTGGAGGCGATTCTGCCGCATCTTCAAGC
>JAZNGG010000007.1:0-65150 GCA_045576355.1 Bacteroidales bacterium
AACGGCTGTCCGCTTAAAAAAGAAAGACATGAAGTTTGGAAGGTGGCTTACTTTTTGGAAAATGTGTCCACAATGTCTATTTATCAGCACTGCGGACACATATTTTGTCGATTTTATTTTTTAGCGGACACCAATAAAAAAATTTTGTTATATAGAAGCAATAATAAAAAAGACACACATCTTATGTAAAAAACATAAAATATGTATCTTTAAAAGAGATATTTTTGTTCTCACTCTACTGAAAGAGATCTTCTCCACAGCAAAGTACACACTAAATAAAAACCTTGTATAACCTAATTAAAGTAAGGTAACAACCACTTCGTCCTCTACTTCTGAAAAAGTAACTTTACCCTCGCGAGCCAACCAACCTAAAGCCGGAAGAATTTCTTTATCTTTCAGTTTAGTGGCTTTCTTCAAAAGTTTAACAGACTGAGAATTTTTCAAACTTAATGCAGACCATACTGCACCAGCATTGTTGCCAATTAAATCAACATTCATAACACAATTAAAAATTTATGCCTCCAAAACGTCAAATCTCTCCGATATTTCTTTGGCTTGTTAGCTTTTTGTTGCAAATTTATAACATTTTTTAGATAGCTGCAAAATATTTTCATATTATTTGCATAAAGTCGTATTATAACTATATTTTTTGTATAAAATTGTAATATACAAATTTCAAGATATAACTTTTAATGTTTCTTCCACACAGATAATACGAGAAGCCAAACTTTTTAAAGCATCCACCTTATGAGACACCAAAAGAATGGTAGTTCCAGAAAGATTTAAGTTCCTTAAAATAGTATTAATTTTTGCAGAAAACTCAACATCCAAATAAGAATCGGGTTCATCAAGTATCAACAATTCAGGACTATTAATAATAGCTCTTGCTAACATTACACGTTGCATTTGTCCTCCTGAAAGCTGTCCAATTGCAGATTTACTTAGAGTTCTTATTCCAAAAACATCCAACATCTCTGCAACTGCTCTTTTTTGTTTATCTGTAGGTCTTTTCAAACAACCAAGTTCTTGCATCAGCCCAGAAAGAACCACCTCCTCTACTAAAATTGGAAAAAGTGTATCAATATTTTTTCGTTGAGGAAGATAACCAATAGAAAGATTAGATACGACTTGACCATGAGAATTTCTAAAAATGACACTCCCATTAAATGGTTTTATTAATCCCAATATGCTCCTAATAAGAGTAGTTTTTCCTCCTCCATTAGGTCCAATTATCCCTAAAAATTCATTACGATATATATGCAAATTGACATCCCTTAAAACAGGACGTAAATCATAGCCAGCGGTCAAATGAGTAATCTCAATCATTGGATCTATCCTCTTCGATCAATGCAAGAAGTCGTTCTACCGCCTCTTCACTCGGGATGTTACGAAGCACACATTTCTTTCCCTTATATAAGGAAACACGTCCAGGTCCAGCTCCGACATAGCCATAATCAGCATCCGCCATCTCTCCAGGACCATTAACAATACATCCCATCACTCCAATCTTAAGCCCTGTAAGATGAGAGGTTGCAGTTTTAATTTGCGCCAACGTCTGTTGAAGATCAAAAAGAGTACGGCCACAACTAGGGCAAGCTATATATTCAGTCTTTGTAAATCGTACACGAGACGCCTGCAAAATACTAAAGGACAACGCAATAACAGCAGACTGATCTACATTAGGAGCTTGAATTAAAATTCCATCAGCTAAGCCATCGATAAACATAATCCCAAAATCAGCAGCAGCTTTAAGTTGCAAATCTTCGAGATCATCATCATGATACTCCCTACTCAAAACAATTGGATTACGAACTCCTGCAGATTCTAAAGTAAGAATAAAAGCTCTCCATATACCAATAGGATTTGTTCCATTTGCACGCACGATAACAGGTTTATCTGGAAATTCAGACAAATAATCAATTATTGAATCATCATATTGCAACTCATCTAAACTATAAGATAGCATTCCAGATGAAGATATATCTGCACCTAACAATGTATTACCTACAACCAATGGTAGGGCTTCCCCTCCTAAGTTTCCACATTTATGAGTTTTACGACGAGAAGGATGAATTGGATCATATGTATGACAAGAAGGTCCCATAATATAATGATGACCCTCTCGGGCAGATATATAGTTTGCCAATTTCCGGGCTACAGGTATCTCTAATTCCGGATCTTCACTTAATGATACTCTAATCGTATCTCCAATACCATCAGCAAGAAGTGCCCCAATACCGACAGCGGACTTAATGCGTCCGTCTTCACCATCACCGGCTTCTGTGACACCTAAATGAAGAGGATATGCCATACCTTCCAACTCCATCTGACGCACCAACAAACGAACGGTTATCACCATGACACTCGTATTAGAGGCTTTAACAGAAATAACTACATTATCAAAATTCTCGTCTCTACAAATACGCAAAAACTCCATGCATGACTCGACCATACCTTCTGGGGTATCGCCATATCGAGACATTATACGATCTGACAACGAACCATGATTAACTCCAATACGAATAGCTGTATTATGTTCCTTGCAAATATTCAAAAATGGGACAAAACGCGTATGTATTTTTTTGATCTCCTGGGCATACTCTTCTTCTGTATATTCCAACTTTTTAAAAGTCCGTCCTGGATCTACATAATTACCTGGATTGATACGTACCTTCTCAACGATGCCCGCAGCGATATCTGCAACGGCCGCATTAAAATGTATATCTGCGACAAGCGGTACATCTATTCCTCGAGAACGAAGATTATTACGGATTTCACCCATATTAAGAGCCTCTTTAGCTCCTTGCGCAGTCAATCTAACTAACTCCGCTCCAGCTTCGACTATACCTTCTATCTGTTCTACTGAAGATGATGTATCTAACGTTGACGTATTAGTCATGCTCTGCAATCGGATAGGAGCATTACCACCTAACTCTAAATTACCAATCCGAACTTGAGAAGACTTTCTCTTTATATAGTTATACATAATAATCAATGAATTTATTTAGTAAAATAAAAAAAATGTCTCATCAATAATTACATGAGAAAAGAGACATTTTAATCAATTTGTCTTAAACTCATACTTTATATTAGCCAATTCTGCATTAGCCTTAACAATTTTTTCAGAAAGTTTATTCTTATAATCAAAAAAACGTTTTGCTAAATCCTCATCAGCTATAGAAAGAATCTGAATAGCAAGAATCCCTGCATTCATTGCTCCATTAAGTGCAACAGTTGCCACAGGAATACCTGGAGGCATTTGTATCATAGCCAATAAAGCATCTAACCCTTCTAATGATGCAGTGAGAGGTACACCAATAACCGGGATAGGTGTCATTGCAGCTACAACACCCGCAAGATGGGCAGCCATACCAGCCCCTGCAATGATTACCTTAATACCTCGACCTGCCGCATTAATTGCAAATTCTTCTACTTCTTTAGGAGTTCGGTGTGCTGACAATGCATGCATTTCAAAAGGAATTTTAAATTCATTAAGAATGTCTGCTGCTTTTTTCATAATAGGAAGATCACTTGTACTTCCCATAATAATACTAACTATCGGTTTCATTTATACACTTATTTATTAATATTA
Source organism: Bacteroidales bacterium (assembly GCA_045576355.1). Taxonomy (GTDB): domain Bacteria; phylum Bacteroidota; class Bacteroidia; order Bacteroidales; family UBA3663; genus Liminaster. The sequence goes on from JAZNGG010000007.1 coordinate 3,593, forward strand.
ATCATCAAAGAAATATGTTCATTCCTCATGTCTCACAAAATTTAGCCCCATAATACATATGAGAGAGACATTATTATAGTCCCGACTATCGATCCAGTAGCAACTTGAGCCAAGGTATGACGACCTAAATAGACCCGAATACTACATACCAAACCAGTAACTACAATTATAAACATTGGGATCCATAACGGAAGTAAATAAGGAAATCTAAGATGTACAGAAAAAGAAACAACCATTAAGCCCGCTAATCCAGAAGCATGAGCACTAATTTTCCACCAAAAACTAACAAACCAACAAATAAATGCCAGTATTGAGGCCCCAATATAAAACGATAATGCCCACTTAGGGAAACCTTGAAAATAGAGAGCACAAGCACATAGAACATAGAAAATCCAATTAACAAGCAAGGGAATAGCACGATCTGCTCGGTTTCTCAATGCCCAATGTCCTACAAATCCCAATTTATAAAGAATAGATATGCATAACACAGGTAACAAACATGTAAAAATAAAAATCTCACTGACAATAACAAAGCCAGTCTCTTTGGAAATTAATAAGGACAAATCAGATAAACAGACAATAAGAATCGCCGCATAACTCAACATAAGTAGCGGGTGAAACATGTTTGAAATGCTTTGAAGCACTGCGTTGAAAATTTTTGATTTCATTATATCAGAGTTTTTCAATCTAACTTTTATGATTATAATTGCAACGAAAAAAAATTTCTAAACTTCTCGTCGTAATCGTGCCGAATTATACCCTAATTGCTCACGATATTTTGCTACCGTTCGACGAGCCATAGGAAAACCTGCAGAAACCATACGTTCTGTTAACTGCTCATCTGTCAAAGGCTTACGTTTGTCTTCCTCTTCAATACATTGTTTTAACAATGACTTCACAATCTCTGATGAAACAACTTCCCCTCTATCTGTTTGGATTGTTGCAGCTGAAAACAACTGTTTTACAGGGAAAATGCCAAAATCTGTTTGAACATATTTACTATTACTTACACGCGAAATAGTTGAAATGTCATACCCTGTACGAGATGCTACATCATTCAATACCATCGGATGCAATTGTTCCCGATCTCCTGTCAAAAAATAATCTTGCTGTAACACTAAAATAACACTCATAACAGCTATTAGTGTTTCTCGACGCTGACGTAAAGAATCTATAAAAAGTTCAGCAGACATTTTTTTCTCACGTATCATCTTAGCCGCATCTCGACTATCTTGTAATACTTTACTTCTTTCTACACTTAATTTCCGATCCGTCTTCTTGATTTTAAGTGATTCAAGTAAACTATTAATATCTGAACTAATACGAATTGCCGGGATATGTTTCTCATTAAGATGTAATATCAAATGCCCATCTTCATTCTCGACAATAAAATCCGGGGTAACTTGATTATATCTATCTTGAATAGTCTCTAAATCAGAAACAATACCAGCTGGCCTAGGTTGAAGATGCAAAATCAAAGACATCGCTGCGTCTAGTTCATCACGAGTAACTGAGTGCACCTGCATCAACCGCTCATAACGATGTTTGGAAAAATCTTCAAAACTTCTTTTTAAAATATTATAAGCCAACATAGAAACTGATGAACCTTTTTTACCCTCCAACTGCAACATTAAGCACTCCTTAACATCCCTTGCTCCAATACCGGCTGGTTCTAGATCTTGAACGATAGAAAGTGCGTCTTGTAAAGCTTGTACATTAGTCTCAAAATGTAGAGTAAACTCCAAGTCATCACATAATGCAGTTAACGGTCTAAGTAAATATCCACTATCATCCAAACTATCAATAATATAATTACCTAAAAAACGCTGTTCGTCCGTAATAGTTCGTAAAGCCAATTGACTTTTTAATTCTTCTCGAAAATCCGTCTCTGTTCTTACGATATTCAATGGGGAAAATGTAGTTTCAGCATTTGCCCTCTCTCCCACTATTTCATCATCGTCATAATCTAATGAAATAGGAGAATTATCCTCGTTTAATTCTGATATAGAAATATTATTCTCTTTGACTTGATATTCATCATCAAGTTCCTTTGTTCCGTCATCTTGAAAGTTCGAAAACTCTTCAGATTCGTTTCCAATGTTCTCAGTCTCTCCTTCTTCCAATACAAAATTATTCTCTAATTCTTCCCTAATACGAGTCTCTAATTCATGAACAGGAAGTTCTAACAAGCGCACCAATTGCACTTGCTGCGGAGTCAATCTTTGATTTTGAGTTTGGACTAATTGAGTCTTCATAACTTCAGATTGTGCTACAAAAGTAACTCTTTTTTTAATGTAAGACAATTATTAGTTCATGAAAAGATGTTTTCATAGAGTTATCTCTGTCATTGTAGTACTAAATCGCAAAACTCTTTCTCCAAATTTTGCTATAAAAGCTGCATCAACAGAGGGTTCAATTTCTTTTTTAAAACGTTTTAAAGCAGCAACTCCATCTGCTTCCAACATCAGAGAATAACCTAAAAGACCATCTCCAATATCAACGAGTAACCTAACAAACCGAGGATTACGTAAATAACCATTAGATAAGACTGCAGGCAAATATTCGTCCCTCATATACAAAAGAAAATCACTTAGATGTTCCTCACCATCAATATGAAAAGAGGTATTATATATTAACATGATAATTTAATTATTTATTACTTTTTAAAAGAGGAAGAAGATATTGTGTTGTCGGTGTTTTGACTGCGTTAGATTTATCTTTTGTCAAGCCACAAATTTGTTCGGGAGTACCTTGTGCTACTATTTGACCTCCAGCCGCTCCGCCATCTGGCCCCATGTCTATCAAATAATCACAACACTTGATAACATCCAAATTATGTTCAATAATTATAATCGTGTTTCCTTTATCAACTAATCGATTTAAGACTTTCATCAAAACACGAATATCTTCAAAATGTAATCCGGTAGTAGGCTCGTCCAATATATATAAGGTTTTCCCTGTACTTTTTTTTGCAAGTTCTGTAGCAAGTTTAACACGCTGACTCTCACCTCCACTCAAGGTTGATGAAGGCTGTCCCAACTTAATATAACCTAACCCGACCTCTTGCAACACTTTAATTTTTGAGAGAATCGTAGGAACATTATCAAAAAACTCTACTGCCTGATTAATTGTCATATCCAATACATCTGCAATACTTTTTCCTTTAAAGCGAACTTCCAAAGTCTCTCGATTATAACGTTTCCCATGACATGATTCACATGGAACCATAACATCTGGTAAAAAATTCATCTCAATAGTTTTGTATCCATTCCCCGCACAAACCTCACAGCGTCCTCCACCGACATTAAATGAAAACCTCCCGGCTTTATATCCTCTCATTTGAGCCTCAGGCATAGCAACAAACAAGTTTCGAATATCAGAAAAAACACCTGTGTATGTTGCAGGATTACTACGCGGAGTACGTCCAAGGGGAGATTGGTCAACATTCACTACCTTGTCAATAAACTCAATTCCTTCCAAACAATTATAAGGAAGGGGTTCTCTCAACGAACGATAAAAATGCTTACTCAGTATCGGTTGTAATGTTCCATTAATTAAAGAAGACTTTCCACTTCCAGAAACACCTGTAATACCAATTAAACATCCCAAGGGGAAATCGACATTTACATGTTTAAGATTATGACCACATGCACCTTTTAATGATAGTTTCCGGTGTGACCCCTCCCTACGAATTTTAGGGGTTTCTATCTCCCTAGTCCCATTTAGATAATCTGCAGTCAGAGTATGATCTGCCAACAATTCCTTTGGGGTACCTTGGAACATCACTTTCCCTCCTCTTCGACCTGCCATGGGACCGATATCAATCACATAATCTGCATGTAGCATCATATCTTTATCATGCTCTACTACAATAATAGTATTTCCAATATCTCTCAATTTCTTTAACGAGGATATAAGTAACTCATTATCTCTTTGGTGCAGTCCAATACTAGGTTCGTCAAGTATATAAAGGACATTCACTAGCTGCGAACCAATCTGTGTCGCCAAACGAATACGTTGACTTTCTCCTCCGCTGAGAGTCATAGACGAACGATCAAGGGACAGATATCCAAGTCCAACACCTAATAAAAAATGAATGCGAGAATCTATTTCCTTAATAATTTCTTTAGCAATATTATTCTGTCGCTCATCCAAACATGAAGGGAGTTTTTTTATCCAGTCAGACAAATCTATTAAATTCATAGCACTGACCTCCGAAATATTTTTTCCTCCTAAATAAAAGTGTAATGCTTCTCGATTTAGGCGGCATCCATTACACACAGGGCATACCTTAACCGAACTAAAAGATTCTGCCCACCGGCGTTCCTTAGCAGAAACCTCTTCTCCACTTTGCATTTCTATATACTTGACCAATCCCTCATATGGCATTGTCATCAACGAATAGCCAGCACTTTCATGATTAACACGATAACATTCGCCCGTACCATTAAGAACATCATTGATCGCCTCCTCTGGGAGTTCGGATATTGGCACATCCATATCTAATCCATACGTAGCAAGTAATGCCTCTATCTGTCCAAAAATCATCGTTTTCTTTTTCTTTCCTAACGGAGCAATTCCTCCTGCAGAAATAGAAAGTGACGAATCCGGAATAATTTTTTCTCTATCCAGCATTGTAACTGTTCCCAATCCATGACAATGAGGACATGCTCCCATAGGAGAATTGAAAGAAAAATCATGTGGAGCTGGATCTTTATATGAAAGTCCGGTTACCGGATCCATAAGCATTCGAGAAAAATGACGAATATCATTTAGTTCTCCATTCTCATCCCTAACATCGCCATCCAAAATCATTAACATGCCATCCCCCATCCTCATAGCTAAACGTACACTCTCGCGTAAACGCTGCAAGTCATCAGAGAGCACAATACGGAGCTTATCTACAACCAACTCCACATTATGGTTTTTATAACGATCGAGTTTCATACCATGCAAAATCTCTCGCAACTCTCCATCGATCCGAACATGTAAAAAGCCCTTTTTTCTCAATTGCTCAAAAAGTTCTTTGTAATGACCTTTACGATTACGGACTATCGGAGACAATAGGTAAATACGTTTTCCATTATAACGTTCTAAAATCAAATCTAAAATCTGCTCTTCTGAAAAGCGAATCATCCGTTCTCCACTTAAATAAGAATATGCTTCACCGGCACGGGCATATAGAAGACGTAAAAAATCATATATTTCAGTTGTAGTTCCAACTGTAGAACGAGGATTATGATTGACTGTTTTCTGTTCTATGCTAATAACAGGACTAAGCCCACTGATTTTATCGACATCTGGACGTTCCAAATTTCCTAAGAAATTACGAGCATAACTAGAAAAAGTCTCTATATAACGACGCTGACCTTCTGCATAAATCGTGTCGAAAGCCAAAGAGGACTTACCACTACCGCTAAGTCCTGTAATAACAGTCAAACTGCGTTCAGGGATTGTCACATCTACATTTTTCAAATTATGGACACTTGCCCCTAATACTTCTATTGCCACTTTAAAAAAAACTCTTGATTGCTATAAATTTCATTTAACTCATCCGCACAAATTCCAAGTCACCTATTTCTTATCACAAATAGGATTATCGGTATCGTTTGAATATGCGAATATAATGATTATTTCAAAACTGAACAAATATATATACTTAATTTTTAAACATCCTCTTCCAAACGATAAAAACAAGAAATAAGTCAATCTCAATACAATAAACCTTCCACATAAATGGCTTTAGGAGATGCTGGACAATAGTGTTCACATGCACCACATCCAGTACATTTTGAGACATTAATTCTAGGCACTTTATGTCCATTTTTTTCCACCATTATTATAGCTCTATTGGGGCAATGACGCTGGCAGGCATCACAATCGACATCATCTGTTTGTGTAACACAAGTTCGACTATTAAAATTTGCCCAACCTAATTTTTCAACACGTTTTTCTTCTATAGAGAGAGGACGAATAGCGTCTGTTGGACACATTTCAGAGCATACCTTACAATCCGGACGGCACCAACCATTTTCAAAAGAGACAGTTGGCTGCATAAAACCTTGTAGTCCATATTCATCAACAGCCGGCTTTAATATTTTTTCCGGACAATGTACGATACAAAGATGACAGTTTGTACAATGCTGATGAAAGCGTTCGCGTGAAATGGTCGCCGGGGGCATAATTGCCCAAAAACGTTCAGCAGCGACTCTTCCATCAGGCATAAACGTCCTGATTTTCTTTTCCCAACGTTCTCCCTGTGTTGTTTCATATGCAATCTGAGCTTTTGCGACGGACGCAGAAGCTAACAAAGTAAAAGAAGAGAGAAGAAATTGTCTCCGTCCTTCATCTTTCAGATTAGAAGATTTTGTAGCAATATCTACTTCATACGATTTATTTGGATTATTCTTTTTATTATTTGAACGGAGTAAACGGCTCCACCGCAAACCTAATGAAATCGCTCCATGAGGACATTGATCCATACAGTTAAAGCACATCACACATCGACTACTTTCTACATTAGCCTCACTAAAACAAGCAGACTTACAATTGACAACACACTTTTCACACGTTGAGCAATGGGACTTATCAATTTTAATCTCCAACAAAGACCAACGACTTATAAATCCTAAAATCGTACCAACAGGACAAAAGATATTACAAAATAATCGTCCTCCAAACCAAGCACAAACAGACACCACAAAAAGGATTCCTATAGCAATCAACAAAGCGGCACAACTATAAACTAAGAAATCCTGGTATTGCATCCACCAGCCAGTTTGTTCATTAAAAGTTGCTATAAAATTATGAACGGGAATCCATAACGGCCGTATTATCTGATGAACAACTTGTGCATAAGCGCTATATGGATCTAAAAGCGATATAACTAAACTACATGATAACAAATATGCTAATATTCCAATTATTAAGAATAAATACCTAACTATTATGAAATAACGTCCATAATAATATTTTTTATTTTTATAAAACAATCTTGAAAATCTATCAACTATATCTTGCCAAAAGCCAAGCGGACAAACAATGGAACAATAACTCCGCCCCAAAAGCAATGTCAAAATAATCCAAAAAGCCACTACACCAACATTTATTGCTATAATGGCTGGCAATAATTGTAGATCAGAAAAAAAAGAAACCTGAATCACCCCTAATAGTGATAATGTCAGAAAAATAAAAAAAATTGATGATATAACAATACGCAGTTTTCTAAACATAATGGACAATTGCTAGCTAAATATTAATTATTTTGGAAATGAATCAAAATACCTCAAACTATTTTTATATAATTAATCACAAATCCTTTCTATTACTATTCTTTTTTAAGGTTAGTAATCAACATATCTATATGTCGCAATTCCATTTCAATATCGACCTTTTGTTTACAACGCGATAAGCACTTTCCACAACCAATACAATGATCAGCTTGAGCTAATCGAGGTATTCGATTATTATATTCAGCAAGAAAGCGTTTACGTTTTTTAGAAAACCCCTCTCTCCCTCTATGGCGAGGATCAGGTATTTCACCATAACCTCGTAGTTCATTCATAAATAATAGATTTTTAACAATATCTACACCATATGGACAAGGCATACACTCCCCACAACCACAACAAGGAATCAACCGAAACGAAAATTCATCCATATTTAAATCTTTTCTTTGGTGTGGAGATGATCCAGAACAAGAAGAAAACAATGTCCCCAAAAAAGTCATCCCTAATATTCCTTCAGAGATGTACCGCAAAGCATTACGTCTGGATATTTCAGACGATCTATCTTTAATATTTAAGCTATTTTGTTGTATTATTGTATTTTTTCTTTTCATAATAAGTTAAATCTGACGCAAAATTATGTTTTTCTTGTTTATATAGCAAAGAATATCGGAACTTTTCATTATTTTTGCAAATATTAATTATTTGTTCTTTATATTTATATAGTTTAAACCATGATTCGTTATTTTTCGACTTTTACTTTTTTATGCCTATCAACAATAGTTTGCGCTCAGACCGCATATAGGTATAGTGAATTACAAATGGAAAAACTCAACCGAGGAGTTGTTGCTATCAGAACACATCATGACAGCGTCATGATCTCTTGGCGCTATTTGCAAGAAGACCCTGAATCCATAAAATTTAATCTATATCGGAATGACCAATTGATCGTCAAGGATTTAGATAAAACGAACTTCATTGATACATATATTCCCGATTCAATTATTCGATATAGTGTTGTACCTACTGACTCAAATCTTAAAAAAGGATTTTATACTCTTTCTTCTGATGCTCCAATAGGTTATATTGAAATTCCATTAGTCGTTCCGGAAGGTGGACGTACCCCTAAAATGGATTATTCTTATAACAACATGAGACGTCGCCCACGACCGGATCGAATAAGGACAAGTGAAAAAGCGGAAAATAACAATGAAAAAATCCGTTCTGAAAGAGATGTACAACGAGATTCTATGTGGATGAACAGAAGGAATAATCCCAATGAACGGAGATCAAATTTCAGAGGTCCCAGAGATCCCCAACTATATACCTATTCACCTGGAGATGCAAGTATGGGAGATGTAGATAGTGATGGAGAATTTGAAATTATTTTAAAATGGGATCCCAGCAATGCACACGACAATGCCCATAATGGTTACACCGGACCGGTTTTATTTGATTGTTACAAGCTAAATGGGGAACACCTTTGGCGCATCGACTTAGGAAGAAATATTCGAGCCGGCGCACATTATACACAATTCATGGTCTATGATTTAGATGGGGATGGATCTGCTGAAATTGTTATGAAAACCGCAGACGGCACTATTGATGGTAAAGGGATAGCCATTGGAGACACTACAGCTGATTACAGGGCTAAAAATGGAAGAATCCTTTCTGGGCCAGAGTATCTTACAGTCTTCAGTGGGCAAACAGGAGAAGCTCTTTACACAACTGATTATCTCCCTCAACGTGGAAAACTCGAGGATTGGGGAGATAGCAATGCCAATCGGTCTGATCGTTATTTAGCTTGTATAGCCTATTTAGATGGGAAACGACCGAGTGTAGTCATGTGCCGAGGCTACTACACCCGAACTGTTATTGCTGCGTGGGATTGGAATGGTAAAGAACTAAAAAATCGATGGATTTTTGACAGCGATAATAAAAAATGGAACAAATATGCCGGTCAAGGATTTCATAGTTTACGCATAGCAGACATTGATGAAGATGGCTTTGATGAGATTATTTATGGCTCTATGACTGTAGATCATAACGGGAAAGGACTCTACAATAGTCGTCTTGGCCATGGTGATGCTCTACATTTGACAGGCTTTATTCCAGATAGCAAAAAACTACAAATATGGACATGTCATGAAAATCGTCGAGATGGATCTGCGCTGAGAGATGCCAAGACCGGTAAAATATTATTTCAGATAAAATCCAATCAAGATGTAGGACGAGCCATGGCTGCAGACATAGATCCGACCAATCCCGGTGTCGAAATGTGGTCATTGGCTTCAGGAGGAATAAGAAACTACAAAGGTGAAGTTATCAATGATTCGCCACACCGCCTCAGTTGCAATATGGCAGTTTGGTGGGATGGAGATCTCCTTCGAGAACTTCTCAACAGTAATAATGTAAGTAAATACGACTGGAAGAAGGGAGAATGTACATCTTTGGCTCACTTTGATGGCAGCCGCAGCATCAATGGCAGCAAAAGTACCCCTTGTTTACAAGGTGATATTATCGGAGATTGGCGAGAAGAAATTCTGCTACGAAGCGAAGATAATCAGTCTCTACGTCTATACATTTCTCCAATTCCGACCGATTACAAATTTCATACATTCCTTCAAGACCCAGTCTATCGCATCAGTATAGCGACACAAAATGTCGCATACAACCAACCGACACAACCAGGTTTTTATTTTGGGCCTGATCTTAAGAAAGGTGAAAAATTTAGAGGGACTGTGATACGTTAAAATATTATTGGATTTTTACTATACATATCAATAATTATCCACACAATAAAACAACATCAAACACTAGAATAATAAGCTAACATTTATCTATAATTAAGATGAAACATCGATTATTTTATTTAACATTTTCCATCGGAATCAGCCTAAGCGCTATTTCATGCCAATCAAATGATCATAAAAATCCAAATAGTGAACCTACGTCTGAAATTAACGATAGCAATACTCCATTGCATCTGATGCAACCCGACTACCAGACTCCCTATGGAATACCAACCATCGAGGAGATAAAAGAGTCAATGGACCAAGTTTTACGTTATCTCGAAAAATGTACCCCGGCCCGCGTTATTGATGCTACATCTGGCACCATAATCACAGACCTAGAACAACTTCCTGATAGTGCCAAACTATATCAAGGTGATTTTCGTCTGACCAGTTACGAGTGGGGTGTCACCTATGCTGCTATGGTGGCAGCAGCTGAAGCAACCGGAGACACAGCATATCGTGAATACATGATACAACGAATAGGACTAATCGCAGACATCGCTCCTCATTTCAAAATCACTTTAGCGAAAAATCCACGATTCGATTCACAAATGCGACGTGTAGTTTCTCCATCAGCTCTCGATGACGCAGGAGCAATGGCTGTAGCTCTTATACGACTACAAATGACAGATGCTTCGAAAGATGCCTATATACCCCTTATCGAAAATTATATTGATTATATCATGCACAAAGAGTATCGATTAGCAGATGGCACATTTGCGCGTAAACGACCTCATTATAATACGGTATGGTTAGACGACATGTATATGGGTGTACCAGCTTTGGCATGGTACGGACGATACACCGGAAATCCGCAATATACCGAAGAAGTTGTGAAACAAATAAGAGGTTTCAAAAAACGAATGTGGGTTCCGGAAAAACAACTATTCAGGCATGGTTGGGTGGAGAGCATGGATACACATCCTTCTTTCCATTGGGCACGAGCTAACGGATGGGCTATTCTTACTCTTTGTGAAGTGCTTGATGCTATCCCGGAAAAGCATCCTGCCCGTCCGGAAATTTTAAATCTCCTCCAAAACCACATACAAGGGATTTGCAAATATCAAAGTGGAGAAGGTTTTTGGCATCAGTTATTAGATCGAAATGATAGTTATTTGGAGACATCTGCTACGGCTATCTATACATATTGCATAGCTCATGCTATCAATCAAGGATGGATTTCTTCAGAAGCATACGGACCTGTAGCCCTTTTAGGATGGAATGCAGTATCTACTCAAATTAACAAACATGGTCAAATAGAAGGGACATGCGTCGGCACTGGAATGGGATTTGATCCGGCATTTTATTATTACAGACCCATACACAAAATGGCAGCACATGGTTATGGTCCTACGATCTGGGCAGGAGCAGAAGTGATTAAAATGCTAAAAAATCAAAACCCAAAGATGAATGATAGTGCAATACAATTTTATCTTAAACCTCAAAAGACCTCACAACCTATTTTTAGCGAGGATGTAAAAGAAGGAGAAATCTTTTAAAACACATATTTTAACCCTTAAAAACTAAATCAAAATGAAAAGAGAAGCTTTTAAAATGTTCCTTAAACCCGGATGTAAAGAGGAATACAAAATCAGACATGCAAACATTTTTCCCGAACTTAAAAAACTTCTATCTGAAAGCGGAGTAAGAAATTACACGATCTACTTAGATGAAGAAACAAACACACTTTATGCTTATCAAGAACTTGAGGGAGAAGGAGGAAGTCAAGATCTCGGTGGAACCGAAATATGCCAAAAATGGTGGGCTTACATGGCAGACATCATGGAAACTAATCCTGATAATTCCCCGATAAGTATTCCGTTAGAAGAAATGTGGCATATGGACTAATACAATTATTCCACAATATATATATTGGATTCCGAAAAATTCTTATTATAACTATTTAAACATTTTTTAAGGATTGAACATTGTTTTCCAAATTCCCCTCTTGACATCTGCATTTTAATGTTGTATCTTTGCAGAGATTAAAGTGAAGAATATAATGTTATTCATTTTATTCGAAGTTATAACAAGGGAAGAATACAGGAATTTAATACTTAATCAACAGACATCGTCATTAGTATAACCATAAGCGAGGGAAGATAGCATAAAATTCTTCCCTCGCTTCGTCTTTAAGCTACAATTAAATAGGGAAATCAAGTAACGCAGCACGCTGTATAAGGCAACGCAGTGCGCTGTATAAGGCAACGCAGAACGCTGTGTGTATGTATGTTAACGGATTTAATTGAATGTATTAAGCGTTAAAGTCTAATCCTTAATTAATACTGCTTATAACGACAATAATGAAATCCAAAAAGACTCGAATAAATCCAGTTTGTTGCTAAATCTATAATGACACTACGTAGATTTCTTTGCGCATATTTGTAAAGTATAGCTAACACTCTCGCGTTAATAAAAATTAATATAATATAGTTTTGCGACTTACATGATTAAGCGACTTTGAGAGAAAAACCTTATTAAAATTTATTGATGTTTGGTACATGTTTTATCGATTGTGTCCTCTTTTTTAAAGAGAAAAAGATAAGTAAATATAAAAAGAGAACGACTAAAAATCTCTTTTCAGTCGCTCTCATAAAATATTATTTGAGGGAATTATTTACTTTATGATCATCTTGCGACCATTCTTAATCACAATTCCTCTATATTGCTCTGTAACACGCTGACCCAGGATGTTATAGATCACAACCTCTTTCTCAACTTGATTGTTCTTTACACCTTCAATAGCAGAACTGCTCTTTGCTGTAAACTCAAAACCATTAAAACCGAGTTGTGTGTTTGCACAGAAAGCATAGTAGGTTTTGCCTGCTTCAACTTCAAATGTGATGTAACCGAAGAAAGGTTGATTACCTGCACCGATAACATAAGGTCTGCTATCTACAAGTTCACCGGTAGTCTCATCTGGTTTTACATTAGCTGCCACATGGATAGAGTCAATCTCCTCTGTAGAGAGATATTTCTTCACGCTCACTGAGTCTGTTGCACCTTCGGGAAGAATCTTATGGTTCTGACCATTGATATACCCCTCAACTTTATAAGCAATGGGAAGTGCAGTAGTGCCATCAACCACATAAGTATCACGGTTACCTTTGTTTACCCAAGCACCCATCTTAATAGTACCAGCCACAGATGCAGTAAACTTAAAGTGGAGACCCATTTCCGGCACACCAAGGCTACCATCTGGTTTATATTCAGTATATTTAGGACGATACTTGATATACTCGACACCATCCACCCAATAAGTAGCAGGGATGTCATCTGTCATAACAGCTTCAGCAGTAATTTCAGCAGAAGGAACACCTGTCCCCTGAATCCATGCCCAATTGATGTCGCCTTGATTCTTCTGATCCCATTTGATGTCATTCCAAGAATTTACAGTACCATCAGCATTGATGTCTGTATGTGTTTCCTCCATATTGTCTGCTACACCATCTCCATCTGCATCAGTAGGATCATCGGCAACATCTGCAGGAGTAGATCCACCTACAGCTTCAAGAGTTACACTGGCTGTCTTCATAACTACCACCGAACCACGTTCTGTCTTATTGGTAGCGACACTACCATAAGTCCCATCCTCATTGAGAGGTAACACAGCCTTAAATTCGTCAGACAAAGTCATCACTCCTGTCTCTGCATCACGAGAGATCGCGGTATAGACTTCAGGTTCTTGAGCTAAACTCACTGTAGTTGTGGCCAACAATATGGCACCAAGAGTAAAGGTTTTCTTCATAATCAATAAAGATTTTAAGTTAGTAAATAAAAAACAATTGTAATTAATTTGTTATATATCGCTGCAAATATATTTATTCTTTTTTAAAAAGAAAAGAAAAATTGTCAAAAAAACTCTTAAATTCAATATTTTTGATTGTTAGCGATACTTCTATTTGATACTTATTAATTAATAACAAAAAGACATCTCTACTATTTCAAAAAATTTTAAACATTCATTTTTCTGCAACCCATAAAAAAATACTTCTATAGAAATATACCAAACAAATCAAAACTGAGAAACAAATCCGAGGTAAATTTGGTTTTCTTTTCGAATTGTTGTATCTTCGCCGTCAAATATCTCTACATTAAATATTGAGTAACATACATTAATTATAAACTTACACAATCTGTTATGGCAACGTCCACAGAAAATATTGAAGAAAAAAAAGTCCTTAACTTCATAGAGCAAGCTATCGAAGAGGATATTGCAGCCGGCAAAGTCGCTGAGTCTCCCACCCAAGTAGTACACACACGTTTTCCACCAGAACCCAACGGCTATCTTCACATTGGTCATGCCAAAGCTATTTGCATGGACTTTGGTGCGGCAGCTCGTTATGGGGGCAAATGTAATTTGCGCTTTGACGATACAAATCCATCAAAAGAAGATACCGAATATGTAGATGCTATCAAGGAAGATATCCATTGGTTAGGCTTTGACTGGGAGGACAGATTATATTATGCTTCAGACTATTTTGGACAACTATGGGAATTGGCAGAAGAAATGATTCGTCGAGGTTTGGCCTATGTGGACGAACTCACATCTGAGGAAATTGCGGCACAAAAGGGAACCCCGACTGTACCCGGTATAGAATCTCCATACAGAAACCGTCCGTGGGAAGAATCGTTAGATCTTTTCCGTCGCATGAACAAAGGAGAATTTGAAGAAGGGGCTATGACCCTACGCGCTAAAATCGACATGGCTAGTCCCAATATGCACTTCCGTGACCCCATCATGTATCGCATCATTAAACATCCTCATCATCGCACCGGGACAGCCTGGCAGGCCTATCCAATGTATGATTTTGCCCATGGACAATCGGACTTTTTTGAAGGAATCACACACTCTATCTGCACATTAGAGTTTGAAGTACATAGACCTCTATATATTTATTTTGCTAAAATACTGGCAGATATAAAAGGGACCTCCTATACCCCACGACAGATGGAGTTCAACAGACTGAATATGACCTACACGATGATGTCCAAAAGGAAACTTTTAGCATTGGTCAAAGAGGGTTTGGTAAGAGGATGGGATGATCCTCGTATGCCTACAATCTGTGGTCTGCGCAGACGCGGATATACACCAGAGTCCATTCGGAACTTTATAACCAGTATTGGATATACAAAATTTGATGGGACCATAAGCATCAAATTATTAGAGCATGCAATTAGAGAGGATCTTAATAAAAAGGCTTTACGCGTTATGGGAGTAATAGATCCTGTGAAACTCATCATTGAAAATTATCCAGAAGGTAAAACAGAAACCGTACAGATGGAAAACAACCCAGAGGATCCTAATGGCGGCACACACGATATGCCGTTCAGCCGAGAGCTCTACATAGAACGAGAAGACTTCCGGGAAGTAGCAGATAAAAAATTCTTCCGCTTGACTATCGACAAAGAAGTTCGATTAAAAGGAGCTTACATTATCAAATGTACAGGTGTCCACAAAGATGAAAATGGAAAAATCACAGAGATCATTTGTACTTACGATCCTGAATCCAAAAGCGGTATGCCGGGAGCAAATCGGAAAGTCAAGGGCACACTACACTGGGTATCGGCAAGCCATGCTATTCCGGTAGAAGTACGTCTTTATGACAATCTATTTACGGTCGAAGATCCATCTAATGATGAAAGAGATTTCCGCGAATTGCTAAATCCTCAGAGTGAAATTGTGCTACCAGAAGCATTTGTCGAACCATACGTAAAAACGGTTGCCACACAAGAAGTGGCGAAATTTCAATTCCAACGCATCGGTTACTTCTGTTTAGACCAAGACTCCACTGCAGATCATTTGGTTTTCAACCGAACAACCATGCTTCGAGACTCCAAATAACTGAATAATGCAAAAATCTGAAGCTTACATAAAATATCTGGATTGTATTAAAACCGGTGAATTCTCCTATTTTGACGAGAATGAAATCGAAGATATAGTACTAGACTTTCTTGAGGATTTTCAACCTGATGAGGCTGAGAAGGCATTAGATTTAGGTGTTAAACTACATCCGGATAGTGAGCAATTACAAAAGTTACAAGTTTTAGTTGCCATCGATCACGGAGAATTGAATTTGGCAGAAAAATTACTGCACCCTTTTTTAAACGATGGGACAATTGCAACGTTAGACCTCCAATTCAATTTAGCTCTACGCCGCAAAGAGTATAGTAAAGCATGCTCTTTCTATGTTGAGGGTGTTAAAAAAGGCATTCTCAGCATAGAAGAAGCATGCAACGCGTATGAAAATTCTTGGAATGAACTTCCCAAAGAAGAGCTTCGAGAAGCGTTAATTCCTTTAAGCGATATCGCCCAAGACGATGCTTTTGGTCTTTGTTGCATTTCTCATCTATTGGTTAACATGAAGGAGTTCACTCCCGCTATTAAACTACTCAATCGATCTTTGGATTTAGATGCATACAATTTAGATTCGTGGAGATATTTGATGGGCTGTTATTTTGACACACTCCAATATGACAAATGCATTGAGACATGTGACTACGCTTTAGCCATCGAAGATGATAACATCATAATGCATTTTGTAAGAGGGTTCATATACACGCATTATGGGGAATATGATAAAGCAATACCGGACTTGAAGTTTGTTATAGATTATCGGGAAAATATTCATCCAACAAAACCTGTCAAGCCGGATGTACCTATCGAGGAACAGAAAGAACAACTCATTACTGCCTATGAATTAATCCTCGAGTGTTATCGGAAAACCCAAAACATTAAGAATAGTCACTTCGTCCTTGAAAAACTTCTTCAGTTAAGGCCCAATGATCCCAAGGTTCTTTTTGACATGACTCTTCAACTTATTTCAGAAGACAATTTTACTAAAGCACTAACTTCAATAGAATCTGCGATTGCCTTAGATCCGGATAATAACAAATATAAATCTCTTCAAATCTCTATTCTTACTTCATTAGGAGAATATGAAGAGAGCCTTAAGATCTTGGATGAAGTACTGAAAAAGAATCCTCAATCCAAATCTGCTCTATTGGCTAAAGGAGAACTTTGTCTGCATTTAGGTTTATGGGAGGAAGCTGATAAAGTTTATAAAACATTATTAATTATCAATCCCAAAGATGCTCAAAGTCAAAAATTAATTGCCCGTTATTTTGCACGTATAGGAGATTGGGATACTTTAGACAAGTATTTTTCAAAAAAGGGCAACACTAAAACTACCCCCCAAAAACAGAGTCGTAAACAGAGTTCCAATATAAAATCTGAAAAACCAATCAGAGAAGCAAAAGGAAAGTCATCTAAAAAAAAGAAAAGCGACGATAATAATAAAACTATTTAAAATTTTTATATTATGCAAGAGATTTATGATTGGATTTCACAAAATATGAACTATGGTGTCATAACCTTTTTTATGGCGATAGAGAGTTCATTTATACCCTTCCCTTCGGAGGTAGTTATAATCCCCGCTGCTTACTTGGCCGTGACAGAAGGCTCTTTAAGTTTACCAATGATTATTCTATTTGGAACAATCGGGGCTCTTATTGGAGCTTTAGTCAACTATTATTTAGCTTGGTGGTTAGGTCGACCAATAGTGTATAAATTTGCCAATAGTAAATTTGGACACATCTGTTTAATTAATCAAGAAAAGGTAGAACAAGCTGAAAAATATTTTGACAAGCATGGAGCAACAAGTACGTTTATCGGTCGTTTAATCCCAGCAATCCGACAATTAATTTCCATTCCTGCCGGACTTGCTAAAATGAAAATGTCAACATTTATCTTATTCACTTGTTTAGGAGCAGGTATTTGGAATGCAATTTTAGCTGCTATCGGAGCCATATTTGGGAAAACCTATCAACCGGATTTCATCATTGCTAAAGTAGAAGAATATAGTGGTTATGTTCAAATTGGACTTATTGTCATTATCTTAATTGGATTAGGTTGGTGGATTTGGGAAATCATTAAAGCAGGGAAAAAGAAATAAATATATAACACTTCTTTCTATACATAACAATGACATTTGAACTTCATGCTCAAGATAATAATTCATGGGCAAGAGCAGGCCTTATAACAACAGATCACGGACAAATTGAAACACCAATATTCATGCCTGTTGGAACTGTTGGCAGTGTTAAGTGTTGCCACTTTACCGAACTGAAAAACGATGTCAAAGCACAGATTATATTGGGCAACACTTATCATCTCTATTTACGTCCGGGATTAGATATTCTCCAACAAGCCGGAGGATTACATAAGTTCAATGGATGGGATCGGCCCATATTGACTGATAGCGGGGGATTTCAAGTTTTTTCTCTTTCTGACAATCGTAAATTAACAGAAGAAGGGGCAACTTTCAGATCCCACATAGACGGATCAAAACATCTCTTTACTCCCGAACGAGTTATGGACATAGAGAGGATCATTGGTGCAGACATCATGATGGCATTTGACGAATGCCCTCCGGGACAATCCGATTACACATATGCTAAGAACTCATTGGGATTAACAGAAAGATGGCTGGATCGTTGTATCAAGCGTTTTGATGAAACTGAAGGACTTTATGGTTATAGACAGAGTCTATTTCCTATCGTCCAAGGATGTGTATATCCGGATCTTAGAAAACGGGCTGCGGAAAATGTTGCTGCCAAAGGTTGTGACGGCAATGCTATCGGAGGATTGGCCGTTGGGGAACCAACAGAAAAAATGTATGAAATGATAGAGGTCGTCAACGAAATTCTTCCCCAAGACAAACCTCGTTATCTGATGGGAGTCGGGACTCCTGCCAACATATTGGAAGGCATCGAACGAGGTGTTGATATGTTCGATTGTGTCATGCCTACAAGAAACGGACGTAATGGTATGCTTTTCACTAAGCATGGAATCATGAATATGAAAAATGCAAAATGGGCCAATGATTTCTCACCTCTTCAGGAAGATGGACCTTGTGAAATAGACCGATTATACTCTAAAGCATATGTAAGACATCTCTTTCATGCTCAAGAGTATTTAGCATTACAGATTGCATCTATTCACAATCTATCTTTTTACTTGTGGCTAGTCCAAGAAGCAAGGAAGCACATTATTATTGGAGACTTCAAACACTGGAAGGAAGATATGCTTGTAAAAGTTACAACTAGGTTGTAATTTTTTTAGGACAAACAAATTCTTTTATATATTCTAATATCTTGCTCCTCCTCATCTTAACCTATTAGTCTTCTATTACATCTGATATGAGAGTTCGAATTGTTTCCCCAGCAGGAAATATACCTAATAGAATAATACAAAAAGGCATAGAGACTATAGAATCATGGGGTTGGATTGTTGAAACCGCGAATCATGCAACCTCTATATATGGAAGATATGCCGGAAAACCGGAAGAACGGGCAAAAGACTTAATTGATGCTATAACAGACAAAACAGTTGATATTATTTGGTGTGCAAGGGGTGGTTATGGGTGCATACATTTAATTGATTATCTGCCAATTAATATTATAAAAGAAAATCCCAAATGGTTGATTGGATATAGCGATATTACAGTGTTACATGCGTTATGGAGTAAAGCAGGTATTCCATCCCTACATGCTCCTATGCTTAAACATTTAGGGGAAAATCCTCTTCATCCAAGTACACTATATATCAAAGATTTTCTTACACAGACTCCTTATCCAACATTTGATAACTATCAGTCAAATAGTCTGATGCAGGCCGATGAGAATTACTCTTTTTCTTTATCTTTTCCATCTCACCCTTTAAATATTGATGGAGAAGTAATAGGGAAACTAGTAGGAGGAAATTTGGCTGTTATCTCCGCCCTCCATGGCACATTCTTAGATTTTGACTACACAAATAGAATACTATTTATCGAAGACATTGCAGAGTCTCCATACAAAATTGATCGGATGCTTCAGTCTCTCAAGTACTCAGGTATTCTCCGTCAAATAAAAGGACTGATTGTCGGACAGTTTTCAGATTGTATAGAAGACCCTTTGATGAATGCCAGTATCTATGAGAACATATATAACCTTATCTCTAATTATAATATTCCCGTTATCTTTAATGTCCCAATCGGTCATGTAACTGAAAACTATCCATTTATAGAACAAGGTCTATACAGAATATCTTCTCAAAAAGGCATAACACAAATATTATCATTAACGAAATAAGCGTATAAATAGATTTTCAAACAATATTGAAATAATATATTCGTTTTAATTAAAACATCAAAGTGAAAAATCATAATACAGACTCCATTCCTTGCGTCAGCATAGTTACTGTTGTATATAATAGTTGCGATGTAATAGAAAAGACTATTTTATCTGTAATAGAGCAATCTGCATCACATCAAATTGAGTACATTATAGTTGACGGAGGGAGTACTGATGGAACAATGGATATTATCCTTCAATATAAAGACCAAATTGACATCTTAATTTCTGAAAAAGACAGAGGCATCTATGATGCTATGAACAAAGGTATTCAAATAGCCTCTGGAGATTGGATATGCTTTATGAATGCAGGAGATACATTCTATGATACAGATACCATAAAGACTTTGTCGTTGGACAAAACTCCTAATGACAGAATTGTTTATGGAGATTGTGTCCTTGTAACCTCAAAAGGAAATTTTGTAAAAAAAGCACATCCTTTTTTTAATGAAAAAAGCATAATCAAAGGTATAGGAATATGTCATCAGTCAATTTATGCACCTACAGCTATACTAAAAAAGAGACCTTTTCAATGGAAAAAATTCCCACATTGTGCAGACTATGACTTTTTATATTATCTCCATACACAAGGATTCAAATTTGATTATCGACCATATCCCTTATGTTATTACCAATATGGTGAAGGTTTTTCGTCCAATCCTAAAGATTACCAAAGTATTCTCAAAGAAAATGCCACAATACTAGGAAAACGTTACTCATGGGCTTTTTATAAAGAAATCATCAGACATTGGCTTAAGTAACATTGATATTCAATTACAAATAACAATTAATAGTATTAACAAAACCCTATTCAATAATATCATGATAAAAAAAACTTTTCGTTATTTTGAAGATGGATTGTTCTTGATAATCATATCACCTATCCTATTCATATGTCGCATACATCCCAAAAGAAAGGAAATCCTCGAAGAAAGAAGACATTGGATAGTAATTTTATTTCCTGGACGAGAGAATAAAAAAAGTTCTATAATTGAATTATTTGGTCTTAAGGAATATCGTACACTCTTATATTATCGTCTCGGTGGGATTAGCAGATTATTTAGATGGTATCTCCCCGATGACCGATATAGTATAGCTTTAAATTGTAATAACATTGGTAACAATTTTATTCTACATCACGGACACGGCACCCGCATTGGAGCAGTTCAAATCGGCGAGAACGTTGAAATTTGGCATAATGTAACTATTGGAACTGACATCTCTCATAGTGGGCATCGTCCTATCATTGGCAACAATGTAAAAATATATACAGGGGCAATTATCTTTGGCAATATCCATATTGGAGATCATGCAATTATTGCTGCCGGGAGCATTGTGAATAAAAGTGTACCAGCTTATACGACGGTTGCAGGTAATCCTGCAAAAATCATAAAAACACATTCAGAGAAATATGACCACCATATTATACATCAGCCATGAGCACGACAAAATCGCAGGATCCACGCTCTCTTTGTATAACCTCATACACTCTTTACCCCAAGACTATCAAGCAATTGTTTTATTGCCATCAACCGGAGTTGTCTATGACTACTTCACAAGTAAGGGTATTGAATGTATTGTTGCAAAATATCATGTAGATTTTGTTGGTTGGGGCTATAGTTATAAATATTTTTTGACTTTTCCCATTAGGCTAATACGAGATTGGTTCGACAATAGCAAAGCAATACGGAAAGTAATAAATACACTGAAAAACAAACACATAGACATTATACACACCAACACCAGCGTCATTGATTTCGGGCCAAAAATAGCACATAAGTTGAAGATCCCTCATGTATGGCATCTTCGTGAATTCATCGACTTGGACATGGGCTTTCAACCATTTTTAGGGTGGACACGACTTCGTAAAAAAATAAGTCGTTCGGATGCTATTATCAGCATCACAAAAGCTATTGCACGACACTATCATGTGCAAGATCACCCTCGAGCTACGATTATGTTTGATGCCGTAAGAAGCCGTACACAGCTACTATATTCAGAGAAGAAAGAGCCTTATTTTGTTTTTTGCGGGCAAATTGCCCCACACAAAGGACCTGAGATTGCTATTCATGCATTTAATATGTTTTGTAAGAAACATCCAGAATACCAATTAAAATTTTTAGGAGGTTACGAAGATAATTATAAAGAAAAATTGCTATCTTTGGCAAACGAAACAACACGAGAAAAAATTCACTTCTCCGGTTTTGTTAAAAATGTAGAGAAAACAATTTCTCAAGCTACTGCCTTATTAATGTGTTCTCGAAATGAGGCACAAGGTCGGGTCACCATAGAAGCCATGCTTATGTCATGCCCTGTAATTGCAGCAGCTGCAGGAGGAACTCTGGAAATAGTATGTAATGAAGAAACTGGACTTCTTTTTGAAACCCCCGAAAATTGTTATGAAGCTATGGATCGTATCGTTACAGATAAAAATTTAGCTTCATATATTCAAAAACAAGCCTTAGATTTTGCCAAAACATTTTTTCTAGAGGAGACTTATGGCGAACAATTAACACAAATATATAAAAACGTCATCAATTATAAAAAAGAGCACGTTATATGAAAGATTTGGCAATTGTCATCCCTGCATATAAAACTGACTATCTCGCACAAACGCTAGATAGTTTTGCTCAGCAATCTTGTAAAAACTTCACAATTTATGTTGGAGACGATTGTAGCCCTCATGATATCCGCCCTATCGTTGAAATTTTTTCTGCTCGGATGGATATTAGATACCATCGTTTTGAGAATAATTTAGGGTCAAAAGATTTAGTAAAACAATGGGAACGATGTATAGAATTGACAGAAAACGAGCCTTGGATTTGGCTATTTTCAGACGATGATCTCGTTTCTCCTAATTGTGTTGATTTTTTTTATAAAACCATATATCAAACAGATAATCAACAAATATTCTCAAACACATATAATTTTAAAATAAATCAAGCTAAAAAAGGCCATAGCTACAAACTCTTTCATTTCGACACATTAGTCATCGAAGAGGACAATACATTAACACAAGATCAACAATACATAAAACCTTCATTTCCAAAAGAAATGTCAGCAGCACAATTTCTTAAGGCTAGACTTCAATACAAAATCAATAGTTTTGTTGTAGAGTATATTTTTGCTCGCTCATTGTATTATGAATCTGGAGGATTTGTCAATTTTGATATGGCTTGGGGCAGTGATGATGCAACATGGTTTAAGATGTCACATATATCACCTATATTAACTATTAATCATGCTAAAGTATATTGGAGAAAGAGCACAAGCAATATTACGCCAGACAATAGCAAATCTACAATACTTCGCAAAATGCATGCGACGATAGAATACCTTTCTTTTTGTTATCATCATCTATCAGACAACCAACAAGAATACATAGAGTTTGGTCACAAAAAGCTAATCCTTTTCAACTATTTTTTACATGCACTTATTAATGCATCTAATACATTAAATCATAAAGAATTAAAAACAATTACTGAAAACTATAAACGACAGGTATATCCCCTACGAATGATACCTTCATGTATGATCGTCTCAATAGCTCAAATTTTGATGATCATAAAAAAACTAATAATAAAAAGACATACTAAAAATACACAGAAATGATCTTTCTCATCGACACCATAGGAAAAGAAACAGGAATGCATCTATATGATATTGCTTTTAGAAATATCTTCAAGCAACAGAATAAAGATGTTACTGTTTTATCCAACTTCTCGGAATCTTCTTCAGATGAACCATTCTTTGAGAATTTTTATTATGGCTCCAAATTAACCAAAATAACTAAACTTCTTAAAGGTATTTTTAAATTTGCTTTTTTTTATACCCAACATAAAAAAAACAATATTTTCGTCTATCAATCATTCGGACTTCGAATTATTGATATTCTCTTTATCATATTATTTTGTGGCAGCAAATCTTTATATATTGTCGTACACGACCTTTTTGAAATCACAAATAAGAATGGCAAAGACAACTATCTAAAAATTAAATTATGGATTTACCATCACCTTATTCATAATGTTATTTGTCATTCCGAAGAAACAGCACAAGCTTTCCGCACAATGGGATGGAAAGGACGAATTTGTTATTATCCTCATTTCAGTTATGATTTTAATAAAACTATTGACCATTCACAAATAAATTTTGACATCATCAATACTATTTCTGAAACCAAACCCAATTTCCTTTTCTTCGGACAACTTAGAGATAGCAAAGGAATAGAAGTTCTTAAAGATGCTATCATCGCCCTAAAAGAAAACGAATTTGATGAGGCAAACATCATCATTGCAGGACAAGATAAACAGGGATTAATGACAGACTTTAAAACACCTGATTTCGTTAAAATTGTATGTCGCTATATTTCAGATAATGAGTTAAACTATCTCTTTGATAAATGTCAATATGTCCTACTTCCCTATAAAGAGATCTACCAAAGCGGGGTCTTGGAAGTCGTGGTTTACTTCCAAATCCATGCTATCATGTCTGATATTCCATATTTTTGCAAATTTCTTCAGAAGTATCCTTCATTTGGCAGTCTTTATTCGCCGAATTCAGGAATTGCATTAAGTAATGCAATAAAACAACTAACACAAAACAAAATTACAATATCCTATAGTAAAACAGATATTTGTAAGTATAAAAAAGATCATGATATAGCACCGCTTATACAATTTATCAGATAAAATTAATTATCAACATAAATAGAATAATTTACCTACTATAATATCATAGTTAGAAAATGAAAAATTCGCACTTTATAAGAAGAACAGCAATCTTGTTCTATACTTGTGTTTGCGGAAACTTAGCAACATTCTCGCAGACTTCTGTTAACTATCAAGTTTCTATGGAAGGAGCTGTCGGAAACGGCGACTTTTCTCCATATTATTTAAGTAGCAATCGGCATGGAATTCTATCACCAGAAACCAATACGGGTTATCTTAGAGCTGCTATTGATGCACAACACAAAGGCAAACATCTCCAATGGGAAACAGGCTTAGACATTCAAGTACAGAAAGATAACTATAATTCTTTTTATATACAGCAACTCTACGCTGCAGCAAATTGGCGATGGATAACCTTTCATATTGGCAGTCGAGAGTTTGACCCAATTGTTAGAAATTTTGCACTTAGTTCGGGTAGTACAGTATGGTCAGGCAATGCTCGGCCTATCCCCCAAGTAAAACTCGGCACCAATGGCTTTATCACTATCCCAGGAACGAAAAATTGGATACAAGTCTATTTTGATGGGAGTTATGGATATACCCTTGATAGCGATTACCAAGAAGAACGTTATTTAGAATATTTAAAAGGGAAAAATGGAATTGGTCAATCGTTTATCACCACAGATGTTTGGTACCATCAGAAAAAAATCTATTTAAGGAGCAATCCTCAAAAACGTTGGGTGATTACAGCAGGTTTGGAACACGCTGTCCAATTTGGAGGGCATCATCGAAATTTAGGTGACCCCAATATAGGTGAAGCACAATACGATATTAAATTTTCTGACTTTTTTAAAGTCCTCAAACCAACAACCGGTGGAAATAACTCCAATATTGGAGATCGCAACTTTGCGTATGGTAACCACTTAGGAAATATCAGTATAGACTTAGAGTATAAGATCAACTCAAACAACACAATAAAAGCATATGTAGAGAATCTTTTTGAAGATGGCTCAGCGATGGCCAAGCGCAATGGATGGGATGGTCTTTGGGGCATCGAATATATTCACAAAGGCGAGGACAAAACCCCTTGGATAAAAGGAGTTGTTTTAGAATATCTACAAACCACAGATCAAAGCGGTCCCATTCATTGGGCTCCATCAGATTTCTCTTCCGGCATAGAAACCTCTTTACCAAACGAAGCTCGCGGAGCTGATGATTATTATAACAACTACCTTTACACTGGATATAGTCACTTTGGATTTTCATGCGGAAGTCCAATGCTAAAATCTCCAATCTATAACAAAGACTCCTATTTAAGATTTACACACACTCGAGTCAAAGCATACCACATAGGTATTAACGGATACATAATGCCTAAATGGGAATACAAGCTTCTCCTTTCTCATAGAGATGCATGGGGGACTCCTTATGTTCCATCTCTAAAGATCTATAGTTCATTTAGCACAATGGCTGAAATCCGTTATCAAATAAAGAGTTGGACAATAAAAGCCGCATTTGCCTCAGATATGGGTAGTCTTTATGGAGATAATACTGCATTTAATTTTAGCATATCTAAAAAAGGCAATCTTTTTAATTAAAATATCAATTATATAAAATTATGAAAAGAACAATAATAACTAATATTCTTGCCCTTACACTCAGTGTATCTCTCCTTATATCATATACACTTTCATCCTGCACAAATGACGGAGACATAGGTGATCTATATGGCAATTGGCAAATTAAAGAGATTAGTAAAATAGATACTATAGCTACCCCCTCTCACTTATTTCTTAGTTTCCAAAGCAACGTTGTTTACGCACGAGTAGTAGACGAAGAAGCCCACTTTGGATGGGAACTCCATGGAAAATTTTCACATATAGGGGATAGTCTAATGATGACTTACTTTCCAATGGACAATGTTGGGGAGATACTTCAACAATATATCAAAGATGAATTCCTTTTTGATGATTATAAGAATATTCGCCTTCGCGTCGACCATTTAAACGATTCTCACATGATATTGAGTCAAGGAAATTCGCGTTGGACACTTCATAAATTTTAAAAAAAAATTAATATATGACTATTAAAACATTAGCCATAATCGGTTGTGGCAAATTATCCTCCATCATTATTGATGCTCTATTAAAAGGATACTTACCAGATTATCAACTTATTGCCATCCACTCCCGCAGCATTGACAAAGCTATTACATTAGCACATAAAGCTCAAGCATCCGGACACCCATGCCAAATATGTTCCACTTTAGAACAACTCATAGAGACACATCCTCAATATATTGTCGAAGCAGCATCTCCGGCAGCCTTAAAAAGTTTCGCGTTGTCCGCCCTTAAAAACGGATGTAACATTATTACACTCTCTATAGGAGCATTGGCAGACGAGTTATTTTATGCAGAAGTCATGAATACTGCACAGCAATATTCTACCCACTTATATGTTGTCTCCGGAGCAACAGGCGGCTTTGATGTCCTACAGACTGTAACTTTAATGGGCGATGCAGAAGCAAACTTCTTCAACGAAAAAGGACCTAATGCCCTTAGAGGAACTAGTGTCTATAAAGAATCCTTGCAAAAAGAGCAACAAATTGTCTTTCAAGGGACAGCCTCAGAGGCAATCTCACTCTTCCCTACAAAAGTAAATGTTACTGTAGCTGCTTCACGAGCTTCTGTCGGGCCTAAAAACATGAAAGTTACGATGCAATCCACTCCTGGATTTATAGGAGATACACAACGTGTAGAAATACGCAATCCTCAAGTTCATGCTGTAATAGATGTTTATAGTGCTACAGCTGAAATTGCAGCCTGGAGTGTAGTAAACACGCTACGCAATATGTCTGCACCAATCGTTTTCTGCTAAAATTTTATTTTACAATAATTAGGGATAGTCATTTAATTCTTGAAGGCTAAATCAGTCGATAGACTATCCCTAAATACTTAACGTTAATAAGAGAAAAAAATGCTCATCTCAAAGCTCAAACAACATTTGTCGCATAATGAGTTGAGCAGTTTTTTTATCAGACAGAACCTCCACCATCTTTGCCCCTAAAGCAGCTGCAGCTCCTGGACCACAAGCTGTAATAAATGGACCATCTATAACTACAGGTTCTGTAATGACTTCTGCACCGTGGAGTTTATCCTCAAAACCAGGATAACATGTTACTTTTCTACCAGAGAGTAGATGCATCTCACCAAAGACCATTGGAGCCGCACAAATTGCTACTAAATATTTGCCAGAAGAATAATAATCTCGTATTACTTCTGACAAAAGAGTATTATTAGAAAGATTTAGAGCACCAGGCATCCCTCCAGGTAAGAAAAGCATATCCCCATCTTGAACAAATGCTTCTGAAATAGTTGTTTCGGCTAAAATTGACAAACCATGAGCCCCAACCACAGTAAGGCTATCACTAACAGACATCAAAACAACACAAACTTGAGCACGTCGAAGAATATCCAATGGCAAAATTAATTCACTCTCTTCAAAACCATCTGCTAAAGCAATAAAAACTTTTTTCATATCCCAAATATTATATATTATTAAGATCGTATTTGTCCATTACCTGAAATGATGTACTTATATGTAACAATCTCTGATAAAGCCATCGGTCCACGAGCATGAAGTTTCTGCGTAGATATACCAATTTCTGCACCAAACCCAAACTGAGCTCCATCAGTCCAAGTGGTAGGTAAATTAGTATAAACACAAGCAGCATCAACCATGTGAGAAAAAAGACGGCAAGCCTCTTCATTTTCAGATACAATAGCTTCACTATGTCTAGAAGAATGTTGTGCTATATGATCTAAAGCAGCTTCTATTGAGGGAACGACCTTAATTGCCATCTTATAAGAAAGCATTTCAAGCCCATAATGTTCTTTTGAAGCAGCTTGTAAAAGAGAATCAGGATATTTTCCTTGCAAAATAGAATAAGCCAATGGATCGGCATAAAGCAAGACATTTTTATCAGCAAGAGGGTGAACTAGTTCTGGCAAGTCATTAATTCTCGATACATGAAGTAAA
Source organism: Bacteroidales bacterium (assembly GCA_045576355.1). Classification (GTDB taxonomy): domain Bacteria; phylum Bacteroidota; class Bacteroidia; order Bacteroidales; family UBA3663; genus Liminaster. The sequence goes on from JAZNGG010000007.1 coordinate 32,498, forward strand.
AGACAATCTAAAGCATTACATACACTCACACGACGAGTTTTACCGTTAAAGATAATCTCTCTACCTTTGTCTAAATCTCCTGCAGCATCAAAATAAGTATGACAAATGCCTGCACCCGTCTCAATCACAGGAACGCGAGCTGTATCACGCACAAAATTTATTAAGCGACTGCTTCCACGAGGAATAACCAAATCAATTAATCCGACAGCATTAAGCATCTCCGCGGTTGCCTCATGTTCATTGGGCAATAACAAACACAAATCCTTGGGTAAATTTCTCTCAAACAAAACACGATGAATTATGCCTACAAGACATCGATTAGTCTCTGAAGCCTCTTTACCCCCCTTTAAAACACAAGCACTTCCAGCTTTAAAACATAATGAAAAAACATCCGTTGTTACATTAGGGCGAGATTCATAAATTACTCCAATCACACCAAAAGGTACAGTTCGTTTTGTAATCTTCATTCCATTGGGGCGAACAACCTCATACAAAATATTTCCTAAAGGAGATGGTAATTTAGCTATATTACGTAAATCTTTAGTCATTCCTAATATACGATCAGAAGATAATAGTAATCGATCATATCGAGAATCTCCCGGATCCATCTTGTCAAGATCTATTAAATTTGCTTCAGTTATTTGATCCATTGACTGTTCCAATACATCTGCTAATCTCAAAAGGAAAGCATTAATCTCTATGGTTGGGAGGGTTAATAACGTGCGTGAAGCAGTTTGAGCCGACAAAAGTAAATCTTTAATCATAATGACAGATATTAACAAAATTACAAGTATTTATTCTATTCTAAGAAAAGCGTTTATTCTCCTCATCATAAGAAAAACCTATCGCAGCTAATTTCTCTTCAATTTCTAACCGAGAAACACCAAATTCTGCACAAAACTCATCTAACGAAATGCACTCATCCCGTAATTTCATATTAATAAAACTAAAAAGTATAAAAGGATCCTGTGGTAACATCTTAAAATTATTATATATAGGGATTAGTTTGTAACTCAAATGCAATAGTCGTTTCATTCCCATGTCCGGGGTAAATTTTTGTATATGGTGGGAGAATCAATAACTTTTCACGTATGCCTTTAATAAGTAAATTCCCATCACAACCAAAAATTGGTCCAAAATCCGACCGCCCTACGCTACCTCGAAACAAAACATCTCCACTAAAAAGGATATGGCTATTTGGGAAATAATAGATAAGCCCATGAAAACTATGACCAGGAACATCTAAAACCTTTATTTGCTCATTCCCAATAATAAAAGAATCTCCCTCTTTAACATTTTGCTTTATCTCAATAACACTATCTATGAAATTAATTCCAAACAAACGCGCTTGCAATCCAATAGAAGGAATTTTATTCAATTCATCTAAACTTCCGCAAATATCTACAAACAAAGACTTAGAAGCAATATTGCACCCCATCAAGTGATCTATATGGCAGTGAGTTAAAAATATATACTTTATTTGTAAAAAATGTTTCTGTATATACTCCTCTATTTGGCTCCATTCATCAAAATCTCGACACCCTGGATCAATCAATACTGCCTCCCTACTCTTCTCTTCGGAAACAACGTAAGTATTAACACTAAAAGGATTGAAAATAAAACTTTTTACATTTAGCATAAAGGTCTCAACTCGTATGTTTTGGTACAAAAATAATGCGTTTTGTCTCAAAAAAATCCTCCTGAAAATAATGAGATACTTTTTCCTCTATCACATCTTTGCAATAAGGTGATTTAAATTCTTCTGTAAGGTCTCCTCCTTTAAGACATAGAAGACCTCGTCTCATATTTTTATACGACAATTTTACTAAATCAGGTAAAGCCATAACAGCTCGACTTACAACAAAGTCAAAAGACTCTTTCTCTTCTTCGACACTAGAATGACGACATTCTACATTAGTCAAACCAATAGCATTAGCAACTTCTTGTGTGACTCTTATTTTTTTCCCGATGCGATCGATTAAAAGAAATTTACAATGAGGATAGAAAATTGCTAATGGTATTCCTGGAAATCCTCCGCCTGTACCTACATCCAACACACTTACCCCATTTTGCCACCCGCCTAATTGATCTTCTACAAAACACGAAATAGCCAAAGAATGCTGGACATGATGTTCATAAAGATGATCAATATCTCTACGGGATATAACATTGATTTTTAAATTCCAATCCTCATACAATTTTTGTAATGCTTCAAACTGAATTTTCTGTTGTTCACTTAGCTTCGGAAAATATTTAAAGAATTCTAACATGTTGATTTAAAAAAATATACTATTCATTAGGATTAACAAAACGATATAACAAACTATTTACATCTACATACTTAGCTAATTGATCCCAAGAAATTGATGCCTCAATAATTCCTGAAGAATAAGGGGCAATAACAGACGGATTAAACACCCAAGTAATCCCTTTATCCGTAACATAAAAATTATCTGTGATCTCAATCTCTTCCGGAGAAAACACAGAAAGTTTTTCACTCAAATCAGCGACACTTTTACATCCATATTGCTCTGCCATTGACTGTCGCAGAAGAGTCGATACCTGAGGAATAACACCTTCCTTAAAAAGATCGACAAGATAAACTCGGCATGAGGATTCTAAATCCAAAACATGGCAACTACATGATTGTTCACCATGTGCCCCCCCTCGATAGGTATCAAAGAAGACTTTATAGGAAAAAACATTTCGTTCATTAAAAACGACAATACCTTTTGAAGACTCTGCGTAGTTTAACCATGGTGTAGCAGAAGAAATATCATTTCCATAATCATCGGCTAAAGCTTCCTCTCCTACTTTACGATATGACTCTAAATAATGATTACAATAAGCCTCTGCAGCCTCAAGTGGATTCAAAGTGGAGTATGCTTCTCTAAAATAACTATTAACTACAAATTGTTGAACAGTTGCTAACACATCTTCATCTGAAGTAAAAACTGGATATACCATCTCTAATTTGAATTCACATTTTGGCAAATCTGTCTCCTTTAGCAAATGACAGACTGTGTCAATATGAATAGTATCAAAAAGTAATGAAATTGATTCTTGAGAATGTTGCTTACGAGGAGAACATCCCAATAAACAACATAATAAACAACAAATACAAATTGGAAATAATTTTTTCATATCAACAAATGTTTTAATTTTCTATAAATGTATGCGACAAAGGTAATGTTTTTCCTTATAAATAACTTATCTTTGTCGAAAAATATTTTTATGATGAAAAAATTGCTATTCTTTTTGACCCTTACTATAAAGATTTGTAATCCCTTAAACGCACAAAAATCTTACGATGATTGGCTTGCTCTAAGTTTTTACTATATTGAACAAGATAGTTTAAATTTAGCAGAACAAGCATTGCACAATGCACTTAAAATGGAACCAGCTAATCCAAGAAATGGGCTTTTACTTTCCAATTTAGGAACTATTCAAAGAAACCTGGGAAACCTTAAAGAAGCTGAACTTTCTTATTCATCTGCCCTATCCCTCCTTCCCAAAAACAGAAATCTAAGAAAAAATCGGGCAGCCCTATATGCTGAAATGGAATCATGGGAAAAAGCAATTATCGATTACACAGAAATACTCATCGATAATCCTAATGATGAAAATGCTTATTACGAAAGAGCGATGATAAAACTCATTATTAAAGACACTTTAGGAGCTAAAAAAGATTTAGAAGCTATAGATAAATTAAATCCCCAAAGTGCTAAAGCGAGATGGGGAATGGCATATATATATAAAATGCAAGGGGAATATGGTTTAGCAACTGAATTATATAATGCACTATTAAAATATAATCCACAAAATTCACAAATCTACTTCCAACGCGCAGAAGTATATTTTCTCAGCGGAAAGATGGGATCAGCATTAGAAGACATTAATCGAAGTATTGATTTAAACAATAAAGATGCTATGTCATTCTATTTACGTGCACGAATACGGTTAATCAAAGGAGATAAAGATTACGCTCAAAGGGACATTGAGAGAGCATTAGATTTAGGTTTAGACCCACAGATGGCAGATGATTTGATAAAAAAATGTCGCTAAAACATCATTTTTACTTACATTCTTGGTCAACTAATGTTTTTTTTCTATCTTTGCTTCGATTTCGCATTCCGTAGCGCATCTTAATGCGCAGACGATTGCCTCAAAGAGATATTTATGCAAACGTTTGCCACATACATCGAATATGTTTTAATGACCCGACACTATGTTTTTGTGTCAGGCATTGGTGGTTGGATGTTAAAAAAAGTACCTGGGAAAATAGTCCTCGACAATAAGGCAAATGAAAGCAACAATATCTCTGATAGTTTCCACTTGATTCCTCCTCATGTAGAAATCCAATTCAATCGGTTTATCACCCACGATGATGGGATATTGATAGATACATATATGCAAGTAGAGGGAGCAAGTTACGATGAAGCAAATGCAATTATCAAACATGAAGTTAATAATATCATTACCCAATTACATAAAAACAAAGAGTATCAATTAGGGTCTCTCGGTATTTTACGTTTGGACAATGATCACCACATTTTTTTTGAACCGTCTCAATCAACAAGAGTAGATAATGACTTTTGGGGCTTTGAAGAAATCGCCATATCCCCTATACGACAAAAAATAGAAAATAGTAAAGAGCAACATCTGATAGTTGATAATAAATCTTCCGAAGACACTATTATAATACCTTTACGGAAAAGTTGGCTTCAAAAAATTGCTGTTGTTGCCATAATACTTATTTGTTTTTTTATTAATACTGGACACCAAACAAACAATAATGGTGAAAACTATGCGTCTGTTATAGATCATGATATTCTTATAGGGAAAAGGAAACCAAACATAGATATCAGCCATCCTTGGGAAACGAATGTAGATGATTCCAATATTAAAGAACCTATACAACAATCTGAACAAAAAACAAATGGCAACTTACTTCCTGTAGTTCATTCTCTTCAACCCACTTTTAATAAAAGTCAATGGATAGAAACTAAAGATAATGGAATAAAAACAACTACAAGTCATAATATTAACAACTCTCCCAATGGTCGGATTTATTACATCATTGTTGCTAGTTGTTCATCTCAGAGAGAAGCAGATCATAAACTTAAAAAATTATCACAACAAGGTTATGATCATATAGGTATATTACAAAGAGATGGTCGTTATCGATTATACATCAATGTTTTCGGATTAAAATCCGAAGCAGAACATTATCTATTTGGACTTCGAGAAGTTTCTGCGTTCCATGATGCGTGGTTACTTCCAATTCGTCTTGATTCACTTTCGCGTAATAGTAAAAATCAAAATAATGAACAATTATCTATGGAATTGTCGCACCTTACAACCAGAACAGATAGAGACCAAGGAGGTTTTAGCAGCTGAATTAAAGCTCAATCCGATTATCTGCGAACTGCTCATCAAAAGAGGGATCACAAATACTGAAGATGCTCGTCACTTCTTTAGACCACAATTATCCTCTGGATTACACGATCCCTTTTTGATGAAGGATATGGACAAGGCCGTGGCTCGACTTAACGAGGCAATAGGAAAAAAAGAAAAGATATTAATCTATGGAGATTATGATGTTGACGGGACATCAGCCGTAGCACTAGTTTATCGATTCCTACGCAACTATTATTCGGCTCTTGACTATTACATTCCAGATCGATACGATGATGGATATGGTATTTCTGAAAAAGGTGTGGATTATGCATATGACAAGGGGATAAAGCTTGTCATTACTTTAGACTGCGGCATCAAAGCAGTAAAAATGATCCGTTATGCAAAGGAAAAGGGAATAGACTTTATTATTTGTGATCATCACAAACCAGATGAAGAACTACCAGAAGCTGTAGCAATTTTAGACCCTAAAAGAGAAGATGACACATACCCATATAGACATCTGTCTGCGTGTGGTGTAGGTCTCAAATTTATGCAGGCCTTTGCCCATGATAATGGTTTTAATGAATTACAGCTTATTTATCCATTATTAGATCTTTGTGCAATCAGCATCGCATCAGACATTGTTCCGATCACAGGTGAAAATAGAGTATTAGCCTTTAACGGATTACGAAGACTAAACGAACAAGCATGTAACGGACTTAAAGCGATTATAGATTTATGTGGTTTAGGGAAAAAAGAACTAACTAACTCTGATATAGTTTTTAAAATAGGGCCTCGTATTAATGCCTCTGGGCGTATGATGTGTGGTAAAGAAGCTGTTGACCTATTGATTGCCAAAGATATGGAAACAGCAAAAGCTTGTGCCGAACATATTGCAGACTATAATGAGAGTCGTAAAGAATTAGACAAACGAGTTACCGAAGAAGCAATAGCTCAAGTAGAGGCTGAAGGAAATCTCGACAACAAAAAAAGTATTTTAGTTTTCAATCCCAATTGGCACAAAGGAATTATTGGCATTGTTGCATCTAGACTAACAGAACACTATTATCGTCCTGCAATCGTACTGACTAGTGCAAACGGGTTTGCTAGTGGATCAGCCCGAAGCATACAAGGATTTAGTGTTTATAATGCAATCGAATCTTGTAGAGATCTTGTCGAAAATTTTGGTGGGCACTCTTATGCTTCCGGACTGACACTTCGTGAAGAAAACATCCCTGAACTGACACGTCGTATCGAAGAATATGTTGAGAAACACATTACCCCGGCACAAGAACAGCAACACTTAGACATCGATATGGAGATTTCTTTTAAAGATGCCACACCTCGCCTATACAAACAACTAAAATCACTTGCGCCATTTGGTCCAGGGAACAATAAACCTCTATTCGTTTCTCGGAATATTTCTGATTATGGTACGAGCCGTATTGTCGGAAAAGAATCTGAACATATACGATTAGAATTAATTGACCCCGAAACCGGATTTATTCAAAATGGCATTGCATTTAATCAGGCTGACAAATTTGATATCATAAAAAGTGGGAAACCATTTGATATCGTTTATACCATCGAAGAAAACTCCTACAATACTGGTAACATCCAATTGCTCATCAAAGATATCAAAGAGAGTAATACCCCTAACACTTATCATTGTGATGATGATGTTTACCATCACACCGAAGGAGAGCATTTAGATGTTGGAAGTCTTCAAAGTGTACATGCCTAATAGGGTTGTATAATGATGGCTGACATTCACGAAATACTAAAACAATATTGGGGATATGATAGTTTTCGACCACTTCAGGAAGAGATTATCAGATCTGTCCTAGATGGGCATGACACATTAGGGTTGCTCCCTACCGGTGGAGGGAAAAGTATAACATTCCAAATTCCAGCATTAGCACTGAGCGGTTTGACAATTGTTGTCACACCGCTTATTGCACTTATGAAAGATCAAGTAGATCATCTCAAGGAAAGAGGGATAAAAGCAGCTACAGTCCACTTAGGAATGACTCATAGTGAAATTCTTACTACTTACGAAAAAGTCATAAGCCAAAACTATAAGTTTCTATATTTATCCCCAGAGCGTATCGGGACCTCTCTATTTCAAGCAAAACTTCAGTATATGAACGTCTGTATGCTTGTAGTTGATGAAGCCCATTGTATCTCTCAATGGGGATATGATTTCAGACCGGCATACTTAAAAATCGCTGAGCTTAGAAAACTTTTAAAACCCAACATCCCGGTGATGGCCCTCACGGCAACTGCTACTCCGGATGTGGTAATTGATATAAAAAATAAATTACATTTCAAAAAGGGATCGAAAACATTTCAATCATCATTCGAACGCTCTAATTTAACCTATTCTGTTCGATATGTAGAAGACAAACTTGGTACAATAGTACGTCTTTTACAAAATATCGAATGTGCCATTGTATATGTTAGAAGTAGAAAAAAATGCAAGGAGATTTCCGAACAATTACAGATAAATCATATCAATGCCACTTATTTTCATGCAGGGTTAAGTTCTCAAGAAAAACTGCAACGACAAGAAAATTGGATACAAGGAAACACCCATGTAATTGTGACGACCAATGCTTTTGGCATGGGCATTGACAAACCCAATGTACGATTGGTCATACATTTAGACATCCCTCCCTCTCCTGAAGAATATTTTCAAGAAGCAGGAAGAGCCGGAAGAGACGGTAAACCAGCAGAAGCTATATTGTTAGTGATGAAAGAAGATAAAAACAGGCTTCTGAAACATCTCGAAGAAGAATACCCGGAAAGAGATTTCATAAGAATGGTATATGAAAAATTAGCATCATTTTTCCAAATTGCTATAGGTGCAGGTAACAATTCCTCTTTTGAGTTTGACATATTTCAATTTTGTTATGCCTACCATCTTAATCTCACCTCGACATATTATGCTTTAAAAATTCTCGAACAAGGGGAGTATCTCGCCTATCACGAAGACCCGGAACGTTTGAGCAGAGTCATAATGACCTGCACAAAAGAGCATTTATACCATGTAAACATCGATAGTGAAGGTCAAAAAATCCTGAATGCTCTACTTAGACTATACACAGGCTTATTTGCTGATTTCACCTATATCAGCGAAAAACGAATCATGGAGTTTACCCATCTTGATCGCGAAACGGTCTATCAAAAGTTACTCATGCTTACACGCATGCGTATCCTTCATTACATCCCTGCACGACAAAAACCTGCGATTTTGTTTTTAACACCTCGTTTAGAGACTGACGAAATACGCATTAGAAAAGAAATATTTGAAGACCGGAAAAAGCGACAGGCCACACGCATTCGATCCATTATCAATTATGTAAATAATTTGGATACATGCCGAATGAAACAACTATTAAACTATTTTGGCGAAGACATCAGACATAATTGTGGAAAGTGTGATGTGTGCATAAATAGTCATGCGATAATTTCAAACACCTCTTCATTCAAAACCTCTGATAAAGAAGCTACAGAAATCCATAAACATATACTATCTCTATTACAAAGAGCAGAAATTCCTCTACTCCCTATAGAAATATCCCATTTGTTAAAGCAATATGAACCTCAGCAAATTGCCCAAATACTCCAATTGATGTTAGATTTAGAAGAAATCTATATTGACAAACAAAAACACATTCGCCTTATAGGAGACCACAGCTACTATAAGGTTTCAGAACTCTGTCCCAAACCTAAATCTCAATAAAGACCATAAATAAGCGCCCCAAATAAAGATATATTATGCCTGGAATATATATACATATACCTTTTTGTGCATCACGATGCATTTATTGCGACTTTTATTCCACCACGCAGTCTCATTATATAGAAAAATACATTGAAGCTCTAATACATGAAATACAACTACGCAAACATGAAATATCCAATAGTAGTTCTCCAATAAAAACCATTTATATCGGAGGTGGAACACCATCTCAACTTCCCCAAAAAACTTTATTAAAATTTATAGAAGAACTACAAAAACAAATAGATATTTCTGAGATAGAAGAATTTACTTTAGAAGCAAATCCTGAAGATCTAACATCAGATTATATTTCTGTTATCGCAAAAACACCCATAAATCGCATCAGTATGGGGGTACAATCTTTTATTGATCAAGAATTAAAATTATTACATCGCCGCCACGATAGCATTAGACCAACAGAAGCAATAGCAGATCTTCGAAAATTCGGAATAAACAATATAAGCATAGACCTCATGTATGGTCTTCCTGCTCAAACCCTATCATCTTGGGAAGAAAGCATCAATAGAGCTATAAATTTGAAAGTCAATCATGTTTCTGCATATTGTTTAAGTGTTGAAGAAAAAACGAAACTTCATCATCTAATTAAAGAGGGAAAACTATCAATTGCCGACGAAGAAACTTGTTTAAAGATGGCCACTCTATTAAAAAAACAACTCGGCAAAGTCGGTTATGAACAATATGAAATTTCCAACTATGCTTTTCCCGGATTTCATTCAATACATAATTCTTCTTATTGGACCGGAGACCCTTATTGGGGATTTGGACCAGGAGCTCATAGTTATGATGGTACAAGGACACGATCATGGAATGATCAAAATATTATAAGTTATATTAAAGGAGATAATATTAGGCAGACTGAATCCTTGACAGATATTGATCTATACAACGAGAAGATAATGCTCTCCTTACGTACTATAGAGGGTCTTCGTACAAATAGATTGAATAATGTTTTTCAATCAATTCCAAAGCTACAAAACCATTTTTTCAATAAACTACCGGACTTAGAAAAAAATGGCTGGATTATCATCGAAAGCCAACAATCGAGACTAGATTGTTCTGATATTAAAATCAGACTCTCTGAAAGAGGTTTTTCTATGGCAGATGAAGTAATCAGACAATTATTTTATCTGCCAGATGATTAATAAGATTATATCATCAATTAGTGGAAATTGGCTTACTCAATTATCAATTTAGGAATTTATCTCTCGTTTTTTTCATAAAAGGAGGGCAATTCAATTAAAATCACTACCTTTGCAAATGAAAATCATATAGATATTCCAATATAAAAATAAAAAGAATGAAACGTAATATCATCATTATCACTACTACATCTTTAGCCGTACTCCTATTTTTCTGTGCAGGATATTACATTTGGCATCAACAACAAACTATCGATATATTAACCGAGCAATTTGCCATTGAAAAAGAAGAATTACAAAATGAATATTCTCAACTTGCCATTCAATATGAAGGCTACAAACTAACTGTAAACAATGATTCGTTAGAACAAAAATTAGAAGACCAACGCATAAAAATGCAACGTTTGGTAGAAGAACTTAAACAAACTAAGGCTGCCGATGCTCGTAAAATAAATGCGTTGAAAAAAGAATTAGAAAACGTTAGAGGTGTATTAAGTTATTATGTGGCACAAGTGGATTCTCTAAATCGTGTCAACGAAGCATTAATATCTGAGAACCAAAGCTATAAAAAACAGATTCGTACTGCTGTAAAAAATAACGAACAGTTAAAAAAAGAGAACGAACAATTAGAAAAGCAAGTGACTCTTGCCGCACACTTAGAGGCGACAGCTCAAAAAGTAGTCGCACTTAACTCCCGCAACAAAGAGACTAGTTCCATCAAAAAAGTGAAAACTCTGCGTTTAGACTTCTCAATAGCTAAAAATATCACAGCCGAAATCGGTCAGAAAGACATATATGTCCGAATACTCAAACCCAACGAAGAAGTTTTGATCAATGAAAAAAGCGGAAAATTCAGCTATGATAATACTATGTTGGATTATTCCATCACTAAGAGTATTGAATATGGGGGAGAAGAGACCCCTGTGACCATGTTCTGGAACCGCAATGAAACGCTAACCCCCGGGACCTACGTTTTTGAGATTTTCTGTGATGGAAAACAAATTGGCAATACAAGGTTGAATCTAAAAAAATAATTGAGGTTTCTCTTTTTTGGAAACAACATTTCATATTTAGTTACCAAATATTCTCAAAGAAGAATTGAATAGCTACGATTCAAGTGTTCTATTATGAAAAAAATCAAAAATAAACCTTTTTCTGCGCCCCACCTCAAAATTAAAAAAGCAGATATACACGCTTCCAATCGTCGAAAACCCGGCATGATCAAATGGAGGAAACTTAAATATTTCTTCTATAAATGCTGGAGATTCGTTACCTATGACATTTGGCGCATTACAGCACAAGATGCCTCCGGCATATATAGATGGTTAATCAGTGTAGTCAAAGCTCTGATACTCTCCGTTCGCTTCTTTGTTAGCGACCGAATGATGGAGAAAGCCTCCGCGTTGACCTACAATACACTTCTAGCTTTAGTACCACTCATAGCCCTTATGTTAGGCATCGGTAGAGGTTTTGGACTACAGGATGTCCTAAATGATACACTTCAAAACATATTTCCCGGACAAAAAGAGGCTATCGAATATTGTTTTGAATTTGCAAATAATTATCTGGCGCACTCCAAAACCGGAGTGGTCATGGGATTAGGTGTTGTTTTGCTGCTTTGGGTAATTATTAGTTTGATTGGCAACATCGAATCAGTATTTAACCAGATATGGCAACAAAAAAAATCACGATCAACAGTCAGAAAATTTACTGATTATCTCAGCATCATTATTGTCGTTCCACTTATCGTTTTTCTGTCAAGCGGTATCCAAATTTTCCTACAGACATTCTTAAAAACAGATTACGTTGATGCAACGATAAGCCAAGCCATGCAGAATGCTCTCAAAATCGCACCCTATGTTTTGACCATTCTCGTTTTTACAGCTGTCTATATCATCATTCCAAATACAAAAGTGCGAATCATAAACGCTCTTGTAGCGGGAGCCATAGCCGGATGTGGTTTTCAGGTTTTCCAAACTCTATACATCAGCGGACAGATTTGGGTGGCTAAATACAATGCCATTTATGGTAGTTTTGCGGCCCTTCCACTCCTTTTGCTTTGGGTACAAATGTCATGGGTCATCTGTCTTTATGGAGCAGAGTTAGCCTATGCTTCACAAAACATCAAGAATTTCGATTTTGAGAAAGACACTCAAAATTTATCCCGCAGGTATTTTGACTTCTTGACAGTCGTTGTAGCAGGCATAATTTATAATCGATTTAAGCAAGGGGAAGAGGGATTGACTACTGAGGAATTGACTGACTATCTTCATCTCCCGTCCAAACTAACCAATAAAATAACAGCCAGATTAGACGAAATAGATGTAATTAGAGAAACTGTAGATCGAGGTAATAGAGATCGCCACTATTGGTCTCCGGGGATTTCCCCAGACACATTAACTATTGGGATGCTTATCGAACGAATCGGCAACCAAGGTAGTGAAGATTTAAAAATTAATTATAAGAAAGCTTTTGATAATGAGTGGCAAACACTTCGATGCTTAGACGAACAGATCATACATGAAGCCGATCATTTGGTCAGTGACATAGTCTTACCCAAAGAAATCAGATAATCTCATGCAACATTTTCCCATAGATATCAATACTCTGTGTGCTATAATTTCTGAAGCCTTATGTCGTGGAGGAGACTACGCTGATATTTTTTTAGAGCACTCTTTCAGCACACATTTGACGATGCAGGACGGCATTGTCAATCGTGCTTCAAGCAACATCGATTATGGGGCGGGAATAAGAGTCATAGAGAGTGAACGAAGTGGATATGCTTATTGCGAAGAATTGACAACCGCCAACCTTCTTCATGCTGCCCGCACTGCGGCAAATATTGCGACAGGAGACATGAAATCCTCTATACCGATCCATGTCCAACAGATAAAATTCACCAATCATTATCCCATCGTCCGTTCATGGCAAGATGAGAATCTGGACAATATTATTCCTCTGTTAATTAGAGGCGAACATTTGCTTAAAGATAAAGATTCGCGCATTCAACGGGTGCAAGGGATGATCTGCTACCGCACCCAACACATCGGATTTATCAACTCACTTGGAGAATGGTATGAAGAAACCCGACCGTTGTGTTCCATTTCATTTTCCTGTGTCATTAAAGATGGAGATCGGATAGAGCAAGCACGTGCCTCTCGATCATTCAGACAAGGTGCAGAAATGCTTACTGACGAACTGATAGACTCCTTAACACAAGAGTGTATAGACAAAGCCCGATTTGCCCTCACCGCCCAAAGGCCACAAGGAGGAACTATGCCGGTAGTTATGTCTGCCGGAGCAAGTGGCATCCTTCTCCATGAAGCCATCGGCCATGCTTTTGAAGCAGATTTTATCCGAAAAAATATATCCATTTTTACAAATATGTTAGGCAAAAAGATCTGCAATCCGGCTATTAACGTCATCGATGATGCTACAATCATGGGCAACCGAGGTTCAGTCAATGTCGATGATGAGGGGACGCTCGGTCAAAAGACCTATTTAGTCAAAGATGGAGTACTGACCGGATTTTTACACGATCGTATATCAGCAAAACATTTCGGAGTTCCTGCCACCGGCAATGGACGTAGAGAGTCCTTTCGTTCCATGCCACTCCCCCGTATGAGAGCAACTTACATGGAAGGCGGGAATGCCACCGAAGAAGAGTTAATTCATTCTGTCCGTAGAGGGATCTACGTAAAAGATTTCTCCAATGGACAAGTTCAAATTGGTGCCGGAGATTTCACCTTCTTCGTCAAAAGTGGATATTTGATAGAAAATGGACATCTCACTCGTCCTCTCAAAGACATAAACATAATCGGCAATGGACCTCAGGCCCTCGCTGACATCGAAGCTGTAGCCAATAATCCGAAAATTGACAATAGCACATGGATGTGTGGCAAAGATGGACAAAGTTGTCCTGTCACTTGCGGAATGCCCGGAGTACTTGTCAAGCAGCTTGTTGTCGGAGGAGAATAACACTTAATTATCAATAATAACAATCGGTTACACAAATCTCTTTTTTATATTTATTTTTGCAATATAGAGAGTGCAATTCACACCATTCTATTGTTAAAAAACTTCATTGCAAAAATTTTCCTATCCCACTTCAATTCACTATCGAATAAAAATATTATTTTTGCAAAAATAAATGAAACAAAACGTGTGGACTCATAACAAATGAAAAAGAATGAAAATGTGAATATCGGGGAATACTGAAATATACATATCTTTTCATCCCAATCCATAATTGTTAGCGTCTTATCTCATTGTTTTAAATTACCCTTTTGACAAACAAACATATTAAACAATACTACAAAATGAAAAAAATTTACTTATTAAGTGCAGTTGCTATGATGCTGATGTCATCAGCAATGGCAGAAACTGTTACAACGGTGACTGACACCCAAGGAAATGTTACATTCACCATTAAGTACGATTCTGACAAGAGTTATACAGAAGGAACTCCTACTTATGTAGCTACTTACGATTCAAAGACACAAAATGTAACAGTTAACTTATCAAGGACTGATACTCGCACATACAATAATTCAGAGTTAAAATCTGTATATGCTACAAATGTTACGGGTACAACAGTCACATTTAGTAGTTCGTCATATACATATACAAAAACAAATACCCCAGCAAACAACTCTATAACATATACCCCATCTGATACAGAGTATAAAAAGACATTAGATACATATTATGCAGGACAATTTTATACCTATGAGTATGCACAAAATGCCGGATGGAGTATTGCATCAGGGAATTCTGATTACTATTTTCAAGAAGTAGTAGTTATTCCAAATACTCTCACATACGCTGTACCAATTCAGCAGGTTATACTTAATTCTACAATAACAAATACAACAAAAATAAATTACACACCTACGAAAATTGCAGCAAATTGTTTCAATGGGAATACAACAACTAAAACTGTAAACATTGAACCCAATTATACAGAAATTGAAGCTGGAGCTTTTTATAATTCTAAAGTCGCAACAATCACAGCTACAGATAGTAAAAGTTTCACTATAGAAAATAACATCCTCTACAACGCTGCAAAAACTACTGTTATCGCAGCAGGAGCCGGTGTAACCGGAACAATCACACTCCCTAGCTCTGTTACCACTGTATATGATTATGCATTTGCCAATTGTTCTAATTTGACAGTCGTTACAACTGCGACAACAATCGGGGAACACCAAGGTTCTACAAGAATTGGTTCTGAAAATAGTGTATTTGATGAAAGCGACCTCAAAATTACAAAATCAGGCAATGGCCTTATTGTCACCGGAGAAGTAGCAAGTAGCAACATTAATAACATTTGGAGCGATTATACCAAGAGTTCAATCTGCTATGTAGATTTTACAGGTAGTACAGTACATGGCAGCGTAACAATTACAAACAATGGAAATCCAAATTGTCTCTTCTTCTTCAAGGCCGGTGATAAGGCAAGTGGCACCAACGTGGTGGTTGACGAAAAATGTGCAACAATGACATTCAATGAAAGCTACGGTTTCCACTCTCCCTATCAGTTTACTGTAACAGGAACCACCAAATACACAAGAGCTGCAGCATTGACTGCAGGACAATGGTCCACAGTATGTCTCCCATTCAGAGGAACATCAACAAACGGTTTGACATTTGGTTATTTAAAATCTTTCAATAATAATAACCTTACATTCCTTAAAACTACAGACTCCAGAGTAGAAGGAGGTATTATTATGGCTGAAAATGGAGGAACATCTTTTACATTCTCTGATGTAATTGTTCCCATAACAAACAGCTCAAATCAGTACACAAAATCAGTAGATGGTGCTACCTCTGTAGGAAATTTGATCGCGACAAACTATGGTGAAGCAGCGGCTACATTCCCTGGTAATAATATTTACACGGTCAGCGGAGGTAAATTAGTAATTTGCTCTGGCACTGTACAATGGAGAGCATATCGTGCTTACTTCGCCATTTCACAATCAAGCAAAGCCCCGGCCATGCGTGTAGAAGAAGAGGATGGTAACATCGTAGAATTAGGGACTGCTATTGACCTCATTGAGGTTGCACCTAAAGTTGAGGTGAACATAGCAAGCATCGAAGGCGGTCTATCACTCACTACTCAGGAAGCCGGTAGAGTTACGGTGTACAGCATGGATGGCAAAAAGATGTTTGACGGCATCGTAGAAGGATCTAAAAACCTCCTCCTCAACAAAGGCATCTATGCCATCAACAACAAAAAAGTAATCGTGAAGTAATAATCAAAACTGAATAAACCTAATTAATACACATACAGATATGAAAAAGCAATATATCGCACCTCACATTCTCTGCGTAGATGTCGAATCAGAAGGTCCTTTGGCTCAATCATTTGTTAATACAGATACGGGCACAAGTGTAGATATTTCTGGTGCCGGATCACAAGATGGAGGTTATGCAGAAAAGCGTGGTAACTCATCTTTCCGTGATGAGTACGGAAGCAATTGGTAATTTCCACATCATATTTCCTGATTAGGTAGGAACAATAACACTTAAATGCCCTGTCACAATTGTCTTGTTGTGGCAGGGCGTTTTATTTTAATAATACAAACACAACACGTTGTATCACCATAGACAATACGCTGTGTGACGTGAATGACGTCGCCGTGTGAGGTGAATGATGCCGCCGTGTGAGGTGAATGACGCCGCCGTGTGAGGTGAATGACGCCACCGTGTGAGGTGAATGACGCCGCAGTGTGAGGTGAATGACGCCGCCGTGTGAGGTGAATGACGCCGCCGTGTGAGGTGAATGACACCACCGTGTGAGGTGAATGACGCCGCCGTGTGAGGTGAATGACACCACCGTGTGAGGTGAATGACACCACCGTGTGAGGTGAATGACACCACCGTGTGAGGTGAATGACGCCGCCGTGTAAGGTTACACAGCGGCGTCGTGAAAATGATTCTTATCAAACTTGAACTTGACAGATGAGATCTTGATATAAATGAGAGTTATTTCGGGCTCTAATAAATATAGGACCTATAGATAGACAATCTCTTCGGTTACGTATCCGGTAAGATTTTCGGTGCCGGAAGAAGCAATCAAATAAGTATTTTCGATGCCAACAGCACCTACTCCCGGAATAACAAATTTTGGTTCTACAGCAATCGTCATCCCCTCTTCTATCACATCCTTAGAACGGGCGAAAAGCACCGGAAGTTCATTAATCTGTAAGCCGACACCATGACCGACAAATGCAGCTTGCTGGCTATATCCCATAAAATAAGGACTCAACCCGGCTCGATCGACAAGTTTTAAAGCATCCAAATAAAGATCGGCACAAGAGGCTCCCGGACGAGCCTTTTCCTCAAACTGATGACAAATCTCTATCGAACACTCATGAGCTTTGAGAGCCAAATCTGGAAGAGTGCCGAGAGCAAATACTCGGGTCATATCCGTGATGTAAGGACCAAAACATCCTCCTCCATCAACCATCATGGTTTGACCTTCACAAAGGACAGTACCATTGGCAGCCATAGGTAAAGCCGGAGTCATACCGGCACCGCCCAAAGCAAAATCATAAGGAGATCCATTGTCTGCATTATCGCCGACTAAAATACTCGTTCCCATAAAACCCTCCATCTTGGCACCAAAAGTGCGAAATATGCCGATGTGTCCCATCTCTCGAAGCAATCGTTCGAAAGCTAAAGAAAACTCATAATCACTCATTCCGCGTCTATATAGATCGGGAACGCATTTAAAAGCTTCACAATATTGCTTCCCACAATCCCGCATCCGGAAGATCTCTTCCTGAGTCTTTATAGCGCGAGAAGTGCGTAAAAGCAAATCGGCATTGCAGATCTCTGCACTCGGAAATACCTTCTGCACACGAGTAATATCACTATATGCCAAAGCATCGATCTCCAATCCCAAACGAGAGGGAGTAGCGTATCCTGTAGTAACAAACCAATCGTATATCTCCTCAGGACGACGGATATAATGTACGCGTTCACCCTGCAAACCGGCAGGACGACGAATAAAGAGTCGGGGCAACGGGTCTTCAGATAAAATGAGAAGATAACCATTGACAATTCTCTCTAAAAGATAAAGCGTATTGACCGGAGTTGATATAAGACATGCATCAATCTGACGTTGAGACATCTCTGCTCGAACCTTATTCATCCGGAGTAAGGTCTCTTGCGAAAAATCCAAAAAAGGAACAAAAGATGACATAAAAGACAAACAAAAAAAGAGTTACACCTCAATCGGCTTGCCTGCAACAGATTCGGAGGTGGAAGGTTGATCAAACTTTTTACGGATAAACACAAAATTTCGTCCTAAATACCGCTCGCGAACCATCTGATTACTAGCAAGTTCTTCACTATTCCCCTGAAAAAGTATCCGTCCCTCAAAAAGCAGATAGGCTCGATCAACAATAGAAAGAGTCTCAGGAGCATTATGGTCTGTGATGAGAATTCCAATATTCTTCTCTTTTAGTTTATAAACGATATACTGTATATCTTCTACGGCAATGGGATCCACTCCGGCGAATGGCTCATCAAGCATAATAAATTTGGGTGAAATCGCAAGACAGCGAGCAATCTCACAACGACGTCTTTCACCTCCGGAGAGACGATCGCCCAAATTTTTTCGCACTTTTTGCAATCGAAATTCAGTTATAAGGCTCTCCAGTTTTTCACGTTGCTCGTCATGGGTCATCCGAGTCATCTCTAATGCAGATCGGATGTTATCTTCGACAGACATCTTTCGATATACAGAAGCCTCCTGAGCCAAATAACCAATCCCTGCCTGAGCACGTTTATATACGGGATATTTAGTTATCTCCTTATCATCTAAATAGATATGTCCCTCATTGGGTGTAATCAGACCAGTTGTCATATAAAACGTAGTTGTCTTTCCGGCACCATTAGGACCTAATAACCCGACAATCTCTCCTTGTTTCACATCTATACTGACATGATTGGCCACAGTACGCGGGCCATAGCGCTTTACAAGGTTTTCAGTACGTAAAACACTACATCCCTCCGAAAACGCCGGAGCAAGAGAAGTAGGGGCAGCTATATTTTGAGACTCTTCTATCATGCTTTCTTATGTTTGAACGCAGCGAAGTTAGCGAATCTTTTTCTTTTTTGCAAAGAAAAGCGAAATAGAGACAAGCAAATGAAGTATAAATTTGTTTTTGTCTATGAGTTTCTGTACTTTTGCAGAGTAAAACAGAAGATTACGAACTTATGTTTATCATATCTCCTATCAAATCCTTCGGGCGATATATGCTCTTAATGAGAAGGACTTTTACTAGGCCTGATCGTTGGTCTATGTTCGGTCGTCAATTCATCCATGAGTCACAAGCACTTGTTATTGACTCCATCGGGATTGTATGCCTCATTTCTCTATTTATCGGTGCAGTATGTTGCATTCAGATACAACTCAATATTTTTTCACCTCTTCTACCCCGCTATACAGTCGGATTTACCACACGAGAGATCATGATGTTAGAGTTTTCCTCTGCCATTATGTCACTGATCCTTGCAGGAAAAGTCGGGTCAAACATTGCTTCTGAGATTGGCACTATGCGAATCACCGAACAGATCGATGCGTTGGAAATTATGGGGGTCAATTCAGCTAATTACATTATCCTTCCTAAAATCTGTGCATTGGTATTTTTTATGCCGATTTTGGTTATTCTTTCTATCGCTACAGGTCTTGTCGGAGGAGGACTGACTTGCATGTTTACAGACATTCTATCCATTGACAATTACATTTACGGACTGCAAACGTGGTTTAAAGAAGGCAACGTTTATTATAGCATTGAAAAGTCTTATTGCTTTGCATTTCTCATCACCAGCATCTCTTCCTACTGTGGTTATTATGTCAAAGGAGGAGCTCTTCAGGTGGGAAGAGCAAGTACAAAAGCAGTGGTAACCAGCAGCGTGATGATCCTATTAAGCGACATCATATTGACCAAATTACTACTGCAATAAGGCAACAATTAATTCAGAATACATAAACAACTGGTGACATGATAGAAGTAAGACACCTCTATAAATCCTTTGACGGACAAGAAGTTTTAAGCGATATCCGATGTAATTTCCTGCCCGGGAAGAACAACTTGATCATCGGACAAAGCGGATCCGGAAAGACTGTTCTGATGAAGTGTCTCATAGGGCTACATAATCCCGACAGAGGAGAAATATTGTTTAGTGATAGGAACGTCCTCTCCATGACCCATGACGAAGTAAAAAAAATGAGAGAAGAGATCGGAGTTCTATTTCAAGGATCTGCCCTCTTTGACTCTATGACTGTTGCCGAAAATGTAGCATTTCCTCTCAGGATGTTCTCCTCTATGACAACAAAAGAACGGTCAAAACGAGTTAGGTTTTGTTTAGACAGAGTAAACATCAAAGATTCTGACAAGAAATATCCGGCTCAACTTTCCGGAGGTATGCAAAAACGAGTTGCCATCGCAAGGGCGATTGCCTTAAACCCCAAATATCTATTTTGTGACGAACCCAACTCCGGACTTGACCCACAAACGGCAATCATGATTGACCAACTCATCGATGACATTACCAAAGATTATGGTATTACAACCGTAGTCAATACACATGACATGAATTCAGTTTTTGGCATAGGAGATATGATCACCTTTTTATATCAAGGGAAAGTAGGGTGGCAAGGACCTAAAGATCAACTTTTGGCAACTGATAATGCAGCTTTAAAAGAATTTATTTTCGCATCACCTATCATGAGAAAGATGCAAGATGTGCACTCTTTATAAAAGGATCTCTCAATCTTCTCTGGCACAAATAATAAAGGTTGCTTTTTTCGCATATAGAAAGCGAAAGAAGCAACCTTTTTATAAGTAACAGAAGAATATAATACCAAGGGTAAGATATTACTCAATAATTCACTCTACAAAAGGAGTGTCATCCAAACGGAACACAATGCGAAAAATGCCATTGTGATAATTAGTACTACTAATACGAAAATGCCCTATCTCCAATGTACTATTTACATGCCTTCCTACACAAGCACACAAATCATAATCGCCAATACGAACCAATCGCAAAGTATCTCCTGCATCATTAGGAAGTTTATTAAGTGTAACCTCTGCAGGGATTTCAGATCGAGAAACAATCTCCAACGTAACCGGCAAATTACGATCTATCTGCTCATTGACCCGACGTTCTATCTCAGAAATCTGCTCCGCAGTGGGAGGTGTCGGAAGATCATAATCCAATTTAGACTTTTTCCTTTCAATATGTGTGCGATGAGACCTCTCGCAATGAAACATTCTTACCATCGTCTGATTTAAAAGATGTTCGGCCGTATGCATCGGAGGATACTCGCTCTTATTATGAGCAAACGAGATAGGATTCTCTTGATTCTGCATAGCAAGTGTCTATAATAATAAAATCAATGACGACGACGTTTGCGGCTTTTCTTCTTATTCTTACTTATCACTCCGACAGCAAATATAGCAACTAAAGTAATACCTACAAGAATAATGATAAAAATCATTTTAGAATCCAGGTTATCACCTTTTATACGCGACCACATTTCAAGCATAGCTTCTGTCTTATCAGCACAATCATGCATCAATGCACAACGCTCGATTACACTCCGATCCGGATATAAAACCGGATTTATATGCAATGCTTCCGCTCCTACACTATCGCCAAAGAAATAAGAAATATCATAAGTCTCTGCGATTGTAGTATCAATCATAGCATTCATAACCTCTTGTGAAGCAACAACACTGACATAGCCAATCTCCTCCATATTGCGGATGGCATTAGCAGGTATACACATAAAGTTAATGAAATAAGATGCAGCACGAGTATTACGCGCATATTTGGGAATCACCCACCCATCAAACCAAACATTACTTCCCTCTTTAGGAACAACATAATCCAAATCTACATTAACTTGAGCAGCCTCTTCGATGGCCCATGTAGCATCTCCACTCCAAGTAAGATTAAGCCATGCCTTACCTTGAGTCATCATCTCTTTGCCAAAATCAACCTCCCAACCAAAAAAGTTTGGTTTAGCTTGTACAAGGACATCTTCTACTTGTTGAATCCGGAGATCAGAAACTTCGCCGACCAATTCATCTCGAGAAACTTTTCCAGCCAAAATATCATCGTAGTTTGCAAAGCATACAATAGTACTATAAACATCTCTATAAGCCTCTTTCATCAAAATTCGCTCTTTGAACTTCGGATTGAGCAAAGCACCCCAACTTTCTACATCAGAGCGATCAACAAGAGCTGTATTATAAAGGAAGCCGGTTGTTCCCCACATATAGCCCACCGTATAATCACTTACGCGAACCTTTCCTCTACCCATTTGCTCAAATTTATCCACCACAAATGGGGAGACAGAATCAATATAACAAGGAGTGTCTCCAAAATTTTTGTCAATGGGTAATAATAAATCATTACGAAGCATCCGCTCAATGATGTACTCAGATGGGCAGACTACATCATAATCCTCCTGCCCCATCTCAATTTTGGTAAGCATATTTTCATTGACATCAAAAGTCTCATAAATTACCTTAATAGGTTCTCCAGTCTGACTCTTATACCACTGCTCAAACTCTCCGATGAGACTCTCATCAATATAGTCGGCCCAATTATAAACCTTCAAGATCTGAGATCGGTCAGTCTGCGCCAATGTGATGCTACAAGATAGCAAGGCAAAACATACAAAGCAAAACAGATTTAAAACATTTTTTTTCATTGACAGAACAAATTAAGAGTTAAAAACAAAATAAAAAAATCACAATATAAAAGAATCAATGCCTCATCCTTCCGGCATGTTTATGAATCTCATTTCCATTATGTTGTGCAGATTGTTTACTAGCACGCCAATTGATAACGAGTAAAAGGACTAATATAGTCAAAAAGATAATCGTCGAAAGCGGACGAAGTTCAAGTGTAAGACCTCCTTTACGAGCATCAGCATAAATATAAGTAGAAAGGGTATCAATGCCTCCACTTCCTTTAGTGAAAAGAGTTACAGCAAAATCATCTACAGAAAGGGTGATCGCTAATATGAAACCACTAATCATACCCGGCCATAACTCGGGTAATAATACCTTACGAAGTGCCTGAAATGGTGTAGCACCTAAATCTAACGCAGCTTCATAGATATTGGGATTCATCTTCATCAAGCGAGGCATAACACTCAAAACGACATAAGGTGTACAGAAAGTGACATGAGCACAGACGATAGAAACCATGCCCCGAGATACACCCATAAAAACAAATAGCAAGAAAATAGATATACCTGTTATGATGTCAGGATTTATCATCGGAATACTATTAATGAAATTAATCCACCGACGGTCACGTGGGCGCATATTGAAAATTCCTATCGCTGCAATTGTCCCAAGGATTGTGGATATAACAGCAGATAAAAGTGCAATATAAAGAGTATTAAAAATGGCTTCATTAAGCGATTGTTGAGCACCTCCGGTAAATAGGGACTCATAAAGGCCTGTAGAAAAACCGGTCCAATTGCCAAGCACTTTTGCTTCAGTAAAAGAAAAAACGGCTATGATAAGAATTGGGGCATAAAGAATTATCAACAAAAGCCATAAGTAAGTCTGAGCAAAAATCTTCTTGATCATAATAGCCCTCCTTCCTTATTAATTTGGTTATCCTCATCTCCTCTGGAGAAACTCGTCAAGCCAATTAGAACCAACATAATGAGAGAAAGTGCAGCGCCATAATTAAGCATTACACCACTATTTATATTCTCCTGGATTGTTGTACCAAATAGTTTGATATTGTTCATCGTTAAAAGTTCCGAAACCGCAAATGTCGAAATTGTCGGCATAAAAACCATAACAATACCACTATAAATTCCCGGTTTAGAAAGCGGCAGGATAACTCTTGTAAACACATAAAAGCTATTAGCCCCCAAATCTTGTGCTGCCTCTATAAGACTACGATCCATCTTCTGCAAAGTGTTATAGATAGGGTAAATCATAAAAGGCAGAAAGTTATAAACCATACCAAAAATCAAAGCGCCCTCTCCCAATGGGAAACCCAAAAAATCAAACAAAGCTACAGTTGCTAATGTACGAAGCAGGATATTGATCCACATCGGAAGGATAAAAAGCATAGCCATAACACGCAATGTACCAAACTCCTTATTAGCCATAAAATAAGCAGCAGGATATCCTAAAAGGATACAGAATAAGGTCGTTATGATAGCCACTCCCACAGAATATATCAGAGTATTCTGAGTCTCTGTCTGAGTAATAAACTTCTCAAAGTTATGAAATGTAAAATTGCCATTGGCATCAATAAACGAATAATAAACGACCAACAAAAGGGGTAATACGACAAATATAGCCATAAAAATGACATAGGGCCATGCCCAATTGCTACGCTTACCCAATATGGCAAAGAACTTATTCATCTCGCACCTCTTTTACATTCATCATCAGATGAATATCTTCCGGTTTAACATTGATTCCTACAATATCATAGTCCTCCCAAACATCATTGGTATCGACATAAATACGCTCTCCACTAGGAGTATCAATCGAGAGGTGATAATGATCACCTTTATATAAAATTGAGCGAATGGTGCCAGAAGCCGTTCCGTCCTCCTCATTGTCTGTTAAATCAAAATGAGAAAAAGCAACTTCAACGAAAACTTCATCTCCTTTCGAATAAGTATGAGAACAACATTCAAAGTTAGCTCCAAGCATTTCAACATGGGTATCATCAACAACAATAGCCACTAGACGATTGGTAACATATTGAGCACGCATAACATGAATGTCTGCTGGCTTTACAATCATTCCGACCTCTTTACCAACCTCAAAAGCATTATAGTCCTGTACCTGAATCTCATATCCATCCGGGGTATCAATAAACATCTCATAATGTACACCTTTAAATGTACAAGTTTTAACCACCCCACTAAACATACCCGCTTCCGGATTAGGAACCATATATATGTCTTCCGGACGTATTACAACCTCTACCTGCTCGCCAGGTGCAAAACCAGCATCGACACACTTAAATACCCGATCCATAAATTGAACTTCAAAATCAGCAATCATGGTAGCATTTAAGATGTTACTTTCTCCTATAAAATCAGCTACAAATGCATTTTCGGGTTCGTTATAAATGTCCATCGGTGTTCCGATCTGCTGAATTACACCTTCATTCATAACCACAATAGTGTCGCTCAATGTTAGAGCTTCCTCTTGATCATGTGTAACATATATGAATGTAATTCCAAGACTACGGTGCATTTCCTTAAGCTCCATCTGCATATCTTTGCGCATCTTCAAATCCAAAGCAGACAAGGGCTCATCAAGCAAGAGAACTTGAGGCTGATTGACTATAGCTCGCGCTATTGCCACGCGTTGTTGTTGCCCACCGGAAAGACTATTTACATCTCGATCTTCATAATCTGTCATTCCGACCATTCGAAGGGCCTTAACTACCTGTTTATCTATCTCAGACTCAGACTTTTTTCTAAGCTTTAATCCAAAAGCAATATTATCATAGACAGTCAGATGGGGAAATAACGCATATCGCTGAAATACCGTATTCATCGGTCTGCGATAAGGAGGTAATGATGTTATTTCATGTCGGGCTAACAAAATCTTGCCAGATGTTGGCGTTTCAAAACCAGCCAACATACGCAACAATGTCGTTTTACCACAACCAGAAGGACCAAGAATTGTAATAAATTCTCCTCTCTTCACGTTCAAACTCACATCGTTAAGCACAACCTTCTCTCCGAAGGACTTCGTCACATGCTCAACTTGGATGATGTAGTCCGGTACTTCCATTCTTTATTAAACTCAGTATAAGTGTAAAAGCATAAAATAAATTTATATATCACTGCATTTATGTAGGCTGAATAACCTAATCAAAATGCTTACTTTTCCTAGATTCTCCTCACCCCCCCTGTTTTTTGTTTTAACGCAAATCAAATTTGGGAGGTAAAGGAAGCTCAAAAGTCAAATTTTCTTTAGTTATAGGATGAACAAACTGCAATAAATAGTTATGAAGCATGAGACGACCAACAGGATTGGTAACTGCTCCATATTTTCGGTCTCCTGCCACCGGACAGCCTAATTCACTCAAATGGACACGAATTTGATTCTTACGTCCGGTTAATATCTGGAGTTCTACCTGAGCATAATCTCCAACAACCTTTTTTACTTCATAACGTGTAACAGCCAACTTCCCTTGGGTAGGATCATTTGTCGAATATACTTTCATTCGACTATTTTCAGTCAAATAACTTACTACCTCACCCTTTTGCTGTGCCGGTGCGTGCTCAGTAATTGCAATATATCGGCGATCGACGACATATGTTGTCCATGACTCTCGTAACATCTGCTGAACTCGAAGACTTTTTGCAAAAATAAGAATTCCAGACGTAAACTGATCCAACCGATGAACAACAAAAGCACGATCATGTGTACCACCTAATGAAAAATACTCATCAAGGATAGTTTGAGCTGATTTATCCTTGCGTCCTGCAGGAGTAACACTTAATAACCCTGACTTTTTTTCGACAATAACCAAAGCATCATCTTCAAACAAAATACGCAACATCGAACTCTTTAATACAGGAAAAGGTCTTACCCAATTTATGGTAAGTTTATCACCTACAATAAGTGGAGCATTAAATAATGTTGTCGGAATGTCATTAATAGCAACATGTCCATGCTGCATCAAAGACTTAACCTCCGTACGGGAGCGTTGTGCCAAAACCTCCTGTAAAAACTTTAATAATTCAGAGTCGTTCTCAACATAATAAGTAGAGATTCGATCCGGCCGATGCGCTTTAATTGAAAATGGTCTTTTTGCCAATGCTTATAACTTTATTAAATACGAGTGCAAAGGTAATGTTTTTTCCGATTTATTTGGTCAAAACGATAAAAAAAAGTAACTTCGCGGCATAAAATACCTTTTTATTACTTAATAAAAGAAAAGTGAAACTAACATGAAGAATAAAAGAATGCATAAAGAAGGTAGTACTACCATCTTTGCGTTACTCGCTATACTACTTATCTCGGCGACCATCCTTTATGGCTGTAGAGTTTCATTTTGGTGCTATCTTCTCGTCTTGATTCCAGAAATAATGATTTTTGGTGTGGTAGTAAATTTCTTCCGTTATCCTAAACGAATTTTTCAAGGAGATCCCATTCACGACGTAATAGCCCCAAGTGATGGAACAATAGTTACAATTGAAGAGGTTTTTGAGCCAGAATACTTTAAAGATCAACGCATACAGATCTCAATATTTATGTCTGTTTTCAATGTCCATGCCCAATGGTGTCCTTTGGCTGGAGATATTTTAAAAGTATCTCATGAAGATGGTCGTTTTAAAGCGGCATGGCTTCCAAAATCCAGTTGTGAAAATGAACGGAGCACAATAGTTATTAAAAGTGATGCCGGTCCAATAATATTAATGAGGCAAGTAGCGGGAGCAATGGCTCGACGTATTGTTACCTATTTAAAAAGTGGCGAACGCTCTGAAATCAATGACGAACTAGGGTTCATCAAATTTGGTTCTCGCATAGACTTATTTCTCCCATTAGATTCGAAAATTTGTGTCAAAATGGGTCAAAGCGTTAAGGGTAATACTACGACAATTGCTCAAATTTAAGGAGTGAAGGAAAAAAATAGTTTTCTCTCCTTCTATAATAATATAATTGTTTGTTAATATAAAAGAAAGGGCATCCCCCTACATAACTATAACAAATTCGATGAAACTTATAAACATTCCAAATATAATCACCTGCTTAAATCTACTTTGCGGGTGTTTATCAATTTTTTGGGGATTTTCATATATCAGTGATAATAATTACATTGCACTAGATTGGGCTTGTGTTATGATCATACTTGGCGCTATATTTGATTTTTTTGATGGTATGGCAGCTCGGGCTTTAAAAATATCTTCTCCTATTGGAAAGGAATTAGACTCATTAGCAGATGTTATCACATTTGGAGTTGCTCCTTCTGTTTTATGCTATGTATTAATGGCCAAAGCAGGATTTGCAGGAATAAATCTCTCATGGTTACCATTTTCAGCATTTATTATGGCAGCTTTTTCAGCCCTAAGATTAGCCAAGTTTAATTGTGACGAGAGACAAACGACATCATTTATAGGACTACCAACACCAGCAAATGCTCTATTTTGGCTAGGTATGACTTATATTTACAAAATAGACTTTATGGATTGGATGTTAAATGGATGGATTTTATTGTTTTTAATGTTAGGTTGTTCATATATACTAATCAGCGAAATCCCTATGTTTTCTTTAAAAATCAAATTTGGAAAATTAGGGTTTAAAGACAATATTTTACGTTATTGTTTTGTTTTATCATGTATACCTATACTCATTATATTTAAACTTTCCGGCATGTCCATTTGCATTTTATTATATATCATTTTGAGTATCATAAACGACCTTTGTTCTATTGGCAAAGACCCTATCAAATAATTCAGAATCGAAGGTCTGATCAATACAACAAAATCATTTTGATTTAGCACTTGCATCAATATAAAATTTAACAAATCTATCTTTTGTATTTAATATTGAATCAGCAAGTATACAATATTTTACTAACAATACTAACTAAGATAATAAATTATGAAATATTTTGGGTGCTTAGCAATAGTTTTGTTCCTTATAATTTTCATAGCAATCTTTTTCTTGGGGAGAATTTTCAATTGGGTTGGTGCTCTCTTTTATTCATTAATAAACTCTTTTTTAAACTTATTCCGCCCCAAACATAAAAATAAGCAAACATCTTCACCTTTTGGAAGAAACAAAAACGAAAAAAGAGAATTCTCCACTTACAATTATGATGGTAGTCAATCATATTCCCAAAAAGAAAAACTATATAACGATTCAGACGGAGATTATATAGATTTTGAAGAAATCAACTAGCTAATATTTCGAAAGCATGACTATTGCCGCCATATCAACCGCTCCTGGCATTGGAGGAATTGCTGTGATCCGAATAAGTGGACCACGCGCAATTGAAATAACAGATAGTATATTTGTCCCAATCAAAAAAGGACACCAACTTAGCACTCGGACAACACATACTATAACTTTTGGACATATATTACAGCACGATCAATCTCCTTTGGATCAAGTTGTAGTATCTATTTATAAATCCCCCCATTCATTCACGGGCGAAGATGTAGTTGAAATCTCCTGCCATGGATCAATTTATATACAACAGTCTTTGCTTAAACTTCTCATTTCAAAAGGATGTCGATTAGCGGAACCAGGAGAATTTACTCAACGTGCATTTCTAAACAGACGTATGGACCTCTCTCAGGCAGAAGCTGTAGCAGACTTAATTGCCGCCGGGAATGAAGCCGCACATCGCATAGCCATGGATCAAATGAAGGGAGGGTTTTCAAATAAACTCAATGAACTTCGGTTACAACTACTCAATCTTGGCTCTCTATTAGAACTCGAATTAGACTTCAGCGAAGAAGATGTCGAATTTGCTGACAGACAACAATTACAGACTATAGCAACCGACTTACAGCAAACGATCTCACGTCTTGCAGATTCATTTCAGACAGGAAATGCTATTAAAAATGGCATTCCCATAGCAATTATCGGAGAAACAAATGCTGGGAAATCTACACTTCTCAATCAATTATTAGGGGATGAAAAAGCTATTGTTTCAGACATACATGGGACAACAAGAGATGTTATAGAGGATACAATAATCATGAATGGTATTCTCCTTAGATTTATTGACACTGCAGGGATAAGGGATACATCTGATAAGATAGAAGCCATCGGAATTGAGCGTACATATAAACGGATAGAACAAGCTAAAATAATACTTTGGATGATTGATGGCACAAGATTAGGGGATAGTTTTCTTACACAAGACCTCATCTCTGATGCACAAGAGATGCTCACCAAAATACAATCCTATATTGATAAGAAACAAAGCCTTTACATTGTTATCAATAAAGTTGATTTAATAACTGAACAGGCATTAACCACCAATATTCCTTTGCTTATTAAAGGACTTAACAACGTTATTGAAAAAAACCAGAACTCTGAAAACTCAATTTCAAACGAAGACAAAGAAAACACAATTACGCATAATCAAGTTATTACAATTTCAGCGACTAATGGTATTGGATTAGATCTACTCAAAGAAAAACTTCACCAAACAATAACCCTCCCGAATATAAGTCAAGGAGACATTATTGTTTGCAATATTCGTCATTATGAGGCTCTTAAAAAAGCTGAGGGGGCAATAAATCGTATCATTCACCACCTATCTATAGGTACAAGCGGAGATTTAATTGCAGAAGATGTAAAAGAATGCAACCATTGGTTAGGAAGTATCATCGGAGAAATTTCTTCGGATGAAATTCTCAACTCCATATTCTCAAGATTCTGCATCGGAAAGTAACAATTGGTTAATGCATTGATAATCAATATATTAACTAATTTTATGTAAATTAATAATTTTAAGCAACAATCGCAAGCTAACATACTGAATAGCAATTAAATAGGATAGTTTTACGATTAGAATAAGTAAAGTGCAAAAATTCAATTTTGTCCCTCGTTTGTGCCCCAGGCACTCGAGGGACGTATTTTTTTGTCCCTTTTTTGTCCCTCGGACACTTCGGGGGACAAAAATGCCTATTTTTGAGGTTAAAAGTGATGAAATACAAACATCTACAAATATGAATTAGTAAAAAAAGCTCTCTGAAAACCCAATGTATTTATATTTTATACGGTTTTATTTGTAAAATCTTTGTCCCCCGACAATATATTCTGAAAATATTGTCCAATATCTATTCGAAACACACATAAAATGGTTATAGATAATGATTTCAAATCCGACTTTTGAGGTTATTCAGAGATGATTTCAGAAAAATTGCCGTAACTTTGCACTCCGTAATATGAATCGATATAGAATGAAACAATTTATAAAGAAAATAACCATCCTATTTTTAATACTATTCAGTTTTACCACCTACGCGACATCTCAATATCGTGAGACTCGCAGGTTGCTTACTGAGGTGCAGGACTATATAAATGAAAAGCCAGATAGTGCTATTGCCGTACTGAAGGGTTTAGAGGCTCTTGCTTTACAGGAAGAGGGTACTGAGGCTCTGTATGATGTTTTACTTACTAAGGCAGAATATATAGCAACCGATAGCATCGTCTTGGATTCACAGATTCAAAAGGCTCTACAATATTACAATAAGAATAGTAATAATATTGAAATCAAGTGTTTTTATTTATAAATAATATTATCAATATATATTAACTGCGGGATTTTTTACAACGACTTATAGGATAGTTTAATATGAATGATATCAGAATAAATAATTTAGGATTTATTTTTGAAGAATCTTATGAAAATGCAGATTCTTTTTTAAAAGATATTACGTACGGAGGGGAATTATATGATTATTTTTTTACAGGTGATTTCGTTTATAGAGGTCATAAATCAAATTCTTACAAACTCATTCCGTCTGTATTAAGAAATAATTGTACAGAAATTAGACATGCTAGTTTTAGATCTCCCAATGTTTCAACTACAGATAGAGAAC
This sequence comes from Bacteroidales bacterium, assembly GCA_045576355.1. Taxonomy (GTDB): domain Bacteria; phylum Bacteroidota; class Bacteroidia; order Bacteroidales; family UBA3663; genus Liminaster. The sequence goes on from JAZNGG010000007.1 coordinate 64,443, forward strand.
AACTTGCTTATGAATTTGACATATTACGAAAATTTTATTTAAAATGTGATGAATTAGGATTATATTTACCTGATAATAAGCGTTTAAGAAGTGGACAATTTTCCTTTGATGATAATGGTACAATTACCAAAGATGGAATATGGTTGCCGGAAGATTTATATGACATTACAGCCTTAGCCCAACATTATGGTTTACCTACACGTCTATTAGATTGGTCCTATGAAATATCTATTGCTATTTTTTTTGCAATATCAGAGCTAATTAAAGAAGACAATTGCGATGAAAATGATTTTATATGTATTTGGGTACTAAATAAATCAAAGACAACTTGGCTAACTTTTAATTGGGCTTTACAAGATTTTCCATTACATTTGATTAGGCCAATATATAAATACAATCCAAATATGAAGGCTCAAAAAGGGCTTTTTACTTTATGGAAACTCCATTATAGTGCGAAATCAAATTCATTAAAAGATTGTAGACCCTTAGATGAATTAATTAAAGAATACTTCGATTCCAAAGAAGAACGTTTTAAAAATGCCGTAAAACCGCTATTAGGTTGTTTTATGATTAGACAGACAAAAAGTAATATCAAAAAACTTTATCGGTTTATCAAGAATAACAATGTTGATTTTTCCACATTGTTTCCTGGTTATTCAGGTGTTGTTGAATATCTTAAATATGATAATATCTTCGAGGACAAAAAGA
>JAZNGG010000008.1:0-110915 GCA_045576355.1 Bacteroidales bacterium
TTCCCCATGAGGTATGCCATAGAGCATATAGTTTTCTTCCGTATATTCGTCCTTCGGTTCTGTCTCCCCAAACGCGAAGTAATCACCGTACTCTTCGGGGTTGCTTGCACCTATATTGCAGGTAGCCCACTTGACGCTCAACCCTAAATCTACAGCCTCGTGACCGTTAATGATAATCTTATTCTCTTCCATTTTACTGTATGTTTTATGATATAGAGTGTTATAATTAGTGAAATCTATCTCTCTGCTTTAATCTTCTTATATATATGAAGTTTCTCTACAAACCGACAATTAGCATCAATTACTCCTTGCAACCAAATATCATTCTCATCAGTAGTTTTGCCTCCACAATATTTATCGAGATAGTAATATTTACCATCAGGACTAATTTGCCATACTATCTTGGAAAACCCATTCACTCGAACTCATAAAAAGGGCTTAACTTGTGAAATCCAAGAATTTTATCACCAAAAAAAACATTGATGTTCATGGAAGCTTTCATATGAACTATACACCAAATGATCGATTCTATTGTTGTCAGTATAAATCAAGTCTTCGTATCTTTCATCGCCTCCTCCATATACACAACATACTGCGTATAATTTTTGCTTCCCAATGCATCTAAGTTCAATCCAATCGTTATTCCCCAACTTATATTCATAACCCATTTGGGCTATATGAACCTTCTGCTCTTCAGAGATAGTTTTCATGAACGAGAAGTAGTTACCCAAAGATAAAATTTTAACTTTTACGATTGCTGAGCGTCCAGTATGTCTTTTTATTTTCAGCAATTTCAAAGTTGCAAAAAACATTTCTTCAAAATCTTCAAATTCGTTCTCGGCAACAACAAACTCATCGCCGATTTTGCAACATAGTGGGAAATATACTATTGCATATCTAATATCGCCGACCTCGATACGCTGCTTGCCTTTACGATTTCGTATCCAGCGCATACAATTTAAATATGCGGCCGTCTCTGCGCCAATGAAATATCCAAACTTATCACTATGTAACATCAATGGATTACATTCAAATTTACCGCAGACATGGCATTTCAGCATAAGTACTCTCTTGAAATTTTTAATACCTTGCTTTCGGAGTTCTTTATGATATTTTTTCTTTTTCACAGGCTTAAATTTATTTGACTCAATATTACATATTACTCATTTGACGCTCAGTCCCAAATTCACAGCTTCGTGGTCATTAATTATAATCTTTTTCTTTTCCATATTACAACATACTTTGTTATATAGAGTAAGCCACCGCATATAATCTATCTATTTGATTTAATTTTCTTTGATATGTATGCATAATTTCTTCTCGAATCGACAATTAGTATCAATTACTCTTTGCAACCAACGATAAAGTTCTTTTCCGACCATAAGCATTCTTTTCTCATAAAAGAGCAAAGCGAGCAACAAAATCTATCATCAGATCTTATTCTCGCTTTATAAACGTGAAAAAATTGTTATTCAATAGAGTAGATTATTTCGCAAAATACTCCGTCTTCAACCAGTAGGCATAAATCGGGTCTTGGAATGAAATTTCACCAGCCTTGTTATCCAAAATGTCATTTTTGATAAGCGCAGCCTTTGAGCGAGCTATTGAGGTTGTAGATGATATTTGGTAGCGGTGCATCACATCGGTAGAACTGATAGCCTTTTCGCCTGTAATAAGAGCTTTGAGATAGTTCAGCTGTTGCGTGGTCAATGTTTCGGTAATCGTTACAAACAACAAACTCAACTGCTCAACCAAAGCAGCGTGTGCCTCGCGTACTATCTCAACCGAACACTCATCCTTTGTTCTTAACCAAGATTGTTGTGCAAGCTGCTGTGCATAGTAAGGATGATTATCAACAAGCTCCACAATCAAGTTTGCAGCATCCTCATTAATCGCTTTGCCTGTATCAGCGAAACGACTATTAAAAAAATTCACAAGATAAGGTGTATCAATCTTATTGAGGAACATTAAGTTGCCAAATTTGTAGAAAGGTTTAGAAGAGTTTGTAAATACCTCCATCATCATATGGCGCTTGCTGCCGTACAAGCAGTAGGCAACACTCTGGTGCTGCTGCCAATGCGAGCGCAACTTTTTTTGGAAATAGTCGGGATCGGTGAACTCTGCTATATTCTGGAACTCATCAACGCATATCACAATTTTAAGACCCTTCTTCTGTGCGATTTTCTCGGCAAGGTCAAGCACCTCATCGGGGTTCTGTTTTACAGTCTCCCAATCAAAATCGATTGAAACCTCATTGGTTGGGTCGCTGCCAATCGAAATCTTTGGCACAAGGTGCGAGAAGAAGCTCCTTGCACACTCTACAGCCTCTTCCCATTTGCTTGATGTCGCAGCGATAACCTTCTGGGCAAGCAATGAATAGAAGTGTTCTTCATTACGCACATTAAACAAGTCGATGTGACAGATACGCAACTTACTATCCTGCTCCATCGCCAACATTGCAGCCTTATTCACAAGTGAGCTCTTACCCCAGCGACGGGGCGAGATAATAATTGTATTGATTAGTGAAGTGAAGTTCTGAACCAAATAGGCAGTTTCCAATTCTCGGTCTGTAAAATTCTTCTCTGTTGCAATCTTACCAAAGATAAAAGGAGTTTCCATAATCCACATTTTAATTATTTCACCGCAAATATAGTACAAAATATGTAACTACACAAATTGTTATAACAAAAAGTGTATATACAAATTATGTAACATTAGAAAATCACTTTTATCCTCTAATGGTAAGGCACGTCGCTACCGCAAAGCCTCTCTTTCTCACTGTGAATTTATGACCACTTTGATAGTGTTTCAATTCGGCTCATTCCGTAACTTCAAGCATTACTATTTATTCTTTATTATTGCTGTCTGGTAAAAAATAAATTTGACAAAATATGTGTCCGCAGTGCTGATAAATAGCCATTGTGGACACATTTTCCAAAAAGTAAGCCCCCTTCCATACTTCATATCTTTCTTTTTTAAGCGGACAGCCGTTCTTGATAACGAAATAAAGCTATATAATTTAACTATTTACTCAATAGTCAGCGGTTAATGGCTTCCAATAGCAAATTTTCTCATAAAAGAGCAAAGCGAGAAACAAAATCTATCATCAGATCTTATTACTCACTTTATAACCGTGAATAAATTGTTATTCAATAGAGTATAGCAAAGAATATATGTCCTTCTCTATCATGGATATTGCCTCCAATCGTCCTAACAAACTATCACTATCATTATCAGAATCTGTTCTTTTGTATAGAGCAAGGTATCTAAGTTTTCGGAGTACATCTCGCTCAACATCATCAGCTACATTATATGCCTCCTGCATTATCATCAACAACGGTGTTTGTTCGTTAAGGAGCTGCTGCGCTCGTTCCTGTGAAATCCTATTCTCAATGATATGTATAGCGAGCATCAGCAAACGGCCATAATAGCGAGAGGAAGTTACACCGTCAGACTTGTCTTGTAAAACACAATAACCATCCTGCATTTGGATATTTGCCTGACCACCTTCTATTTGTGCATTGCTTATCATCGCTTTTTCCAGTTCGTCATAGGTGGCATATCCCATTATGGCACATACCAACGAACGGAAATTATCATTATCCATCACATCAATCGTGTGAATCATCAAATCTTTTATTTCATCGGTTGAAGGAGTGTTTTCAAACTCACAATCAGTGAAGGAAAATATAGAATATTCATCCTCGTTTTCTTGGATGGTGATTTCGGATTTATACTGATTGTTCTCGTTCAGACGGTTTAACTCATGTGGTATTAGACCGGCAATATGCTTTGGTACAGGCACTGGAAATGGAGCATAGATGAAGAGTTTATTCGGATTCTCTTCATCACATTTCAATATGGTTTTGAAACTGCAATGTACTCCATCAATTACCGTCAAAAACACATTCTTGTCGGGGCATTGTGGTGAAATACCAGCCTCATCGAACATTTGTTGAACGATGTCTGTCACTTTAGTTCTAACTTCTAAATGCGACTTCTCCCTAAATCTGTCAAATAGTCCCATTACTCTTTACTTATTTTAAATCCCAATTTGCTTATTAGTTTCAATGTCCCCAGAGCTGTATCACGATCGTATGCTTTCTCAACCTCAGGGAGTTCTTCATAAGGAACTAAACAAGGGTGCTGCTTCAGGATATCATTGCGCTCCTCTCCATAGCTCCAACCTTGCTCAATACGACTCCGTGCCCACACTTCGTGAACATTCTTTGCCATTTGCTCTATCAATACATTCAATTCCTCAGGCAACTGAATATCACTTGTATCCATTGGTTGTGGTACATAATTCTTTTTCATTGTTCTTTGCGTTTAATTAAAATATTCTAATTATAATTATTGCGAGGAATTATGTTCAATATTTTTCTTCTATATGGTCGAAGAACTCGATGTATTATTGCCAATAATTCACAATCATCATTGTAATAAAAGACATTGATATCTCTAAACATAAAAGGAGGTGTATGTCGTTGGTTCTTAGCAACAAGGTAAAGGTCACAACCAGCTCCTCTTGCAATTCCTGCTTCAATACAGGTATTAAAACATTCATCGGTTATATCTGCAATCATTACATAAGACGAACGAATCCTATTAACAATCTGACTCTGCAAATTTCCTAAATTTATATCCTCTCCAAATACACAAGGAGTTGCAGTTACAATCCCTGATAAATTTCTAATTAAAAAATTTATAAAGTTTCTTTCCGGATCTAATTTAGTCGCATAAAATACATGTGTCATTTTGGGGGATTTTGTATCCAATGTGATTAAAGCATTTTTTAGAAAACTATCAGTTATATCTTTGGGATTATCGAACCGAAAGATGGGATATGGAATTTTTTGTAAACCATCAACCCTGTTGTCCGCAATAATTAAGCCAGGCAATCCACAACTAATTGCTTGATGAACTTCATCAAGGATATATTTTGATGTTATTGTAGCTTCTCTATATGGCAAAATTCCTACAAAAGCACCGCAAGTCATCATTATCCTTTTTATTCTATTCACTCCATCATATGAAAACTGATCTACGGCATCTCCTATCAATCTGTAATTACCTTTTGAGAGATTGCTAAAGACAGCCTCTACAATATCTTGCTCTTCCTCTCTCCATGGATAACTCACATAAATATCTTTTACTTTTCTGCAATTTTCGGTTGTACCATAAACAGCGGAAAGAATTCTAAAAAAGCAAAAAGAATTTATTCCCTCTCGACAATCTATCCATGTATAGTTATTATAAAAACCAGGGATAGTACAGTCATCAATAACAATCGGAATGATTTTTAACTGTTTTGCATAGTATAATTCTTTAGCATAATTATACTCTTCTGCCACCCAATTTGATTGTACAGAATTATTTGATAATATAACAATAAGAGTTTCGCAATTTGATATATATACAGGTAATTCAGATGTGATGGAAGCATTAGCTAACATTGAATTCTCTGCATACCAAACAGTCAATCCTGCCTTAATAAAAAGAGAATACAATTTATCTGTAAAGTGATTATCTTTTGAAGAATGACTGAGAAATATATTGTATTTTTTTCTTGTTTTCATATTCATGTCTTTGTTGATAAATTTTTTCTACACCTCCTCTATAAAGTCATGTTTCATACAAAGTAATAATTCGCGAGTGTATTCTTCCAATAATCCTTTGTAATATGTGACGTCTTTATGATTAGTTTGGGTAATACGTTCCCATAAGGTGCGTTGCATAGCATTACGATATGCTAAGGCTACTCCTTCACGATCATCTTCGGTAAGCAAATCTCTAATGTGCTTTTTATCAAGGAGTTCGTTAATTGAACGATTGTCTCCTGGAGCGATTTCAAGCCACAGATTACTTAAAAAATCACGATATTCTGCCTCAATCCTTAATGGTAATTCTATATCATAGTTACCAATAGTCTCTGGACATTCAACGGATGCTTCTTTAACTAGATTCCCAAAATATCTTTTTAAAAGCATTTCTGCTTTGTTTAAACAAATAATTTCAATATCTTTTCGATTCATAACTTATAGAGGTTTGCCACATCCACAACAGAAATTGGCAGATTGTACATTTTGTGTTCCACAACTGGTACAGTATTTACTACTATTTCGAGTTGTTATGCTTGATCCATTGTTGTTATTCATATAAACCACATCCTTGGCAATATCCAAAGCCTTATCATCAAGTTGCGCTTGTTCAACCATACTCCAAATTTGGGTTATTATTATAGGCCAAAAGAATAACATTGATATCGCTGTCGGAATAACCTGTTGCCCCCAAATGCCAATTCCTGCCTCAAAAATAATATTCCTGCCTTGAGGAAGTAGGGTAACTTTCAATGCCGTCTTCATACCCAATATAGCCTTAAACACACCGCCCTTTGTGATAGAAATGTCGTAACCGCCACTGCTTAATGCATCCATGGTTACTTCATATCCTCCGTTCTGAAACTCTTCCTCAATACGATTTGCGATAGCAGGTATCAATGAAGCGGATCCATATAATGTTTTCTTAGTGTTAAAAGATCCCATAGATTTTAACGATTAATATTTTGAATTGAATGAAAGTTATAGACAGCAAATAAAACACTTGACTCAGCTAGTAAACTCTTAATTTCGGCAAGTTGCTCTTCACTATATTTTGACTCCATTTCTTGAAGGATTTTCACAACTTTTTCCGCTTGAACCATGATTTCCTCTTCAGTTATTATTCCGTCTTCCATAATATTTTGGAAAGAAGGATTATTGGCAACCATTTCGTCAATATTCAAGATTCCTTTATCGTTGAAAAACATAACTTAGTATTTTTTTGATTTATAATTTCGTTCCGCAATGTTTACAATAAGACCATTCCTCTGAAACGGCCTTTTTACATTGATGACATTTCTTTCCAGTTACTTCCTCTTTTAGATTCTGCACCAGATTCTTATATTGAGCACTTTGTCCCCATTTTAGGATTTCACGGACACGTACAGCGCTGAATGGATGCGTCATCTTAAGGGTAACAGCCAATTGCAGTGCTTTATTCCATAGTCCATCTTTTTTGATTTCGTCGTATTTATCAGCCTGATTTGCCCATTCTTGCATATTTATTTCACGTGTAATCGACTTTGGTCCTCCTGACAATCGAGCCATAGTGCGGGCGACAACCTCCGGAGATGTTATAATACTACCACATCTGTCACATGATAGCTCCGCTTTACGACACCAATAAAGTAGAGCATATTCCACAGGCTTGGCAAGAGATCCTAAAATGCCAAGTGCATCAAGTCCCATTGTTAGATAAGTTGCCACCATCTTATAGACCACATGATGACATATTATGTGCCCACATTCATGCGCTAAAATTGCATCCAGTTCTTCGTCATCCATCATTTCTACGAGTCCGGACGTAACTACGATAAACACTCGCGTATCTCCCGATGTGTATGCATTAGGCATCGGATCCATTTCCAAATAAAATTCTGGTTCTTTGATGCCCAGGCGTTCACAAATAGGCGGAAGATGATTATATAATTTAGGGAGTTGTGTTGCAGACAATCGGATAGTCGATGCCATATTTAGCCCATATTGCAATTTCTCATATCCTAATTCGAGAACTTTTCTAGCAATAGTAGGAAATCCCGGTATGCTTTCCAACTGACGCAATGCTGCTGCGTCTTCTGGATGAATAAATTCTGCTGGGTTAATCATAGATATCTATTTTACATATTGTTTTCTTTTTCCTCGAAGATATGATGTGCTTCTCCAAATTTCATTTACAAGATTAATCTTGGATCTATTAGTAAAGGCATAGATGGTTACACCATCACTAACATACCATACTTGATTTATTGACTTTATAATAACAGTGTACCCAAGCGTTTAGAAAAAGAATGCCACATATTTGAAATACATAATACATGAATACTAATCATTATTGGTTTGATTTTCAATATCAACGGCCAATTTTCTCTTTATCTTTTCTATTTCAATGATATATTTATTCATAATGACATTTACCTTGCTTGACTCTTGTTCTGATGCAGAGATATATTCATCCGGCGATAAGTGTACTCCACCTTCTGTACTGAAATAACGCCATCCCGAGGCATGAGTGCGATATTTCTTAATTGTATATTTCGGGAAAGAAGATAGAGTGGCCAAATAGTTGAAGAAAAATGAGTTACATGAAGGATAGAATGTTTCGATTCTCATTTTGATTAATAAATCGTTTATTTCCGATGCACCATACTTCTTCACATTATTAGAAATGAAGTTACACGTTTCCACATAATTTTCAATCAATAATTGTGTATAAGGAAGTGTGGCTTTTAAGTCTGCTTCTGATATATCATATTTGGCACACACTAGAACTTGTGGTTTGGAAAAGACGCTGTCCATCAACAAATAATCATTATAACTTTCCGCCTCAGCACGCATATTTAATATAACGTCTAGGAATATTGAGTCTATCGCTTCTTTGGATTGTGAACTATTGATTGTTCGACTGTTAATTTTGTATTCTTCCCAAGCCTCACTTAAGTAATGTGTTTTTGTACATAATAAATCTACAATTGAAATATCATGACTGAATTTTTCCACTATATCTGTACATACTCTATATGTTGTAAATTGCCATAGTCCGAGACCTATCACAATCAATGCTAAAGCGCATACAGCAATGGTGTAGATTCTTTTTACGAACTTTCGTTTTATGCTGGGTTTACTTTTTAAATAGGTAGCAAGTTTTGAGATAGACAAATCAAAATATTCCACATTCGAAGCTGTTATAGCTTGATAATAGATCAGTTGCTCCATTTCTTGAGGCATCGGATTGGGCCAATCAAAACCACTTAATAATACGGGTATGATGTTCTTATTACATGCCATCGCATGACATACTTCCTTTCTGATCCAATCTTCTTCAGATATGCAACGATCCAAAGCATTAGGTGGCAGAACCAATACAAAATCTTTGCAACTTTTGATCACATCATATAATTGTGTATTAAAGTTGCCACTTCTCAATGTTTCTACATCAAAGAATACGGAATATCCCAAACTTCTTAATTTCTCTGCGACCAAATTAGCTGTAAAAGCATCACTTCGTCTATAACTAACAAAAACATCGTATTTCATAATATTACATCATTAAAAATTACATTACAAACTTACTAAACTTCATGTGAGGACCAATTAATTTTCAACTCAAGACCGCACTTATCGCAGAACACTTGGTGCTTGTAAATTACATTTCCACATCTGTGGCAATGGAACTCTTCATCAGAATTCTGAATACGTTGCTTCAGGACTTTATATAATTCTGTTTCTTCTCGTTTAATTAAATCATAACCGAGCTTCTTCAAAAGTTTGATGGTTTTCATAGCCATTTCTCGGTCATACTCTTTCTCGCCTTCCGGTAGTTGAGAGTAGGGAACCATATCAGGCGTTTGCTTTAACTGATCATCACGCTGAGGTCCATAAGTCCAACCTTCTGCTTGGCGGTTCTCTGCCCAAATTTCGTGAGCATTTTCTGCGATAGCTTCACGCAACTCATTTAAATCTTCGGTTAATTCTACATCCGATAGGTCTATCGGTTTCGGAGTATAGGTTTTCATACTATTAGAAGTTATAGTTACTAAATAATTTTTCGAATCATTCCATGCATCTTTGAATTGCTCAATTGGATATGTGTCTTCGGTATTTGAAGAATTAGGGTCAAATATGGTTATCGTATTACTCTTTGCATCAAATGACAGCACCATAACAGTATGATCCGGTATTTGACCAATCAAGAGATCTTCAATTGTTTCATCTACTCTATTCCCGAGTAATTCTCCTCCATCAACTGCAACTATTACACATTCATTTCCATTAAGAGCATTTGATATATCATCAATAGTTGCTTTGTATTGGCGAGTTACAACAAGACCTTTATTTTCCAAATGTCGTCCAACATTATGAAGTGCTGTTCCTTTTTCTTTCTGCCACCCATTCTGAATAGCATTTTGGAGTAGCTGCTCCTCGTCAAATTCTATTTCGAGCCTACGAAGGATATATTTTTCGCATTCCAAACTGCAATAATTCACCTCATTACAAGTTGCCGCCATTGCAGTCATAGGAATAAACTCACATTCATGAGGTATCATGCCCAATTCAGCATCTACTGATTGAGAAATATGCATCAATTCTCTCAATTCAGCATCTTCTGCGAGAGCACCAAATATCTCTTTGCTCTCCTGTGCAGTCGCATTGCCATCAAGGAATGCTGCCAATACCTCTGCCGAGATGTTATTTACTGATTTCTTTTTCATATTTCTCTACTTCTTTCAGTGCTATCTCTGTCAATGCTGCAATAGCACGCTTTTTAATGTTATACAAATTATCGACATTGGTTCTGAGTTCCTGAGCAACAACTTTAGGCTCGGCTTCTTGCAAAACCAATCTTCTGATGACATAGACATATCGTCTGTTTGACATTAATGAAAATAGGTGCTCTATATCCATCTTAGCCGTCATCTTCTTTTCACCATCAACAGTGTCATTTTGTACAACACTATCAAAAAGAGCATCTTTGGACTCATTATCTATCATACTATCACGCTTCGCGATAAAGTAGCGAATAGCAATTACTTTCATCCACTGATAGATAGTGCTGCGACCTTGAAACTGTCTCAATCTATATGCATCATTCTCCATAAGGTGCAGATAGAATTCATTTACGAACTCATCATAATCAACCTCGTATGAGAACACAAAACGAATAATGCTCAGAAAGAGCGGACGGCACTTCTCAAAGAAGAAGTGCTGAGTCACTCGCTCATCTCGGGCTATCAAGGCTTCTATTATTTGCTGGTCTGTCATGAATAATATTGTTCTTTTTGTTCAGAAAGAGTTTTATTACTTATTTGAATCTCCTTCTCTTTTAATTCCAGTTCATGATTATATTTTAATTCCAACTTCACTTTTTCTATTTTTTCAAACTCTTGTATTCTCCTTTGAATTTCTTTATCCGTCTCAGAAGAGTCATTTGTTTTATTGTTATTTTCATAATTTTTTTTCTCTTTTGTTAATTCCCACATTTGCGTTTCCTTATAAATATCCTTTTGAACGTCAAGTAGTTTTGAGTTCATCTCATGTTCATACTTGAGAATCTTGAATAAAGATGTAAATGCACCCCACAAGGCGAGTGAAATAAACACTAAAATACCAATATACATTAGGACACATGAAATGTTGCTATATACTTTATCCATGGTCACAATCGGTAGATCTTTTGTGACAAAAGGGCCATAACACACGATTGTATCTGCTTTGATTGTATCTATTTTTGTAGCGCCACATATATGATGAATGTATAAACTATCTTTTGTAACAATGCTTTCGTGTGATAATGTTGCTGGTTCCATTTTACATATTCCCAAAAGCACTAATACAAATGAAAATAGTAAAGTATAAAAGAGCAACTTCTTAATTGTAGATTTGTTAGTGTTATTGGAGTTTTGCAAAGCCTTTATTTCGTTTAAGGTCTTAAATTTATGCTCTGTACTTGGAGTGTTTGATTCTGGATTTCCCATAGTATAATTGATTTAATTGTTCAACATTCTTAAAATATTAGGTAGTCTCTGGATTATAATTCTATCCAATTTTTTTTGTCCTTCAGTTAAGTCTTTGTAAGGCTTAATTAAATGATGTACAAACATATGCTTCTTCAGTTTGTTGGTGTCAACGTTTCCGTCAAGTTCTTTCTCTCTTAATGGACGGTACCCCAAAAGGAGTTTCTCCATGTTCCATCTGCAGTGCTCGGTGTATGCCATTTTTTCGATTTGTTCCTCGGTGAACTCCGCTTGTTCCGCAGACTTGCAATCAAGACCAATAGAACGCAATTTGAACTCGATAGAGTCTGCTAAATAAAGATTCGACCATTTGTTGGACGTTGAGACCGGTTCCCATTTTTTTAACAATTCTTCAGTAGAAGGAATGCTTGAAGGAAGTGTTTCGTTGTTGGCAAAATAATAATCATAAACGTAGTTAAATGCCATAGCCAAATGATTAGAGTAGTAATCTGTGGCAAAACTATTATCTATCATTCCGAATGGATAGATGTTTGCATACTTTTTATTCTTTGCGATGGTTGATTTCGCTGTATCTCCAAAGGCTTTAATTAACGAGCCGGTCTTTTCTTGTCTTACAAAGATGTTGACCACCTTGTCGCGATTTATTACTTCCCAAGGTTTACTCATGTCATCTCTTCCTCGTGTGTACACCTCTTCTGGTAAATACATTGCCATACCGAAACTTTGTGACGGATTGTGCAAGCAAATTGCAATGGTAATAATTGCATTGTCATCTTTCATTTGCTTTTTAATCCAATCACGGACATACTCCGACTCCATACGTCCCCTTATAAATTCAAATTGGATATCCAGAAAATGTTTCTTGATCTCCTCCTTTTTGGGACAATTATCAACAAAATTTTTTGACATATCAGCATACAACTTAGATGCTTTTTCAAAATATCCGGCATGTCTTCCAATAAAGAAATTCATTTCTCTATCAGCATTGTCATCTATAAAAGTGATACGTGTACGATTCTTTCCCGTGTTTTCGTCGAAATTGGGGAAGTGCATCATGTGAGCCGCCTCTTTAGCAAGGGCAATACCCATTCTGTTCATACCGATAATAATTAGATGTACATGCTTTAAACTGTTTTCTCCTATCCCGTCGTGATCTAACTCCGGGTACTGAATTCGATTAACTCCCATGCCATAATCGCTATTAGTTAACAAACGATTTGCCCATCGTTTGTAGAAGTTATAGGGTTTGAACTCAAAATATTTCTTCCATTCATCACTAATGTCATTGAGTTGTAAGGCTGCGTATGATGCCTCGTTTTCAAACCAAATAGTTAAAGATTTGCGTTCTGCAATTCCCTTCTTGGCATGAATCGCTGCCAAAGTTTCAAATGTATGTATGTTTTCAGCATCATGGTCGCTTTGCTCTCGATTTCCAATGATGAAGATTTCTCGAGCATTATATGTGTAGAGCAATTCTAACTCTTCATCGGAAAGTCGAGGGGCATGAACTAAAATCACTTGTCTAAGTGTTTTGCGAGACAATTTTGAGAGTAAGTCATTGCGAATTTCTTCTACTGAAGTTGAAGTCTGCAAAACAAACTTTGATTTTGTGTATTCACTATTAGAGATTAATTCGGAGATGATAGAAGGAACAATTATGTCGTATCCTATGATGACCACATGATTCCTTAGATTGTAGTGAATATGCCCCTCTTTAATTAAAACCACCTTCTGACTAATAACATTAGTGATAATGGAAACAATCAAGCCAGAAAACAAAATGGTTCCTAAACACTCTGTAAACAAAAGTAATAGGTTGTTCCAAGTGTAGCCTTTGGGTTCGTCAATAATACTATTTGAATCTAAAAACAGTCGAATAGCGGCCCATATTCCGAGCTCTGAATCCGGTGTTTTAAGACACAGATAAACACCCATGCAAAGTAAAAATACACCCAAATTGACTAATGTGAAAAATAGTATTTGCCACCATAATCCACTTCCTAACCATTTATTAATCAAATATTTAATGTTCATAAGAGCGATACATTAAAATAATTCCTTTCTACACTTACACAAGCATATACATTTATTTTTATATCGTCAACAGGCTTATTCTCTTCGATATAACTAAATTCTCTTTCAAAACTATTCATCGTTTTCACGCATTTCATCTGAACGAGACTTGTTACCCAACGTTTTGTGTATGCTTCGCAGTCGTTTGTCCCATTGACAAACGAATCTTTTCTTTACGAACGTTATAATACTACTCTGCTACCTTGTTTATAGTAAATAGAGTTTATTCATAATCATAGTTCCACAAAAGAACTATGATATTTGATGCAAATATATTAAAATTTTCAAAATAAAGAATAAAAATAGGATGTTTTTTAGAAATAAAATGGATGTTTGAATGATACTTATATTCAGAACAGTATAGAAACTCTTTAATTTTTAGCAAGATCAATTATCTCCATTGTAAATTACTTACTTTGATTAAAAAGATATAAAGAATTAAGTTGAATAATTATATGTATTTCTTAATCAAGGTATTATCAATATATCATAGTTCTTTTGTGGAACTACTCTAATATTGACTTTATTATTCCTTGATTGGCATCATCTATTATCGTATTTTCCAGCATTGCCAAATAAATCTGAGTGGTCTTTTCTGAGGAATGTCCCATGCCTGCACTGATGACAGAGATGGGCACATTGTGGTTTCTTGCTGTTGTGGCCCAGCTGTGTCGGGAGGTATATGAAGTCAGTTTGAAATTACCCGGTAATATTTTCGATAACTGTCTTAGCAATCGATTATAGTTGTTGATTGCGGCTTGATATTCTTCATATGCTTCTTTTGTTTCCAAGGATGACAATATCGGGAATATATAGGGCGATAATGTGGTCGAGTATCGATCAATGATTTTTTGTATGCTCGGTTCTATTCTAATACAGAGGGTTTGCATTGTCTTACGGCGAGCATAACATATCATCCCATTCTGAATGTTCTCTTTTTTCAGATATGCGATATCGACGAAAGCCATTCCTCGCGTACAGAAACTGAAAATGAATATATCCCTCGCAAGGGCAAGAGGTGTTCCTGTAACTAAATTTAGTTTGTATAATTGTGTAATAACAGACTCCGGAACCGCTCGTTTGCGAGTGTGGTCTATCCCTGTGTAAACTTCTGTAAATGGGTGTGATTGCTCAACTAATTTTTGTTTGACAGCCTTGTTGTAAACTGCACGCATTATACGCATATAAAAGGAGATAGAATTTCTTACCATTCCTCGCTGGATAAGGAAGGTGTTATAGTCGTTTATAAGTTGTTCTGTTATTGCCGTAAATGGAAGATTTATTTTTCCTATAAATTCAGCAAAGTTTTTTCGAGTTTTCTCATAATTCAGCGCTGTGCCAAAACGGTTGGCTTTTTTCATCATTTGAATTTGATTTTGCATAAAATCCAAGACTAATTCATGACATTTAGGAGACTTATAACGTTTGACAATATCTTCTACGGAATAAATTTCACCGCTTTGATTAAGGTCTTTGATAATTCGATTAATAAGAGCAATATCACTATCAATGCGATTCTGAATCATCTGACTGTTAGAAACACTTTTGATAACTTGCCCTTGTGTCGAATCCCATTCGATAGGGTGCAATTTTATTTTTGTCGTTATAAGGCGTATTGTTTTACGATGAGAAACGATATAAAATATTGTGCCTGCACGTCCTACTACTGTTGAAGGTCGTAATTTTACTTTTATTGTCGCCATACGTGTGCTGGTTTATTGATGTGTGATTGTACTTTCTTATTTTTTTGTTTATATAGTCCGCTATATTCATTCAAAACATATAAGAACCCTTCTAAAAATAATATGACAAACATACTAAAATCTAATGAACAACCGATTTTGGGGTTAATTTTTAGCAAATGTTAAGTAGGCCGTAAAAAAAATTTATTTAACAGATAGATTTTATGTGTATATACACTCTTTTGTAGTAAACTAATAACTTATTCTATGGGAGCATTTGCTACTAAAAGGACTTTTTGTGACAACGCTATTAAGGCCCTTGTTGATAAGCTCAAAGGCCGGTTATTCGCCTATATCGGCGCAAATCAGGATGTAGAGGCTGTTGCGGCATCAATTTCAATCTCCAACACATTGAGATTTAATATAATATTGGTCGGTGTGCGTGGAAGTCCGGCATTTAGGTAGAAGCCGCGAGCTTCTTTATTCATGTATGGCTGCTCCTGATTTCGGTGCAGAGGAAGCTAAAGAGAACTTCTTTGATGAGGAAAAATAGTTTAACAATAGAAAAAAACGATATGAAAACAAATCTAAATTCAAACGCAATACGCTCAGCGATTAAAATCTGCCTCGTTGCAGTTATTTCACTTCTTTTGCTGATCCCTTTAGCAAAGATTGAGGGTGTAATAGAAGACCGTGAACAGACTAAAGATTCTGTTACGATAGAGGTGGCAAACTCTTATGCTAAGCCTCAAACCGTTTTTGCTCCTTATTTGCTGTCGTATGTAGAGATTGAACCAAGTGGCAAACAAACTCATGTGGAGGATTATTATTCCTATTGCTCACAGGTAGATTATACTGCTGATGTTGTAACCGATATGCTGCATCGCTCTATTTATGATGTGATTGTCTACAACTCTAAGGTTAAGATATGTGGAAAGCTGCCAATTACTGAGATATCAGTGGTTGCAAGAGATAATGAATTCCGCCTCAAGGTGACTGATATTAAGGGTTTCAGTAATCCGTCACAACTGACTTTTGGCGGTAGATCCTTTGAACTTCACCGTAAGTCGGAGGAGTTTGTTGCAGAGGTCGTATTCCCTGAAGGTGCAAAGGCTGGCGATATCATTGATTTTGCATTTTCCTTTGACTTGAAAGGTACAGAATCGCTCTCCTTTAATCCTTCAAAAGATGGAAATACTACGGTATCAATAAGTTCATCTTATCCCCATCCAAGTTTTCAGGGGGCGATGTTGCCAAATACCAGAGAGGTTTCTGACGATGGATTCAATGCCACTTGGAACGTGTCAAGCTTCAATATTTCGATATGGGACAATATGGGAGTTAAGTTCGTAGATCCTGCTAATCCTTATCAGCAGTCTATGCGTTCGGCAAAGTATGGAATGCTTATTATCGTCCTTGTCTTCGTTGCAGGCTTGTTCGTGGAGTTCCTGACCCGCAAGGAAATTAATCCTATTCAATACGCTGTAATAGGTCTTTCACTTGTTTTATTCTACTCTCTGTTAGTAGCATTCTCCGAGTTTATGACCTTTGGCATAGCGTATATAATTGCCGCTTTGATGACAACAGGAGCCTTGATGTTCTATTTCCGAGCTATCTTGAAGAGCCGTAGTGCTTATGTACTTGGAGGGTTTGTTGCGGTGGTTTATGCTTTGAACTATATATTGCTTCAAATGGAGACTTATGCACTGCTTGCAGGCTCAGTAGTACTCTTCTTGCTCCTCTGCTTTGTAATGTATCTTACGGCCAATGTAAACAATAACAAAGACCTTGTTAGAACAGAATAATGATGAAATGAGTGACTCAAATTACTCGATACCAAAGGAAATTTGATTCACCAAAGGTAGTATTCGAATAAACTAAACCCTTAATGAAAATGTCGGTAGCCAATTTGAGGTTATCGACATTTTGATTCATAAATTACATCCATTTCAAAATAAATAGTTCCCATTGCACTCAGAAAAAGCGTTCTTTTCAATAATGTAGCATCAGACGGATAAGGTTTATACCCGTTTTTTCTCTTTTTGTTTTTTTGAGGGGGCGGAAAGAGAGTTCGTTTTTTAGTAGAAATTAACGGATAAATGTAATCTGTGTATGGCAAGATAGGGCGCGTGACGCATGAGGTGATTTTAACATTATGGTGATGGACCTTAATAACGAAAAGCGTTTTGAGGAATCCGGAAAAGAGATAAAAACCTTATGTGCAAGGTGTAGTTTTTAGGGTTTGTTTGTATAAAAATTTGGAACGATTGGGGGAGTTTCGGTAGTTCCAAGAGCGGGCGTTCTTCTGCTACGAGACTCGACGCGTGATTTAACGAGGGTACGCTTATGACACAACGAGGGTACGCTCATGTTGCAACGAGGGTACGCGCGTTTAATAATGAGGGTGGGCGCATTGAGTGAAGATGGTAGGTGTAGAGTGCTGAAAATAAATGAGTTATAAAACAAGTATAGCGAGGATAGAAAGATCTATCTTCGCTATACTTATATTGCGGCTCATGGCTGATGTCTATGGCAGCTTTGGTTTAGGGATTTATTGGTTTAGGAGTTTTGTGGTTGAAAGGTTGAAGTGTTGAGGGGTTTTGAGTTTTACCCTGTCTTTTCCCTCTTCCTCTTTTCTTAACTCATGGAGGGGTTAGCCTTAATGCAAAGATACGATGCCAGAGAGCCGATGTCAAGAGAGTTAAAGATTTTTTAACGATTGTGGTTGTTGGTTTATGGGTTTAGAGGTTGAAGAGTTGAGGCTATGGTGATGGCTTTTAAGATAGAATAATTCGATTATAATAGATAAAATTTTTGATACCAACTTTTATCGGACAACAATAAAACAAATATAGCGAAGACAGATATGCTCTATCCTCGCTATTATGTGATTATGTTAAGGGTGATGCTTATTTGATCTTGTCGAAACCTTCGCCGAAGACTCCATGGCAGAAGGACTGGGAAACCAGTGCGTTGGGGTCGATGCTTTTGACGATATTAAAGATGTCTTGTGTCTCATATTTGCGAGCCAAGACCATCAGCACTTTGACTTCCTGTTTGGAGTACCATCCCTGTCCGTCCAGGACGGTGACACCGCGTTTCTTGACGTTATTGACAGCGTCGGCAATCTCCACATAACGCTTGGAGATGATGAGGAACTGTACGGTCTGACGGGTACCATTGATGACATAGTCACACATGAAGCTGGCGATGAGGGTGAAGGCAACACCATAGACGATCACCTCCATGCTGTGATAGAGGATGTAGGAGGAGCAGATGATGCAGATATCGACACACTGCATGGCACGGCCGAAACTCATGCGGAAGAATTTGGTCATCAGGGCAACGATGATGTCTGTGCCTCCTGTGCTACCATTGTGCGCAAAGACGATGCCGAGTCCGGCTCCGCCCATCATGGCACCAATGATGACATGCATGAATTTGTCTTGTCCGGCAGTGATGATGGGGTAGAGTTCAAATACGTATTTCATGACTGCCACCATGACCGAGAGCATGGAGACGCCGATGATGGTGCGCAGGGTGAATTGCTTGTTGAGCCAACGATAGGCAATGAGCAACATCATGGCATTGAGCCCCCAGATGGTGATGGCTGGGTTGATGCCGACTGCATAATAGATGAGTGAGGCAATACCCGATACTCCTCCCATGACTACCTGTTCGGGGAGGATGAAGGCGCAATAGCCGACGGCATAGATGGTGATACCCAAAAAGATGAAGATCAAGTCCTTGACTTGCTGGTGCATGGCACGCTTCTTCACTACGGTTGAAAAGTTGGACATGGTTGGTGGTTGGTTGAGGGGTTGAGGAGTTGAGGGGTTTATGGGCTGCGCCTTGCTATGGATTATGGCTTCTCTTTGCTCTAATCTCTCAACTCTTCAACCATATTAAAGTACGATATTTACGATGCGTCCGGGAACTACGATGACTTTCTTGGGTGTCTTGTCGCCCATCCATCGGGCAGCTTCCTCATGAGCCAAAACCGTTTTTTCGACGTCAGCCGGAGTCATGTCTGCAGGGAGTTGTACCTTGAAGCGGACTTTACCTCCGAATGATACGGGATAAGTGACTGTGCTTTCGACTAAGTATTTCTCTTCAAATTTTGGCCACTCGGCATCACATACTGTGGTGTCATGTCCCAAAACGCCCTGCCAGAGTTCCTCTGCGATGTGGGGTGCAAATGGGGCAATCAGTACTACCAGCGGTTCGAGGATGCTGCGTGATGTGCACTTCTGTTGCTGCAGTTCGCCGACAGCGATCATGAAGGCGGAGATGGCAGTGTTGTAAGAGAAGGTCTCAATGTCTCCGGTCACTTTCTTGATGAGTTTATGGAGTGTCTTGAGCGATTCTGCACCGGGAGCTGCGTCAGTGACAGCTACGTCATCGCCACGGAAATAGAGTCCCCAGAGTTTTTTGAGGAAACGATGAGATCCATCGATGCCGGCTGTGTCCCAAGGTTTGCTCTGCTCGATGGGTCCGAGGAACATCTCATAGATGCGGAGTGTATCGGCTCCATATTTCTCTACGATGACATCGGGGTTGACAACGTTAAACATGGACTTGGACATCTTTTCGACAGCCCAGCCACAGATGTAACGACCCTCCTCGAGGATGAACTCTGCAGAGGCATACTCTTCGCGCCATGCCTTAAATGCTTCGATGTCCAGGACATCACCCTTGACGATGTTGACATCGACATGGATCGGGGTGGTCTCATATTGATCTTTGAGGTGGAGGGAGACAAAGGTATTGGTCTCCTTGATGCGATAGACAAAGTTGCTGCGACCCTGGATCATGCCCTGGTTGACAAGCTTTTTAAACGGCTCGTCACAGCAGACTACACCGAGGTCGTAGAGGAATTTATTCCAGAAGCGGCTGTAGATGAGGTGACCTGTGGCATGTTCGGATCCGCCGAGATAGAGATCGACAGACTGCCAGTAGTCGTTGGCCTCACGGCTCACCAACCCTGTGCTGTTATGGGCATCCATATAGCGGAGATAGTAGGCTGATGATCCGGCAAAGCCCGGCATCGTACAGAGTTCCAGCGGGAATATGGTCTTGTGGTCGATCAATGCCTTATCGACAACCTCGCCTTTTACCTCATCCCAAGCCCAATGGGTGGCATGTCCGAGAGGCGGTTCGCCGCTCTCTGTCGGCTTAAATTCACTTACCTCCGGGAGGGTCAGTGGCATGCGGTCTGCCGGGATCATATAGGGCATTTCATCTTTATAATAGACCGGGAATGGCTCGCCCCAATAGCGCTGACGGCTGAAGATGGCATCGCGCAGACGATAGTTCACTTTGACGCGGCCCAATCCTTTTTGGGTCACATATTGTTTGGTCGCTGCGATGCTCTCAGTCACAGTGAGTCCGTTGAGAGAGAATTCGGCGTTGGCCGAATTGATCATGATGCCCTCTTTGGCGTCAAAGCTGCTCTCGCTCACATCTGCTCCTTCGATCAGGGGGATGATCGGGAGGTTAAAGTGCTTGGCGAAGGCATAGTCACGGCTGTCATGGGCAGGTACAGCCATGATGGCTCCGGTGCCGTAGCTGGAAAGCACATATTCGGAGACCCAAATCGGGATCTCATTGCCGGTCAATGGGTTGATGGCATAGGCGCCGGTGAAGACACCGGTCACGGTGTGAGCAGCCTGACGTTCGCGCTCAGTCTTATGCTTGATGGCATCGAGGTAAGCCTCCACTTCTGTGCGTTTCTCAGCGGTGGTTACTTTGTCCACATAGATGCTTTCCGGGGCAAGGACCATAAAGGTGACACCAAAAATAGTGTCTGCTCGTGTTGTGAAGATGGTGAAGTCCAAATCCATGTCTTTCACCTTAAACTGCATCTCTGTTCCCTCGCTGCGACCGATCCAGTTACGCTGTGTCTCCTTGATGGAGTCGCTCCAGTCGATCTTGTCCAGTCCGTCGAGGAGACGTTGGGCATAGGCAGAGACACGGAGACACCACTGACGCATCAGTTTCTGCTCCACCGGATAACCGCCACGCTCAGAGACTCCGCCGACCACCTCGTCGTTGGCAAGCACTGTGCCGAGCTGCGGACACCAATTGACCATCGTGTCACCGAGATAAGCCAAGCGATAGTTCATCAACACTTGTTGTTGCTCTTTCTCACTCATGGCTTTCCATTCTTCGGCGCTAAAAGACATCTCCTTACCGCAAGCTGCTTCCACTCCTTCTGAGCCGTGCTGCTTAAAGTGACTTACGAGGTCGGCGATGGGTGCAGCCAGGTCTTTGCGGGTGTCATAATAGCTTTCAAACATCCGGGAGAACGCCCATTGTGTCCAGTGATAATAGTCCGGTTCGCAAGTGCGCACCTCGCGGCTCCAGTCGAAAGAAAAACCAATTTTATCCAATTGTTCCCGATAACGGGCAATGTTTTGTGTCGTCGTTATGGCAGGATGCTGACCTGTCTGTATCGCATACTGCTCTGCCGGCAGACCATAGGCATCATAGCCCATCGGGTGGAGGACATTGAAGCCATTGAGTCGTTTATATCGAGCATAGATATCCGATGCAATATAGCCGAGTGGATGACCGACATGAAGACCGGCTCCCGAAGGGTAGGGGAACATATCCAATACATAAAACTTTGGTCGGGCCGGGTCAATCTCTACCCGATAAGTCTCATTATTGACCCAATAGTTGCGCCATTTAGGCTCAATCTCTCTAAAACTATATTCCATAATATATTATCTGTGGTTTTTTTAATTGGTTTATTGGTTGATGGGTTATTCCCGTTAGTCATGAGCTTCGCGGGATGAAGGGTGAAGCCCTGCGATGGCTTTTGGCGATGGCACTTGGCTGCGCCCTGCGATGGCTGATGGCTATGTCTCTTGGCATTTCACCTCTCTCGATCCTCATCCTATGGCTTGACGTCAAAAGTCGGCACAAAGATAGTGAAAAGATGGGAAACATCATCTGCGAAAGCCAAAATAATCAAAATATATGAAAAAAGAGGTAAAAATTTGTCCCTTCCATGAAAAACAGATATATTTGTCTCTCAGAATTATGGCAGCCAAAAGATTTGAACGAATTGTATCTCCGGAGGTTGAGGTTTGCCCGAGTGAAATGCGAAACTTAAAACACACAAATCATAATGAAAAACATCCTATCTTTTTTTGCTCTTTTGTGTGCGACATCGTCCACACTGTTTGCCCAATCTGCATCACGCCTCACCGAGCAGGTTTATCTCTCCGGACGTGGCTGTGACGATATGGTGGAATGGGATTTTTACTGTACGGGAGGTAACAATTCCGGAAAATGGACCAAGATCGGTGTTCCCTCTTGCTGGGAGTTGCAGGGTTTTGGTACTTACCAGTATGGTATGAAATTTTATGGTAAGGCATTCCCGGAGGGGATAGCTGACGAAAAAGGTATGTATCGCTATGAATTTAACCTTCCTGCAGCATGGAATGGTCGGCAAGTGGAACTTATCTTTGAGGCTGTCATGACCGATGCCGAGGTGAAAATCAATGGACGCAAAGCGGGCACCATGCACCAAGGCGGTTTCTATCGTTTCATCTATGACGTTTCAGACCGAGTTTTTACGGGTGATAAGAAGAATGTCCTGGAGGTAACTGTCTCTAAAGAGAGCACCAACGCCGGAGTGAATCTCTCCGAACGTCGTGCAGACTACTGGAACTTCGGTGGTATCTATCGTCCGGTGTTTATGCGTTCGAAACCGGCATTAAACGTCGCTCACGTTGCCATCGATGCAGATATGCATGGTCGTTTTAAGGCGCAAGTAGAGCTTAACCGGGCTATTGAGGGAGCTGTCATCTTGACTGAAATTATCGACGAAAAAGGGAAAAAGGTGGCATCTCACCGTACTCCCGTTCGCCCCGGCGGATCTTCGGCAGAGGTTGATCTGATTGTAAAAAATGCCTCTTTATGGACTGCTGAGACTCCACATCGTTACACCGCTCGTTTCTCTCTTTTGGATGCCCAAGGAGATCTTTTGCATTGTGAAAACGAGAAATTCGGATTCCGCACGATTGAGACGCGGGAGAGTGATGGTCTCTACATCAATGGTGTGCGGGTGAATATCCGCGGTGTCAACCGACACAGCTTCCGTCCGGAATCCGGACGTACGCTCAGTCCGGAGAAGAACATCGAGGACGTCCTTTTGATCAAGTCTATGAACATGAACTCCGTCCGTCTCAGCCACTATCCTGCTGATCCGGAATTTTTGGATGCTTGTGACAGTCTCGGACTTTATGTGATGAACGAATTGACCGGATGGCATGGCAAACATGAGACCATCGTCGGACAGAAACTGGTCAAGGAGATGGTGACACGCGATGTGAATCATCCCTCTGTGATTTGGTGGAGCAATGGTAACGAAAAAGGGTGGAATACGGAACTCGATGGAGAGTTTCATAAGTATGACCCTCAGCGTCGTCCTGTGTTGCACCCGCAAGGCAACTTCGGAGGCTATGAGACCATGCACTATCGCTCTTATGGAGAGAGTCAGAACTATATGCGTCTCCCTGAAATCTTTATGCCGACAGAGTTCCTCCATGGCCTTTATGATGGTGGTCACGGAGCCGGTCTCTATGATTACTGGGAGATGATGCGCAAACATCCTCGCTGCATCGGAGGTTTCCTTTGGGTGCTCGCCGATGAAGGGGTTAAGCGTGTTGATATGGACGGCTTTATAGATAATGTTGGAAATTATGGGGCAGACGGTATCGTCGGACCGCATCATGAGAAGGAGGGCAGTTATTGGACCATCCGCGAAGTGTGGTGTCCGGTGCAGTTGCTTCGTCCGGAGTGGGGTGACAAAGAGATTACCTTTGATGTGGAAAACCGCTATGATTTCCGCAATCTCAATACATGCAATTTCCGTTACGAATTTATCCAACTCCCTGCTATGGCAACCCGTGATGATGTGCGAGTGTTGAAGTCCGGTACCCTCAAAGGTAAAGACGTCGCTCCTCACGCATCCGGCAAACTTACCCTTCCTGCTGCTACTAAGGGAGCCAATGCTCTTCGCGTTACAGTTATCGACGGAGACAAAGAGGAGATTATGACCTGGGCATGGCCCTTGTCCTCTGTTGCTCTCTCTGCAGCGACCAAAGATGCCGGAGCTGCACCCAAACTTGTCAAGGAAGAGAAGCAGTGGAGCATCGAAGCCGGTGGACGTACTTATCTTTTCGATGCACAGACCGGTCTGCTGCAAGGTGTGAAAGTCTCCGGACGTTCTATCTCTCTCCAGGGAGGTCCGCGCTTTGTCGCTGCCAAACGTTCGGATCGTTCGATGGATCAATTCTATAACCACGATGATAAGGATGCCGAAAAGAAAAAGACTCAATACACCACGTTTGACGATGCCGGCAAGTTTACCGGATTCAGCGTGAGCGAAGCAGAGTCAGCGATCACTTTGACTGCTCGTTATCGTTTGGGCTCATTGGATAGTGTCCGTTGGGTGATCGGTTCGGATGGTGTTGCAGAGGTGGATGTCGCCTACAATTTCGCCGGTGTGGTAGATCTGATGGGTATCATGTTTGACTATCCGGAGAGTAAAGTGGAACACAAGCGTTGGGTGGGTGATGGTCCCTATCGCGTTTGGCAAAACCGTCTCCATGGGCCACAGATCGGTCTTTGGGAGAACGAATATAATGATCCGATACCGGGCGAGAGCTTTACTTATCCGGAGTTTAAGGGATATTTTGCCAATGTTTCTTGGATGACCCTCCGCACGAGCGAGGGAAGCATCCATATCGGCAATCGTACAGCACCTGATGCTAATCCTTCCGGCAGCACATATATCGGTGTATATCAGCCGAAAGATGGTCGTGACCAGTTGCTTTATACTTTGCCGGAGACAGGAATCAGCCTCCTGCATGTCATACCTCCTGTGCGTAACAAGGTAAATACGACCGACCTTGTCGGACCTTCTTCTCAAGCTCATTGGGCAGAAGGAAATTATACGGCAAGCCTTGTGCTCAAATTCGAGTAATATAATTGCGACATGACGTTCTATTGGCCGATTTCAATAATCTGAAAAGATAATAAGCGACACAGATGAAAACCAAGCAACTCTGCATTCTTTTCCTTTCGTTGTGGGCGATTCTTAGCCTCTACTCTTGTGCTCCCGGACAGGGAGAAGAACCTTCGTCTGAAGAGATGGTAGCCCGATTTAAAACACCCCATGAGGAGGCCAAACCCTGGACATTCTGGTACTGGATGTATGGAAATATCACCCAGGAGGGAATCACGACCGATCTGGAGGCGATGCGAGATGCCGGATTGGGCGGAGCCTATCTGATGCCAATCCGGAGCATCGAGCAAGGTAAGGAGTGGGGCGGTACTGTCAGACAACTCTCCGATGAGTGGTGGGAGATGGTGCGCTTCAGTATGCAAGAGGCTGATCGTCTCGGTCTGAAGCTCGGTATGCACATCTGTGATGGATTTGCTCTGGCAGGTGGTCCATGGATCTCTCCGGAGGAGTCGATGCAGAAAGTGGTCAGTGCAGATACGGTTGTCGAAGGTGGTGGTCTGAAAGACCTTCGGCTGCCTTGCCCCGTAGGAGCAGAGAGTTTTTATCGGGACATTGCCGTTTATGCCATCCCTTATGAGAGACAACCGGATGACACACCTCTCTCGCCCCGAGTGACTTGTGGCAATCTGGATCAATCATGGAAAGCTAATCCGCAAAAGGCAGTCAATATAGATGAAAAGGGGGTAATCAGATCTTCGTTCCCTTGTTACATTGATTATACCTTTGATCGACCAGTGACTGTCCGTAACATAGAGGTAGAAGCCAATGGCAATCTCTATCAGGTGCACCGCATGAAACTCTCTGTCAGTTCAGATGGAAAGAATTTCAAAGAGGTAAAACAATTGGTCCCTGCTCGACAAGGTTGGCAAAACTATGAGTATGCCAATACACACGCCATTCCTCCCACCACTGCCCGCATTTTCCGTTTTACATGGACTCCGGCTGGGAGCGAACCGGGAAGCGAAGATCTGGATGCTGCCAAGTGGAAACCCGACTTGAAAATCAAACGTCTCCATCTGCATACCGCCCCGCGCATACATCAGTGGGAGGGGAAAGCCGGACTGGTGTGGAGAGTGGCTCAGCCCACGACCGAACTGCCCGAAGAGGAATATATCCCGCTTAGTGAAACATTGAGATTGGAAGTCTCTCCTGAGGGGACATTGACTACAGATCTTCCTCAGGGGCGATGGCGTATTGTCCGCATCGGACACACTTCGACCGGACACACCAATGCTACCGGAGGAGACGGAAAAGGGCTCGAATGTGATAAGTTTTCACGCCAGGCGGTAAGAAAACAGTTTGATCATTGGTTTGCAGAGACATTTCAAAAGACCGATATCTCTTTAGCAAAAAAGGTGCTCAAATACATGCACGTGGATAGTTGGGAGTGCGGAAGTCAAAACTGGAGCGATAATTTTGCAGAGGAGTTCAGACAGCGTCGCGGTTATGATCTGATGCCTTATCTTCCACTTATGGTGGGTATCCCGATGGAGAGTGCCGCACAGAGTGAAAAAATCTTACGTGATGTCAGAACCACCATCGGAGAACTTGTTGTAGATGTCTTTTATGATGTCATGGCTGAGTGTGCAAAAGAATATGACTGTCGATTTAGTGCCGAATGTGTTTGTCCGACGATGGTAAGTGATGGGTTGGCACACTATCAGAAAGTGGATCTCCCGATGGGAGAATATTGGCTCAACAGCCCGACACATGACAAACCCAATGATATGCTCGATGCCATCAGCGGCGCCCATATCTATGGCAAGCAGATCATTCAGGCAGAAGGGTTTACAGAGGTGAGAGGGGTTTGGGACGAAACTCCCGCCATGATCAAGCCGCTGCTGGATCGTAATTATGCTTTAGGCATCAATAAACTATTTTTTCACGTTTTCACGCACAATCCGGATCCCAATGTGCGTCCCGGTATGACACTGGACGGTATCGGACTTTTCTTCCAACCATCGCAGACCTGGTGGCGCGAGGGTAAAGCTTTTGTCGATTATGCCACTCGATGTCAAGTCTTATTGCAGTACGGCAGACCTGTGGTGGACATAGCTGTTTATACCGGAGAGGAGATGCCCCGAAGAGCCATCCTTCCTGAACGTCTGGTTTCCACATTGCCCGGTCTGTTTGGCGAGGCACGTGTCGCAGCCGAACAACATCGTTTGGCCAATGAGGGACAACCGCTACGCACGCGTCCTGTCGGGGTAAAACACTCTGCCAATATGGCTGATCCCGAAGACTGGATCAACCCATTGAGAGGATATGCCTATGACACATTTAATCCGGATGTACTCGCTCAGGCAACAGCTGCAGATGGACGCATGACGCTCCCGGGAGGAGCTGCTTATCGGGTAGTGGTCGTTCCCGGTGCGCGACCGATGAATCCTGCTCCCTGCACCCTTACAGAGGAGACACAAAAGAAACTGGAAATGCTCCGTCAGAGTGGGATGATCGTTCCTGCCCTTCCTTACACAGCAGAAGATTTCTCTGCGTTAGGGCTTCCGAGAGATGTGGAGGTTCCTGAGGACATCGCTTGGACACATCGTTCCGGTCGAGATATGGAGATCTATTTCATATCTAATCAGAAAGACTCTGCATACTCTTTTACTGCTTCGTTCAGAGATACTTATGGCAGATCTCCGGAATTGTGGGACGCTACTGCCGGCAAGATCTATCGTCCGGAGCATTTTGAGGAGAAAGAGGGTCGTGTTGAGGTCTCTTTGAGTTTGGATGCGGGAGGTTCGATGTTTGTCGTTTTCCCGGTGCAACCTACTCCGGATATTCCCGTCCTGAAAACTACGGAGGAGAGGCAACTTTTGACGCTCAGTGGACGATGGAATGTCGTGTTTAAAGAGGCTCAACGGGAAGTGGATGTTACGGATCTTTTCGACTGGGCCGGTCATTCGGATGAGTCGATCCGATATTTCTCCGGACGCGCCACCTATCTTAATCAATTTGAATTTGCCCCGGATCCTGATGCAAAATATTTCCTACACCTTGGAGAGGTGCATGATGTCGCTACGGTGTATGTCAATGGTAAGGAGTGTGGGGTCGCCTGGACTCCGCCTTATGAAGTCGAAATCACCGATATGTTGAAAGAAGATACCAATCTTCTAATGATCGAGGTGACCAATACGTGGGCAAATGCCCTGCGAGGAGCAGATAAAGGTAAAGCCCCGTTTGCGGGGATAAAGACCAATGCCCGTTATCGTTTGCCCGGTGACACTTTGCTTCCTGCCGGTTTGCTCGGTCCTCTCTCTATTATAAAAAGGTAAAAAAGTGAAACGTATTGGACTATTATCAGATACCCATGGATTTTGGGATGACCGTTATCTGAAATATTTTGAGGAATGTGATGAGGTGTGGCATGCCGGAGATATTGTCTCCGAAGAAATTGCCGATCGGATACAGGCTGTCAAGCCGATTCGCTTTGTCTATGGTAATGCCGATGGACAAGAGATGCGTCTCCGTTTCCCAAAAGATTGGAAATTTACCTTGGAAGGGGTCTCTGTTTGGTTGACTCATATCGGAGGTTATCCCGGCAGATACTCCCGAGAGATCTATCCTTCGCTCCAGATCAATCCTCCCAAACTTCTTGTCTGTGGACATAGTCATATATTAAAGGTGATGTATGATCGCAATTTGCATATGCTCGTACTCAATCCCGGTGCAGCAGGTAAATATGGACAACAACAGGTGCGTACTCTTATGCGTTTCTCTCTTGATGCCGGAGACATTAAAGATCTTCAGGTGATCGACCTGGTTTAGATAGTCTCCCCAAAAAATCGTTCCAAAGACCTTGAGTAGCTTTTGATGGATTGGGGATTAAGAAGAAAGGATAACACGGAGATAAAAGAGGCGAAAGATAAATGCATCGTATAAATAATATGAATTGGAAAAAGGCAATGGATTTATTACTTCCTTTTGGAGAGAAAGTCATATAGTTTTTTCGCTTTTTATTATTGGTTTTGTGGTTTAAAAGTTTATCCCAAATTGGTTATTAGAAAATGTAATAAAATCTCTAATGACCGATTTGGGTTTATGTTACACAAGAATTACTTTTATGGGTGTATGATAAAAGCATGATAGCAGTGTATGATTTTATGTCAAGCGGTCGCGTGATGTTACACGGCGGCGTCATACACGTTACACGGCGGCGTCGTGTAAATTGACCCAATAAGTCTTATTCGAAATTCACTGAAAACTAAAGCATTTGACAATTTGTATATTTTAGGTTTCCGACATCAACAACGACCCTTAATCGGTCATTAGACGGCCAAATCTAATGACCAATTTGGGTTAAAACTGAAAACATAGCCATCTGCCATAGCGGACGAAGTCCACGAGTCATCAGCCATCGCAGGGCGAAGCACCAAAAATCTTCAATCCCTCAACTAAAATATCCCTCAATAAACACAGAACGGAACGTCGTCACGACGTCCCGTTCCCATTACCTTAAATCTAATACCATGAAAAACACGATGCAAAGATATGGCTTCTTTTCAATCAGCGCAAACGTTTGTGCACATATTCGTCTTTTTATTTGAAAAAAGATAAAAAAGCCGACTATTTGCCATCTTTAATTATCAAAATATAATTTTTTGCCATCATTTATAAGGATAAACCTGTGCGTAAGGCATAAATATTTCTCTCCCAAAAAGGAAAAATGGCAGTTCGTTTTACTAATTCGGTAATTATCATTATCTTTGCACCCATCAGAAATAGTTTTATTTTGTGTTCTGTCGGGTATGTATTCTTTTTTATCTGAAGTCATTATATAGATTAAGACATGAAGTTGGCTTTGCCCGGGAGATTGTAGCATTAAAGTAACAATAACACCAAATTATAATTTAATTATTACATCGATGAAGCACTATTTACTCAAAGGTATATGGGCTCTTTTGGTTTTGTGTGTAGCTGTTCCTGCTGTGGCGCAGTCTGCTGACGAACTTATGGGAGAATATATCGAAAACACGTACACCGAGATGGGTTATTATTCAACGACAGATCCGGTGACGATCAATTTCCCACAAGAGGACTCTATTACCATAACCAACATTCAGGGTTATAAATCGACTATCGGAGGTCGAGTGGATTGGAATGCCCGTACGATCACATTCCTGCCGCAGAAGTTTACCACAGCAGTAGTTACCACCATGCTCGAAGATGGCACAGAGGTGCAAGAGAGTTATGACTTGATCTTCTCATCTGACAGCGTTCCGACACCTGTGGTCGGTACGATTTCGCCTAATGGTATCATTACTTTGGATGAGTGGAAGTGTGTTGCCCTTTTTAGTGATGAGTCAGGAGAATATTGGGACTATCCGACCAATCTCAACATGCTCTGGACACAATTTATTCTCCCCAATGCGGTGATGAAGACTACAGACGTCGATGGAGCAAATCACGAATACCGCGTGCATGTCGCTTATACCGATAATGAGACAGCTTCGATTATCAACTTTGCCGGTAAGGCAACCATTTCGGTTAAGGTCCGTCATGGAGGTCATCTCTCGATCAAGGCAGAGCAACCATTCTATTATTATAACAACTATTTTGGCTATGCCTCTCTGTTTTTTGCTTCCTATAATTTGTCCGGCGAATATACCGGCATCAACCTTTTCCGAAGCATCATGGGAACGGGTACTGCTCAAGAGTGGACTTTCGATCCCTGGTCTGTCTGCTTCAACAACGCATCGCAATATCCGCGTCGTGAATGGTTGACCAAGAGTTCGACCATCACGCTCACTGATGGCTCTGAGTTTGTCTATCCTGAGGCGAAAGACTACGGCTGGCAGGGAGAAGGAACTGAGAAATCGCCTTATTTGCTCTCTTCTGCTGCAGACTTTGAGTTGGTTGCTGATTATGTCCAGACAGGGGAATACTTTGAGGGAATCCATTTCCGTGTGACAAAGGATATAGACTTTACCGGATCGACTTTCCGGGGTATCGCTACGGGTATGAATGCCGGAGAGATTTTGATCAATGCTTATCACTTTGATGGTACCCTGGACGGAGACGGACACAAGCTCTCCAACTTGCATATTGAGGGTATCAGCTATGATCCGGTTACCGGCCGCCCGTTGTCTTCGAGTGAGTCGGTTAATCCGAGTCTTAACTACGTGGCTTTAGTCGGAGAGTTAAGAGGTTCGATCAAGAATCTTACTATCGATGAGACATGCTCTTTCTCCGGAGATTCTTATGTGGCCGCCTTTGCTGCCATGACCAAGACTACTCTTGATGTACATATCTATAACTGCCGCAACTTTGCTACGGTCAAATCTCTTTCGACTCATGCCGGAGGTATTGTTGGCTGTACCGGTAAAGACCACAAGGTGGAGCAGTGCTATAATGGCGGAACGATCATCGGCGGAACATCACGTGTGGGCGGTATCGCCGGTTATTTCTTCCGTTCATCTATGATTGGTTGTCAAAATGATGGCTATGTGACCTCTGTCGATACACTTCTCAATGCCACAGGACAGCGTCAGGTGGGTGGTTTGATCGGTTATTGCTGTGGTTCACAGATTAAAAACAGTCTCAATACAGGTACGATCAAGGCTCCTGAGAGTGTGGGCGGTCTGATCGGAGAGGTATATAATGCGATGTTTGTTACCAACGTAGAGACCTCTTATAATGTCGGTGCCGTACTCTCCGGAGACGAATCCAAGGCTGCCAATATTGTAGGATGTTTAGCCAATGCCACTCCGACGATGAGTCAGGTGTTTTATGATGCTCAGATGCGTCCCTATGGAGATGTTGCCGGCAATACTTATAGCGGAGTTTCTCCATTGACTACAGCCGAGTTGATCTCCGGCAGTGTCGCTGCTCTTGATGCATCTGTATGGCAGCAGGAGCTTGGCAGTTATCCTCTGTTGAAGTGTTTTGCGGACATCAATCATGACTGGGCGAAAAACTATCTCACATTCAATAGTGGTGAGAATGCATACGGATTTACGATGATCAAAATAGAGCATGGCACTGCAGCTTTGGCTATGGGAGCATCTTCTCCATTCTCTTTGACCTGGTCCGGATCTGAGGGTACACTTACGGCTCCGGCCATGCCTTCGGTAACTCTGAGAGACACCTTGCTGATGACTTCCGGTAGTGCCTCAACGGTAGTGCCTTTGCGCAGATTGCCTGTTTATGCATTGGCTGGAGAGGGTACGGAGAGCGATCCATATCTGATCACATCTGTCGAAGATTATCTGGCTTTTGCAGAGTATGTCAATGTTAATAATGACACTTATGAGGGCAAGTTCCTTAAAGTGACTCGTCCTTTGGATTTCTCCGGTTATAAGTATGTCATCCCGTATTCCGGTGCTACTCGCTTTGAGGGTACATTGGATGGTAACAACCAGACTCTTTCTCACATCGACCTTATCCTCGAAAACAGCAATGTCGATGCTTCACAAAACAAGGGCTTGTTTGGTACGGTCGGAGCGAAAGGAACCTTAAAGAATCTTGTTGTCGATGAGAGTCGCGTGATCGGTTATGCCAAGATTGCCGGTCTTGTAGGTGTGCTCTATGGTACACTGGATCATTGTTCTACAGGTGCTTCTGTCACTGTGCAGTCTTATACTCGAGATTGTGCCGGACTTGTTGGAACGATGTTGGATAATGCAGTTATCCGTAACTGTGTAAACCGCGCTACGGTCTTTGGAAGTGAGTACTGTGCCGGTATGGTAATTTATGCTGAGCCTAATACGGTTCAGATCCTCTCCTCTGAGAATCATGGTAAGGTTTATAACCATGTGGCAGAGGCTCGCATCTATGGAGGTTCAAACCTTGCCGGTTTTGCTATTCGCTTTGGAGGCTTGCTGCAAGACTGCGCCAACTATGGTGTCATCGATAGCTGGGATGATTATGCTGCCGGATTTACCGGATGGAGCGGTGAAGGCGCTCGCTATGTGAATTGCGTCAATTATGGTAACGTTACTACCCGCTCATCCAATGTCATTTCCGGATATGCCGCCGGTATCTGCTCGATGACTTCTGCTGCCGGCAATGTCGTGTTTGACCGATGTGGTAATTATGGTAAGATTTATAGCGGATTTAACTATGCTGCCGGTATTTGTGCTCATGCCAATGCTCAGTTTGTAGATTGCTGGAATATGGGTCAAGTGCAGGCTGACAATGTCAATGTCGGAGGTATAACCGCATTGGCTTCTTATGCAACCACCAGTTTCCACCGTTGTTGGAACACCGGAAAACTCATCATCAGTGATGGAGACACCACGATGCATACCGGATTCTATGGTGGCGGTATTGTCGGACAGACCGTGGATTTCCCTGTGTTGGTTAGCGAGTGCTGGAATGCCGGTCATATCATCAATAATCGTGTTTTTGACGAGGAAGATCCTGAATATAGTTATGAGTATGCTGCCACCGGAGGTATCGTCGGTGAGGGTGCTGCCCGAATAGAAGACTGCTTCAATGTGGGTACTATCGAGACACAGAAAGATGCTGCAGGCATCATCGGCTATCCGGCTATAGATTATTCGGCTCATCGTTGCTGGTCTGCCGGTAAGGTTTACAATAATTTTGATATTTCTGCTGCCGGTAATATCGGAGGCTTCCGTTTTGTCAATGGTGCAGACATCTCCAATCTCTATTTCGACATAGATGCTGCAGCCTATGTTTATGACCTTGATCAACGATTTAATGGAGGACTCAAACGTTCGGTGATCACCTCTCCGGAGATGGCTGCCTCTATGGGAGATAAGTTTGACTGCTCGGCAGAGGCTACCTATCCGCAGCTCCGCTCGTTCCTTTTAGATAATACGTCAGACACCCTATTGACCTTGGGTAAGAAGACTGCAGCTGTGGCTTGTGCCACCTATTTGCTGGGAGAGAACGATCTTTATCCGATCGACTGCATCGATGGCATGGTGCCTGTATATCCGGATTTCGATGAGAAGATCACTTCGGTGACTGCTCCGATTCGTTTAGGTTTGACTGATGTCGTGACCTGGACAGCTACGGGAGGATTGACCATCATCGGTGACTATGCTTATCCGACCGGACTCGGAGAAGCAACATTGACTGTCAGCATGGAGGGTACGCCTTACACTCGCAAATACTCCTTTGAAGTGGCAAAGACGACAGCCATCGAGTCTCTTACGGTTTCTGATCCGGATCAAAACGCTCCGATCTATGATCTTTATGGTCGCAAAGTGTCTGTCGGAGATGCCCTCCGAGGCACACTCTATCTGCAAGGCGGTAAGAAGGTTATGAAACGCTGATGAAACGTTTCCTTTCCTAATATAATAATAGGTGTAAAAGAGAGTGAGGGGCTGTGTCAAATCAATAGTATTGATGCAGCCCCTCTTTTATAGAATCTGATATTATGATGATGCAAGAAAATAATCCGTTATACCATTTTCGCTTTTGTCCGCTTTGCGGATCTTCTCACTTTGCTGAGTATCGTGTCAATGCACGTCGTTGTGCTGAGTGTGGTTTTACCTATTATACTAATCCGCGTGGTGCAACGGTGGCGGTCATTGTTAATGATCGGAAAGAGATCTTAGTGGCTCGACGAGCTAATGATCCGGCTAAAGGGACTCTGGATCTCCCCGGAGGTTTTATCGATTTAGATGAAGATGCAGAGACCGCTATGTGCAGAGAAATCCTGGAGGAGACCGGCATCCGAGTGGATCGGGAGGACTTGTCATATCTTTTCTCTCTCCCTAATCGTTATCCTTTTTCCGGTATTGTTTGCCGGACGGTCGATCTCTTTTTTGAGGTTCACTTGACCGGAAGACCGGATGTAATGGCGATGGATGATGTCGAGACATTGCAGTGGTTACCGCTTTCTGCTCTACGTGAGGAGGAGTTTGGGTTGGAGTCTGTCCGTAAAGGAGTAGCACTCTATTTGTCTAAATTCAGATCACTTCAGGGATAAATGCTCAATCGGAGACGTTTATGAGACTTCAGATGGGGTGTATGGGTGTCAAATCGACCTATTTTTGTCATTCTTTGTTTCTTTTTAGGATATAAATGTGGTAAAATCAGTTAAAATATATACATTTGTCTCCGATAATCAATGAAATATACGTGGTCGGGTCCACTCTTCTTATTTGGATGGGCCTTGACTTAGGACAGTATAGAAACGATGTTAAACTTTAAAACCTTTATTCACATGAAGAAAATCTTTTCCTCAATCCTTGTTTTGGTTGCCCTTTTAGTGGCTTCTCCTGCAACTGCCAAGACTTTTGGATTTGGTGTAACCGGTGGTTTGAATGTCTCCAAATTGGATCTTGATGGTGCGAAAAACAATACCGGATGGTTTGCCGGTCTCTCTGCCAAGGTAACTATTCCGGTGGTTAATCTGGGCGTGGATGGATCTTTCCTTTTCACTCAGGAGAAATTGGAAGTTGAGGGTGCTGGATCAGATAATATTAATTATCTCTCTATCCCGATCAATCTTCGCTATGACTTGCAGTTGCCAGCCATCTCCAAGGTATTTATACCTTACGCATACATGGGTCCTCAGTTTGATTATGCTTTAAATGATGATCTGAAACTTGAAGGCGGTAGCTGGGACGTTAAGTCTGCTTCATGGCGTGCTAACTTTGGTATCGGTGCGATCCTGCTCAATCATGTACAGATCTCTTATGCTTATTCATTGCCGCTCAGTGATTCTTATAAGAGCAGCGTTGCTGCAGGTCTGTGGGATAGTGCAACAAAAACTAAGGTAGAAACTCATAAGGTGTCACTTACCTATTTCTTCTAATCATATTAGATTTATGGATATAGAGTCTGCCCGCCTCTATTGCCTTTCTCTTAAGGCGGTGGAGGAGGGCTTTCCTTTTGGAGACGATACGCTGGTCTTTAAAGTCAAGGGGAAGATGTTTGCCTGTCTCTCTTTACGGGAGCCGGATAAATTGGTCTTGAAGTGTGATGCCGAACGAGCCATCACCCTTCGAGAGACATATTCTGCCATCGAACCGGCGTGGCATTTCAATAAGAAATATTGGAATCAGCATTGGCTCTCTCGTCTCGATGATGCTTTGGTTCGAGAGCTCATAGTTCACTCTTATGAGGAGGTGGTCAAGAAATTGACCCGCAAAATGAGGGAGGAACTTGATAATCAGATCTTTTCTTCTATTTGAGCATGATAATT
Source organism: Bacteroidales bacterium (assembly GCA_045576355.1). Lineage (GTDB taxonomy): Bacteria > Bacteroidota > Bacteroidia > Bacteroidales > UBA3663 > Liminaster. Next base: position 36,498 of record JAZNGG010000008.1, read on the forward strand.
TCCCAAAACTTTTCTTCATTCCTTAATTCAGTCTTTTAAATGATGGATTATAACTTCTTATAGTATTATGAAAACAGTTTTAAAAATCATTCTCTTATTGTTTTGTTTTTCACCCTTCTCTATGTTTGCTCAAGATCTGATTGTCCCTAAACAAGGCGATCCGATTACTGCCTATAACGTAGAGACAAGCGCGAAGTTTTATTTTTATACCACTATCCCCGATGCTAATGCTCCCATCTTTCGCATTGCTAAAGATAGTGTTTTAGTCGTTAGATTTGCTGACGGACGATCAGTGACTGCTCCTTCTGAGCAAACAGAGGTATCTGTTCCCTCTTCTCAGATACAAGAAGATGTAAAACAATACCCTATAATCAATGAAGAAGATATACATGGATGTCTTATCGAAAAAGGTAATTGTGTTTATATTCCTACTGATGCTCTTTTGTCTTTTGATAAAGCCGGGCAAGAAAAAGTAAAAGAATTAGTCTCAGAGTGGGGCTATTGGACGGTTGTGGACAAGCCTGAACAAGCGCATTTTATTTTACATTATACACTACAGACTGGGGGATCGGATTATGCTTTTTTATTAATTCGACCTCGAAAATATTATCGTGTTAAAACTAATTTGTTTGAGAGCCGAAGCGGATGGGATGGCAAATGGGACAGTAAAAAAATTGGAGTTGCTATAAGTGGTACAGCTTGTAATGAGGATTTAGAACAAAATAAAAAAACAGCTACAACTCTTGTTGAAAGAATGAAGATTATTATTTTGAATCCTAAAAACAAGAATTCAAAGCAAATGAAAAATTTATCTAAATATCTGGATGCAGATAGTGAAGACAATAATTATCCTTACCCTATATGGAGATATTAATGTTTTTCACTTTTTTAGATATTTAAAAAAGGAGGCTGCGTCACTAAACTGTCGCAGCCTCCAATGTTTTTTTCAGTTCCTTCCCGAGGAGGGAGGGGAATTTCTTTTTTATTCTTCGTTTTGCAGGATTCCGGAGTTCTCAAAGGTGTAAACCATCTGTAAGTTCTGTGTTCCTTCTCCTCGACGAAGGCGAACAGCGGTCGGGAGGATATAGTTGGAGACAGAGAGGATGGTGCTGGAGGATGTACCGGCATTGGTGGTCAATTCTACCGGGAGGATGGCCATCGGCACGGTAAAGTCGTCTTCCAGTCGTTTGTCACCATCTTTAGACCATCCATATTTCTCAGCCAGTCCTAAGATGACAGAGTTAATGTTGCCAAAACTATAGTAATATAGTTGATTAGTGACACTATCCTGTACATAGGCAGCATAGCAGGATGTCTTGCTGTCCGGCAAGATGCTTTTCTCGAAAAATTCGGTCATCTCACTTTGTTCTACCATCAAGACATAAGGCGCAGGATTGGCACTCATTAAGACACCATTGGCCTTGTAGCCTTTCAGATAGAAGTTGGCACCATTGAGGAAGTATGTGTTGTCATCTGCGCTCCGCTGTGGATCGTCTATCATGGTGTTGATGATCTTGCCGACGGGGAGGTCCACGATGGTGTAGTATCCTTGTGGGGAGGTGATATAGGTTGTGTCCGGCTGATCTAAACGTTCGCTCTTGTTCTCGTCAGTAAAATTGTACCCGCTCATTTGGATAACGTCCGGAGTAACGGCGATATACTTCACATGGCTTGTGATGTAGGTGGAGTCAGCAGAGTCATCTTCGTTGCGAAGCAGTGTTCCATCTACATCGTACTTGTGGAAAGAGCGATAGAAGAAATAGATGGCAGTGTAATAGACTTTCATCAAGTTGCCCTCGCCGAATGTCGTTTTCAGGCAGACTCCGGAGAAGAGTTCGCGTCTGAATGTGTCAATATCTTCAAATACATCTGTAAATTCTCCATGATGAGGATTCTTTTTGTCTCTGGCGATAGAAGCCTCCACGGCAGCCCGGAAGAAACGATCTTTTAGGTCATCGGTGAGTTTGATCTCTATGTAGGGCATATAGTCATTACTTCCCCGGATGGAGTCTGAAAGCTCACGATTGGCAGATGTGTAGGCTTTAGAACCTAAGAAATGTTCTTCCGAGTAGTAATCTGAGAAATCGTTATTGCTGTAAAACTCTTGACTGGAGAGTGTTTCAAAGTCGATGCCTTTGTTCAACTCATAAGCGGAAGCGATCATCGGTGCCAGCGAATCTCCATAGGCTGTCGTATTATAATAGATGCGCAGTGTGATGGAGTCTAAGTGGTTGTCGCAAAGGGAATCCCATGGGGTATAGTGATAATCCTCCCAATCATAGCCCAAGGACTTCGGAACAGAAGTGCGCAAAAGGTTAAAGATGATGGAGTCAGAGGAGTTATAAGCATCCCAACTAAAGTTGGAATTGACATAAAACTGAGCGAGATAGCCGGCAGAGATATTGCCATAAACCGGATCGGCTATATTGCCCAAAAGGGGATAACCAGTGCGAACATAGACCGAATCCCGATAGCCGGTGGAGGTGGTTATCGGAAGACTTGTACTTTTGATTGTAATACCGTCGCTGGGGGGCTGAATGGAAGAACCTAATTCTCCCATCTCGTCGCTACAAGAGATGAAGTGGAAACAGGCAAACACGGCCACAAGGGTCAGGAATACGTTATGTTTCATAATAGTCTGTGTAACGGACAATTTATTTTTGAGTTAAGGGTTATAGATAGATTACAGATTATTGGATCAGTTGTTCGAAGAATTCGTTATAAGCTTCGATATAATTCTCTTCCTGATGATGCAGGATGGGGAGTCCGAGTTGCTCTGCGTGTTGGATGACTGTCGGATCAGCCGTTGGCTCGCTCACGATCAGTCCGTCACTAAACTTTAACGCAAAGCGGCAAAGATCGGCATGCGACAGAGTCTTGCCGGAGATCTCCTTGACGTCCTCTTTGGTGATGCCATCACGCATAATGATGCGAACAAAATCATCAGCCAAGGGGGTCTTGAATGCATCGTCATAGAGCGAGAATACCACTTTAGCGCTGCGGAAGCATGGATCGTCAGAGAAGCATCGCTTGATATAAATCGGAGCGATCGAAGTAAACCATCCTTGGCATACCACAACATCCGGCACCCAACGCAATTTGCGGATGGTCTCTATGACACCTCTGGCATAGAAGAGGCTTCGCTCTGTATTATCTGCAAACTCCACACCGTCTGCATCCGCATAAGTAGCTCGGCGGGTAAAGTAGTCATCGTTGTCGATGAAGTAAACCTGCATGCGAGCCGATTGGATCGAAGAGACTTTGATAATCAGCGGATGATCTGTGTCATTGATGATCAAGTTCATTCCCGAAAGCCGTATCACTTCATGCAATTGGTTACGTCGCTCATTGATTAAACCAAAACGGGGCATGAAAGTTCTGATTTCGTGTCCAGTTTCTTGTGTGCGCTGTGCCAATTGACGTCCGATAATAGATTTTTTGCTGTCCGGCATATAGGGGACAACTTCGGTGTTGATAAAGAGAATTTTTGTGGCTTTCATAAATAAAAAACTTTCTTTGTGGAAGTTTGAGAAGCAAAGATAACGTTTTTTTTCGAGATATGATTTTTTGAGGGGCAAAAACAACCTAAAAGTGCTGAATTTTAATGCTATTTATAATAGAAGCCACTCAGATAAAACACTTTTTGTGATTATTTTGTCTAAGTTGTAAACGATTGTTTCTGTCTCTTTGGATTCAGGCCCGGGGGAACTGATAAGGGCGGTATTTATTGTACTAATTCGCCCTGAATAGAACCGATGCGTTTCAGCTGGATAATCACTTTGAGAGGTTTGTGGGAAGGGTCCGTGGATAGCCATACATGAAGTGGTGTATGGTCTGAATCTTTAGACTTAAAATAGAGTTCCAGACGATATGAAGAAAACTTCTTTCCATTGCGCATTTCGCAAGTCTCCATGCCGATATATTTGGCAAACATTCGGGTTTTCTTGATGCCGGAAAAGATGTCATAGCTCATCTCTTTGCCTCGTGGCATTCTGGAGAAGTCCTGATTGCGCAAGATGTAGAAGATGGAGAGCATGTCATAGCCGGAGTTCCCAATGGTGTATTCTGCCTGGCTCTTCCCTTTCGATTGTCTCCAGCGGCGGATGCTTACATAGGTAGAGTCGATATTCCCTGTAGTGAGGAGCTCGGTCGGATTCTTCTTCAAGTAATTATAGTAGTTCCGCTCCCAGGCATTATATGAACCTTCGTGAGTCAGTTTGGCGTATTCGAGAGGAACATACTCTGTGGTCATATAGGAGTGCAGTGTGTCTCTCACTCTCATCAAGGTTTCTACGATACTGAGTGAGCGACCTGCCAGTTTGCCGTGTAACCTTTTTTCACCGGACTCTAAAGAGTCTATATCTAATGTCAGAATACCTGATCCCGCTTTTTTCCAAATGAATCCCCAGTGATAATAGACGTCATAGCGCAAGGCTTCAGTTTGTATGGAGTTAACCGATTTCTCAGCTGCTTGCATTGATGGAGTTATACAGCTCAAAGTGAGAATTGTGAGAATAATGATATGAATAGTTTTTTTCATCTATATATTATATAAATGTATTTTGATAATCGTTATATGTAGTTTGTTGTATATGTATTAAACAATACCTTGACATCCAATTAGAAGACGAGTGTTAGCGAGCCTGTTGCAATCCTCTGCCTCCACCTCCAGATGTGCTTCGTCTTGAGGACGAAGAAGGGCTTGAGGATGATCGTCTGGAAGAAGAGTTTTTGCCGTTCTTTTTGTTGTAATATTCTTCGTTTTTGCTTCTTCTCTCTTCTTTCGGTTTGGGCTTATTGATTTTAACCTCCTCCGGCTTTTGTTTGAGCAGATCTACGTCTGTCGGTGTCCAATCCTGACTCAAGGACCAGTTGGCTCTCAGTTGTAGTTCGGAATTGAAATAATAGACCTGTTCAGGTTGTTTTTCTTCAGACAGATTGCCTGCATCAAACGTTCCATTGCCATTTGAGTCAACGACCAGACGCACAAAATATTTTCCGGGAGAGACATGGATAAATTTTGCCAATCCATCTACCACGGGTGCTTGTTGTTTGGGTTTGTCTTTGTCATCCAGTAGCTGGACAAAGGCCGGTCCGGAGATGCCATGTATCTTGAAAAGCAGATGGGCATATTCTTCGCGAGTCCGTTCCTTGAAACTTAGAGTTGCTGCATCATTTGGTGCACCATAGATGTCGTGCAGGGCTGCAGAGTCTATCCTGAAACGATATTCCCCACCGGGAGAATAATAAGGGATGGCATAGAGGGTGTAACGACGGATATGATCAGGGTTTTGCACCCAGCGATATGCCAATGATTTCCAGAGAGTATCTACACGACACTCCAAGTGCATTCTGGAGGTGTCAATCTCTGCCAAAGGTGTTCCAACTTCGAAGATCGGTTTTTTGCCGATGTCCAAACTTTGGCCATAGACCTGCTTGATGGTGAGATAACGGATTTGAGGGATGCTGTCTGATGCTTCGGCTTCAGCCTCTTTTTTCTTTTTTCCTTTTCTGAATGAAGAGAACAATCCCCCTTCGCCCTCATCGTTATTTTTCTTTTTATCTTGTTTTACGATGGGTTTGTAAAACACCAAAGTGTCTGTTTTCGGGACATTCTGATTCAGTGTATCTGTATATATATAGGTGACAGCTGTTTTCAGTGTGTCAAGTTTATATAGTGCCGGATCTTGGATCCACAAAACAAGAGTGTCCCGTGTAGGATTACTTTCCCAAAGGAAGGGAGATGTGTTTGGATCGATCCGGAGAGAATCTTCTTTGAGTAATTCGACGGAGGGCAACTGGGGCATCCGTGCAGAAAAACGGAATGTCAATCGGTTGGAGTCCGGACGGGCATAGTCGTCCATGTAGAGATTGGCTTTGCCTTCATTAAACATCAGTAGGCGCAGATCCATCGGGTTATAGACCATGTGGTTATGCATCACAATCGTATCGATCGCTGTGGAGTCTGCATTCCAAATCGTATCACTGACCATTTGTCCGGACATCGTCGGAGTAATGACTTCATCATAAAAAGCAATATTTTCGGTGAATAGGTCATATCGATAGTTGGTGTTGCCATCCTTGAGGGCATAAAGCTTGTAAGATCCGGGTGCAATGCCTAAGATGCGGAATTTTCCCAAAGCATCTGTTTTGCCTGCTCGCAACATCGGGCTGTTTCTGAAAGTACTATCCGATACGACCATCGTGTCGGGATAGATGCCCACGTAGGCACCGGTTACCGGTTCTAAATCTTCGGCATTGAGCAATGTACCACCGATCATCAGAGAGTCGATGTGATCTCCGGTGGAGAATGTCATGGAGAAGTGCTCCAGCGGATTCCCTTCATTGTTATCCTGCACGGCATCTCCGAGGTCGATGGAGTAAGTCGTGTTTTGCTTCAACGTGTCGAGGAGCTCGATGGTCACCGTTTTGGCATTACTCTGGATAATCGGGGCTTTCTCCTGCGGTGGAGAAACGGTAAGTTTTTCCTGCGCGTTGGAGAGTTTTATGTTTTCATTAAAGTGGATGGTAATTTTGTTGTCTTTGACCCGGACAGCCCCATCTTTAGGGTCGCTCGATTTTTTGTAAGGTGGGGTTTCGTCATAGAGTCCCCCTCCGGGTGTCCCGACGCTGGCGCACCCTATAACAGCCGCCATGGTCACTGCAGACATTGCAGCAAAAATCAGTCGATTATGATCGCGTAAACCTCGAAACATGCTGCGAAGATACACAAAAAGAGGCAAGCAGGGGAGAAAATAAGGACTAAAAATGCAAAAAAGAGAAGAAAAGATGATAAATATTGAAAATTTCGCTAACTTTGCGGCTCAATATGACGGAAAATCTAATTAATTAATAATAAAACAAAACACTAACAAAACATGCAAAACAAAGGATTTGTTTCTGTGTTTGCTGCGTTGCTTGCATTGGTGTGTGCCTTTTACATCTCGTTCTCTTTCGTAACGAAGAAGCATGAGAATTTGGCCAAGGAATATGCAGAGATGACCGGTAAACCGGAAAATGAAAAGTACTATTTGGACAGCATCTCGACAGAAGAGGTATGGTTGGGCTATACTTATAAGCAAGCTCAGGAGATGCAGATTGGTCTCGGTCTCGATTTGAAGGGTGGTATGAATGTCATCCTCGAAATCAATGTGGCAGATGTCCTCACTTCGTTGGCTGCCGAGAATGGCGGAAACCCGGTTTTCGTTGAGGCTATTGCCAAGACTAAAGAGGGTGGTGCCAATAGTGGAGATGAATTTTTGGCAAGTTTCGCAGAGAACTACAAGAAGGTAGATCCGACTGCAAAGTTGTCTGATGTGTTCAGCACATACCAGTTGAAAGACAAAATCAAAAAAGATACTCCTGACTCAGAGGTTCTCTCTATCTTGCAGGAGGAGATGGAGGCTGCTCTCAGCAATTCTTTCCAGGTGCTTCGCAATCGTATCGACCGTTTCGGTGTGATTGCTCCCAATATCCAACGTTTGGAGCAGGCCGGTCGTATCTTGATCGAGTTGCCCGGTGTTAAGGAGCCTGAGCGTGTAAAGAATCTTTTGCAGGGTTCTGCCAATTTGGAGTTTTGGGAGACTTATAACCTTGCTGAGATCTATCAGAGTTTGATCGAGGCAGACCAGGCTTTAGCTTCATTGCATACTAATGACTCAGTAGTGATTAAGTATAATGAACTCATTGCTCAGTTGGGCGACTCAACTCTTGCTCCGATGGATAGCTTGGAGATCGTGGGCAAGTTGCAGGGTATGCAGGCTAATGTTGCCTCTTTGGTTAATCCTCTCCTTTCTCGCCTTCAGTTGTATGTTGATCCGCAGAGAGGTCCTATCGAAGGTCCAATCGTGGGTATAGCATTGTCTAACGACATGAACACCATCAACGAGTTGCTTGCGTCTAAGCAGGTGAGAGATCGTCTCCCCCGCAAGTTGAAATTTGCTTGGGCTGTTAAGGCAAGTGACAAGAAGGGAACTTCCTATGAACTCTATGCCCTCAAGGCTCATGACAATGCCGGACATCCTGCTCTTCCTAACTCTAAGGATGGTGGCGATATCGTAGTTGATGCTCGTGCAGACTTCCAGCAGTTTAATGGTAACCAATATGAAGTCTCTATGGAGATGACACCGGAGGCTGCTAAGGATTGGGCTACTTTGACTAAGTCTAACGTAGGCAAGTGTATCGCTATCGTATTGGATGATGTCGTATATTCTGCTCCTCGTGTGAATGGAGAGATCACCGGTGGTCGCTCTTCTATCACCGGTAACTTTGATGCTGAGGAGGCTAATGACTTGGCCAACGTGTTGAAGTCCGGTAAGATGGCTGCTAAGGTAAATATCGTTTCTGAGGACGTAGTTGGTCCGACCCTTGGTCAGGAGGCTATCGATGCCAGCGTTGTTTCATTCATCGTGGCTCTTGTGCTCCTCTTCCTCTACATGATTTTGATCTATGGCTTCAGAGAGGGTCTTGTTGCCGACCTCTGTTTGATCATCAATGCCTTCTTTACGATCGGTATCCTTTCTTCATTCGGAGCTGTCTTGACACTTTCCGGTATTGCCGGTCTCGTGCTCTCTATGGGTATTGCAGTCGATGCCAACGTGCTTATATATGAACGCGCGAAAGAAGAATTGGCTGCCGGCAAGGGTATCCGCTCTGCTGTCTCTGCTGCCTATTCTAACGCATTCTCTGCGATCTTTGATGCCAACTTGACCTCATTGATCACCGGTATTATTCTTTATGTGTTCGGTACCGGTCCGATTCGCGGTTTTGCCGTTACCTTCATCGTCGGTATCATCACTTCATTTGTCTCAGCTGTCTTCTTGAGCCGCATCTTCATCGAGGGCGCTTTGGCTAAGGGCATGTGGACATCACTCTCTTTCCGTGGTCTTTGTGCAGGCATCTTCAAGCCCTGGCATGTTGACTTTATTGGCAAGGCTCGTCTCAGCCGCATCATCTATATCGCTGCATCTGTGGTTTGTATTGCTGCAATGGTTCGTCCTGGTGGTTTGAACATGGGTATTGAGTTTACCGGTGGTAGCAACTATATCATCAGCTTCAACGATGTTGAGTCTGTCGATGAGATCCGCTTGACTGAGACTATGAAGCCCTATTTCGGCGATGCTACAGTGAGCACCATTCAGGTAGGCAACGACGCTAAGTTGGTTCGTATCTCTACTAACTACAACGTAAACAATACTGATCCACAGGGCGACTTGAAAGTGAAGCAGTTCATCCTCGATGCAGCTAAGTCTCTCAACTATGTACCTGAGCATGTGACTATCGAGCAGTTTGATCAGGAGACTTACATCCAGAGCACACAGAAGGTTGGTCCTTCCATCGCTGATGACGTGACAGTAGGCGCTATCTGGGCTGTGATCGTATCTTTGATCGCCATCGCGCTATACATCTTGATCCGTTTCCGCAACATTGCATTCTCCATCGGTTCTATCATCGGTTTGGCTGCCAATACCCTCTTCGTGATCGGTATTTATTCCATCCTTTGGGAGTGGAACACTTGGTTCTCTATGGAGTTGGATCAGTCATTTATCGCTGCTATTTTGACCGTAATCGGTTACTCTATCAACGATATTGTGGTTGTGTTCGATCGTATCCGCGAGGTGCGCACTCTCTATCCTAACAAGGACTTGAAGGTATGTATCAACGAGGCTATCAACATGACTATGCCGCGTACGTTGAATACCTCTATCACCACATTGGTAGTGTTGCTCATCATCTTCTTCTTAGGTGGTGCTACGATCCAGAGCTTTATCTTCGCGATGATCCTCGGTGTGGTTATCGACCCGATTACTACCATCTATCTCGCTGTGCCGACAGCTTATGCTTTCATGAAAAAGAAGGTTGCTAAGCCGGCTAAGAAGTTCGTTAAGTAATCATATCGGATGATATAATTAAAATTCGGGCATTGCGTCACTGGACACAATGCCCGAATTTTTTTATTGCCTGATTTACTCTTTTCCCTAATCGATCTGATGATTGGTTGGGGTTTAATTATAGGAGACTATGGGTGCCCGGGAAATCTCAAATTTACAAACGATGTTATTCCTTAAGTTCACCTCTTATATGAGCAATTTGCATGACGCCGCCGTGTGATTTGCATGACGCCGCCGTGTGACGTGCACGCCGCCGCCGCGTAACATCGCACGACAGCCTGAATAAATGCACTCGCCGCCGTAATTTATATTATCCGATTGGGGTTAAAGACTTCTTTATAGAGATAAAAAAGACGGTGTAACACTCTGAGAATGTACACCGCCCTATTGGTTTATTCGATCCGGAAATCAGTCTCGTCGTTCTAAACGGACGATGTTTTCTACATGTTGTGTGTGGGGGAACATATCGACCGGCTGAATGTTTGTCACGCGATACTTGACATCGAGCAACTGCAAGTCTCGAGCTTGTGTTGCCGGATTGCAACTTACATAAACGATTACTTTCGGTGCGGCAAACAGTATGGCATTTACCACATCTTCGTGCATTCCGGCACGCGGCGGATCGGTGATGATTACATCCGGACGACCGTGCTCGTTGATGAAGTCTGTGGTGAGGATGTCTTTCATGTCTCCGGCATAAAACTCAGTGTTGCTGATGCCGTTTATTTCAGAATTGATCTTTGCGTCTTCGATCGCCTCCGGGACATACTCGATGCCTATGACATGTTTGACTTTGCGACTCACGAAGTTGGCGATGGTTCCGGTTCCGGTGTATAGGTCATAGACCAATTCGTCTCCTGTCAGTCCGGCAAATTCGCGGGTGAAACTATAGAGATGATATGCCTGACGGCTGTTAGTCTGATAGAAAGACTTGGGTCCTACCTTAAATTTCAATCCTTCCATCTCCTCAAAGATGTGGTCTTTTCCGCTCCAGCAGAGGACTTCCTGATCGGCAATGGTGTCGTTGCATTTGGTGTTGATGACATACATGAGAGAGCATATCTCCGGGAACGTGTCGCGGACATGATTGAGCAACAATGTGATCTGCTCCTCCTCATTGCGACCGAAAACCACGATGAGCATATTTTCGCCGGTCGATGCGGTGCGTATGATGATGTTGCGCAACAATCCTTCTTGCTGTCGGGCATCATAGAACGACATCCCGTGACTGATGGCGAATGCGCGGATGTCCAGTCTGATGCGATTAGAGAGATCGTTTTGCAACCAGCATTTTTTGATGTCGAGGACTTTGTCGAAGCTCTCCGGGATATGGAATCCTAAGGCATTCATGTCGTCATATTGTACTCCGGAAGCTACCTCCTCAGTGGTCAGCCATCGTTTCGGACTGAAAGTGAACTCCAGTTTGTTGCGATAGAATAAAGTCTGTTCGGATCCTGAGATCGGAGAACATTCGGGTAGTTCTACTTTCCCGATTCTGGTCAAGGCATCCACGACCTGTTGCTGTTTAAATTTCAACTGCTCCTCATAGGGGACGTGTTGCCATTTACAACCTCCGCACACACCGAAATGTTCGCACATCGGAGTGATGCGGATCGGGGAGGGAGAGACCAGTCGTTCAATCCGCCCTTCGGCATAGGAGCTGCGAGACCGGAGTATCCGGATGTCTGCCACATCGCCTACGGCGGCATAGGGAACGAAGACAACCTTATCGTTGACTCTTGCCAAAGATTTACCTTCTGCCGCGTATGCGGTAATATTTATACCCTCTAATAGGGGCTTTTGTTTATTTTTTCGGGCCATTTTACTATCTTTTTGTTAAATTGCGCATAATTGTACAAATTTTCTTGCGCAAAATTTTGGCAGTATGTAAAAGAGTTCTTATATTTGCATCGCATTAAAGAGCTATTATACTTACAGAATGACAGACGCAACATTAACCTTAAACATGAAAAACCATTGAGAGTGTCATCCGGCTGTGAAGCGATGATGAACATACAGGGAGCTGCGACATGGGTCGCAGCTCTTTTGTTTTATCTTATTTCTTCACTTTGATTTCGTCGCCACGCTGATTGACGATGGCGCGATAGAAGTCGTCAGAATAGCGAGGATGGAGACAAGGGGCAGGAAGTCCGGTCTCTGTGCGCTCAAATTGACCGTCTTTCTCGCGCTTGATGTTACCATCCAGATATTTCACGAGCAGATAGATGCCTAAATCCTTATAACGAGCTGTTGCACCGTTGGCTTCCTCTGCAGAGTATAGTGTCAGATATTGCATAGCTTTAGCTGTGTCTTCTTTCCATAGAGCAGCAGCTTTGGCATCGACTTCTGCCTCTTGCTTGTCAAAACGATCTTCGAGAGAGTCGCGCACGGCAGCGATATCACCGATCATGGCATCATAACGAGCGTATGCCTGATTGGCTACCCAGTTGTTCATCCAGAATGCTGAAGTCCAGGAGAAATTGAGCATATCGCCATTGCCGACACGGAAGCAGAGCGGGCTTTCGTTGATGCCGACATAGATCGGGGTGAAGACGGCTGTCGCGGCATCATCCACACCAAACCAAATCTTGCCTCCGACAGCGTCGGGCAACCATCCGCGCATCTCTGCTACGAAGACAAAGCCGGTCTGCTGGGTAGCGATGGCACGCTCATGCATATATTCGACGCTGTCCACGGTGAATGTCATCGGTCGGAAACGATAAGGAGCATGGAAAGGACCGCCGCCCACGTCTTTGGTCATATCCCAGGGTGTGTTTTCGAAATGATCGCGCATAGCAGTCTGTACATCCCGGTGAGTCAACGGACGATCGGGCTTGACATAGAGGGGAAGGATTTCTGCATCCGGCTGGGCATCGACAAAAGCGAAGTAGCGATCCATGCCCGAAGCATAGCGATTGAAGTAAGCCCAAACGCGACCATCGCAGCCTCTGTATGCCATGTAGTCATGTTCGGCATAGGCTTTGGAGAAATCAAAGTCTTCATCTTTGCCGCTGAAGAGACCTTTGTCACGAGCAAAGGAGATCACATCTTTAGAGTAGAGACAGTTTTTCTTGTCTTTCAGAGGGAACTTGTGGATGCGGGCTTGATTGGCATGACCGCTGATGCAGTCGTCAGGGATGCGTTGGGCCACCCAGACAGCACCCTTATTGCCGGGACCTTTGCCGATCATCTCGAGCACCCAGATCTCTTCCGGATCGCCGATAGAGAATGACTCACCGCCGCTGTAGTAACCATATTCCTCCACGAGCGAGGTCATCACCCGGATGGCTTCCCGGGCATTAGTGGCACGTTCGAGCGTGATCTGAATAAGTGAACCGTAATCGATGATGCCGGTCGTGTCCTGCAAGAAAGCATGACCGCCCCAAGTGGACTCGGCAATGGTGAGCTGATGCTCGTTCATGTTGCCGACAACGCGCCAGGTGTGAGGCACTTGGGCGATCTCTCCCAGATACTTATTGGTGTCCCACTCATAGACTTGACGCATGGTGCCGGGGGCATGATCGGCAGCAGGTGTATAATAGAGTTCGCCATAAAGTCCGTGCGAATCTGCGGCATAAGAGATCATTGTCGAACCGGTGGCTGATGCTTTTTTGCCGACTAAAAGGTTGGTGCATGCCCATGCCGGGGCTGATGCCAACGTGCCGATAGCGGCACAGAATAAGAGTTTTTTAAGTGAATTCATTTGTATGACTGTTTGATGTTATAGTTTGCATTGGTTATGATCAAAACCAGACTTTGGTCGTGCAGGTCTTCTCGTTGCCGCATCTGTCGGTGACGGTCAGTGTGATGATGTGTTCTTTCTTTTTTGAGATGCCGGCAGCACGGAGGATGCCAAACTTCTGCAGCCTTTGCGGACGAACCACGACTTGTGAGCGGGCATTACGATCGAAAGGAACCCAGACCCCATCGATTGTTCCGCGCCACGACCGGATGTCGCTGTCACTATCTGTAAGCCTGAAAACGACTTGTCTGTAAGTCGGTTTCCCTACGACCGAAACTTTGGGAGGGATAGTGTCGATGCATAGAGCATATTTGCCCAATGTTCGTATCGATGCCCGGATCTGTTTTTGTGTAGTGGCGCTTTCGCTCTCTCGGATGATGAGTTCTCCTTGAAGGGCAGCCTCCGAAGGGTTGAGACAAGCCATATAGACCTTATCGGGAGAGACGGGAAGTGTGTCCGGCAGAGTGATGGAGATCGTGCCGTAATCGTGCATCGGGATATATTCATCGCCTATCATATAGACCGGAGAACAAGGTTTACGGGTCGAAAGAGGTTTCTTCTTCCCGTTTTTCAATTTCTTGAAAGGTGTTTTATATTGAGAGAGGTGAAACGCGAGATCCACGTCTGTATAAAGGTTGTGTGCTGCCAGATGGAAACTACATCCTATGCTGTCTAACTTCACCTCTTCGCCATAGGCAACCCGTACCCCTTGTGGCTCTTCCTTAACGGGTATGTCTGCTTTCTTGCCGTGGATGGTGAATCGGAGTGTCGATAGATTGCCGTGTGCGTCCTGGAGCTCGTAGCGGAATCTATAGGGTTTCTCTTCACAGAAGTCTATTATCCCTTCGTTTATTGCCCGGCTGATCATCCGCAACTTGTTGCCCGGCTCCCGGAAACACTTCATCACCATCGAGCGTTTTTTACACCACTCTCTGTAGTCTGTCAAAGAGTTGGTAAAACGATGCTCTTCGTGGACAAAACTGTGTTGCTGGAAGGAGTAAATCAGAGTATCTTCATAATAGAGGCGGACAAACTTCACACCATAGATATTGTTTTGTCCATTCATGTGGTCATAAGCCTTCAGTCCCAAACCCACTTTGCCCCATGCCGTGAGTCGTTTTTCCGGACGGCGTTGTCCATTTTTGTCTTTGATGATTCGGCTCATCTGCACGCCGGACTTCCCACATGCTACGCCTTCTGCGGTCGGATATAGATAGATGTTGCGAATGCGTGGCGGGATCGAGTCTTTGATCTCCCCTGCAAAAAAGCGCATCGGGTCATAATACTCTCCGGTTTTAGTGTCTCTTACCTCAAAATGCAAGTGCGGACCTCCCGAACTGCCGGTATTTCCACTGACTGCGATCTGCTGACCGCGGTGGATGGGGATCTGACCGGGAGCAAAAGAGACATCTATATTGTTGGCCTGCTGCTCCATCTGGCATTGCAGCACCTTGGCCATGATGCTGTCTGAAAAGTTGTTGAGGTGGGCATAGACCGTCGTGAGACCGGAGGGATGTGCTACATAAAGTACCAGCCCATAACCATAGGCATTGATGGCTGCTCGGGCGATATAACCATCATCGAAAGCATAAACCGGATGTCCGGACGAGCCCTGAGTCTTGAAGTCCAGGCCTGCATGAAAGTGATTAGGGCGAAGCTCTCCGAAGTTTCCGGAGAGGTATAGAGGCATATTCAGAGGCCGTTGGGTAGTCCGACCGGCTTCGATGATCGCTTGTCCATGCGACTGAGTCAGTATGCTACAGATAATCGTAAGAAATAGAAATAATCTTTTCATAACCGGGCACAAAGTTAATGATTTATACCCAAATAACCAAAATGTCTTTCCCTAATGTCTCCTACAGCGTATATCAGAATGATTGAGTGTAATTGACCCGGACGATTTCTGTTTTCAGAAAACCCCTCGCCATCGTACGTCTGCGATCGCGAGGGGTTTTGATGCTTGATGTCTTTTGGGATTTCAATGATCAAGTGTATTGTCGTGATGGAGTATCAGTACCATTCACTGCCATAAGTTCCTCTACCATGACACATCGTACACTTTCCGCTACCACCGCATGAGGGGCAACGGGTATAACCGGCGCTCATGTTGTTATATGTCCCTCTTCCGCTACATTTGGGACAGACTCCATTACCCAAACATCTTGTGCACTTTTTAGGATGTTCGGTTTTCTTGTAGCCGTTGCTGGGAGAAGTGGTGCCGGATCCCGATGAATTTACGGGAGGAGCTACGAATGCGGGACCACCATTGTCGTAAGATGAGTTTCCGCTTCTCGGGTAGTAGTATGTGCCATCTTTACAGCCATAAGGAGGAGAGGTCTTGTAGTACACATAAACATCGCCATTGGAAAGTGCAACATTTAGAATGCCTTTAGAATCATTGAATATATAGCTACAATAATTGTCTAAATAGCATTTCCCGGTATAGTAATACATCCCATTGCTTTGTTTCTCATACTTCAAATCACTTTTATAGTTCATTGAGCCATCAGAACGAGAATCATAACAAATCTGTTTTACACGGGTTGTAAAAATACCATAATTACCACTTATAGAGGAAGTCTCATTATTTTTTCTAACTTTCTTCAGCTGGTAATACTCTATGTTGTATGTCTGTGACCAAAGCGTTTGATTTCCCCATATCAGAGCCATCAAACAAATGAATAAAAACCTCATACTTTATTCGATAAAACCGGACGAACCCGGGGCTGAGGGAATTTTATAAACGTCTGTAGATTGAAGATTTCCAGAAGTATCGTATCGACACACATTGATAGTCTGTTTGTCAGAAGAAACTATTATTGCCTGAGTATAATCCCAATAAGGCTGGCTTGTTCTGTATTTTTGTACTAATCCGGATGTTCCTGAACGATAATAATAGTAGATATATCTGCCGTTATCAACGCTATGAAGCCTGAATCCATCAGAACCATCTCCCATTACAAATTGAGGTTTACTATGTTGATAAATACGTTGACCTTCAAATATAAAGTCACAGTTATTGCTAAATCCCACAGGAGAACTAATTCTTCCATCTGCGTAAACTGTTTTAACATGTACATAGTTGATTGTCTCCGCATTTATAGACATTACTGCACAAAAGAAAAACGCGGTCAAAATTGATAAGATTTTTGTTTTCATAAATTTAAAATTTAAGTTTTACATCATTTTATATTAAAATTAAATTGATTAGTTCTGTAATTTTATTCGGATAGAGCAAGGCGAAAACCTATAAGACAACTCTTGCTTGAGAATGAATGTCGTTCTGAAGAGTGGCAGCGACGCTCATCCAGCATATAACACCCCCCACGCGCTACGCGTTCTTTACCGGTTTCCGGTCCTCTCGGATTTTCTTGATAACGTTGATCATACCTCAAGTTATACCAATCACTGCATAGTTCAAATACATTGCCACTCATATCATAGATACCAAGTTCATTAGGCTTTTTGCTACCAACATTGTGGAGATTGTTACCACTATTCTTATTATACCAAGCCACCTCATCCAAGTGGTTACTACCACTATATTTGAACTTTTGGCTGTATTTCCCTCCTCGTGCAGCAAACTCCCATTCCGCTTCGGTGGGCAAGCGAAAGTTCATCCCTGTAAGAGTGTTTAATTTTGTGATAAATTCTTGACACTTTTTCCACGATACACTTTCCACAGGGAGATTATCTCCCTTATTGTATGATGGATTTTTACCCATTACAGCTTTCCATAAAGCTTGAGAAACTTCAAATTTTCCTATATAAAAGTTGTTCAGTTTTACGAGGTGTACAGCATGATATAAGTCGGCAGATCCCATTTGGTATATATCTCCTTCAACTTGAATCATTTCAAACGATACTCCATTAACAGTGAATGTCTTTACATTAGTCTTTGGATTAGTAAATGATTGCTTTTTGACTTTTTTTTCCGTTAAAATGTAGCTCGTTAAAGAGTTGGAGTTATCTGTATATTTTAATTTTTTTACTTTTCCATTACTATCTCTGCTATCGACAAATGCATAGTCTTTAAACAAAAACTTTCTATCTTTTGAAAGAGAAATCACATCTGGAAAACTTGTTCCTTTTTCTATATATACATCTAAGTCGTTATTTTGAAAAAGTGTACACGAGAATTCTTTCTCAACAACATAGGATTTTGCTTTATTATCCCAATCATAGATTATACACGATAATTCTTCCCCATTATTTTTTAAATGTACTTCTATAGGGGTAAATCCATACGTGATTCCCAATTGGGGATATAGGTTTAAATTGCCATCTCTATCTTCTTCCGCGTACACATAAACCTCCTCTTGCCCAAAACAATGCAGTGAGATAAAGCAAATTGTTAAAATAGTAAATAGGCATTTCATACAGAATTATAGATTAAATTAAAATTATAGATTTGTTTATTTCATCCACGAGGGAAGGTTTTCATCATCTCTAGATATCAGTCGAGATTTATATGCCCATGATGATTCTATTAATTCTTCCATGGTTTTACTTCTAGCATTGAATGAGAATGAACAGTAAATCGTTTTTCTGTCAAAAGATACTATAATTACATCTTTATAATCACTGTCTATATTTGGATAATACAATAGCCTTTTTTTTGTGTGATCGATTTTTGCAAGCGAATATGACCCTTCTTTCACAATCTTATAAGAGATATTGGTGCCTTCGTAGATCATCTTTTCATACTTTTTACAATATAATTCTTTTCCGTTATTTTTGAAATAAATTTTTATCTTGTCTATTGATCCTTGATAATCCCCAATTGAATTATCAGCATGTATCATCCAATAAGGAAGATCATTTTCTTTTAATACATATTTAGATGCTTTATCCCAATTAACCTCAATTCGATTGCCATCGGGTTTAATTCCTGAGTTTCCGAATAATATAGTCTTTCTATCCTTAGATATTTTAACGATAAAAATTATTGGATGAATTTGTTTCTCAAATACGATTTGGTCATCTTCTATTTTTACAAACGAATAAAAACCAGACTGCATTTCATCTAACTTAAATCCTTCTTGAGATGCACGATCATAAAAATTACACCATAAAGATTCCCCAAGAAAACGCACCTCGATTCCTCCTGCGTGACCATAGGGTTCTTCCCCTCCCACAGGATAAACTTTACCACTAAGAGAAGAAGTTTTTATATACTTCAATACCTCATCTTGCCCAAAACAATGTAGTGAGATGAAGCATAGGGTAAAAATGGCGAATAGTCGTTTCATACTGAATTACTTATTAAATTTAGGAATAGATTTGTTTATTTCATCCACGAGGGAAGGTTTTCATCATCTTCTCTATGTGAAAAGCATTTATATGTTTGATTTTGCTCAAAACGGTCTAAACTACCATATTTGTCAAAATATGCCCATCCCTCATATAGCGTTTTTCTATCTGTTGATAGAGCAATGGCATGATTCATCCGGTGGCTGCTTTTTGATCCAACGTATAAAATCATATTATCTTTTACGATGATTTTTTCGAATGATAAGGTTCTTTCATTGACAACCTTATCGCCTTCCGAAAAGTATCCTTCATTATAAGATATACAATGTATAGTTTTTCCTTTATCCTTAAATTGAACTTTAAGTTTTGATTTATTCATTAATGTCTCTTCGTATTCGAAAATCCCATTGGGAGCATATTTCATCCAGGTCGGTACATCTTCATCCAGTAATTCATATTTCTTAGGTTTTCCGATGACTTCAATACCACCATTTTTTGAAACAAATGCAAAATCTACATACATTTTTTTTCTATCCAAAGGCAGTCTAATTATCGCATAATTGGATTTCTGTTGCTTGTCATGGATATCATCAGCATGATAAATGGCTTGATTTGATTCATTGTCAATTTTTACCAATGAGTAATACCGATAATGCTCTAATTCATATTTACCATTATTGTCTTGATAAAAACTACAATACAGCGTCTTCCCTTTGTCTTTAAAATGGACTTCAACGCCACTGAACCCATATGGCTCAGGACTATGAATATCAAACGAATGGTCAATGTTTATATACTTCAAAACTTCATCTTGTCCGAAACAATTTAGCGAGATAAAGCAAAGTGTTAAAATAAAGAATAGACGTTTCATGTTGATTAAAATATTTGATTTGTATTACTGATTAAACTTAATAATAACTGACAGAGACTACTTATAAAGATGTTCTCATTGTGTTTCTGTTTTTTTTATTGAAGTGGGATACATTTGTTTCGTATATAACTCTCTTTGAATGCATCCTTGGGACTTTTTCTGATCATCAATACCCTTTCTTCTCCATTTTTAGATTGGATGTAATATCTGTATTTTGGAGTCATAGGATAACACAATTTATTATTTTCTCCTGGAGCATTTGATAAATATGTATAGGGGCGATTATTTGTTCTTTGTATGTAACACGGTACTAATGGACAAAAGTATCCCACCCAACCGAGTTTCCTGAATGCTTTTTGAGAACTGTTTGCTTTAAAAAAATGACGTTCTCCGATGACACCACTTAAACAAGTGAATTCTCCTTTAGTAGCTCGTAAAATTTTATCTCCACCTCTTAATCCTAATTCATAAGCGGCACTCCCTTTTAATACATCTACAATTTCTCCAGTACGGATCGATTCGTGGTCTTTGAATACGATGCCTGTTGTTGAGATGTTGTATGAGAATGTTCCATTTGTAAATGGGTAGTTGCTGCACCAATGGTAGATATCGGTCTTGACAATATCCATCATGTCTATTGTGTTTTTAGCAAACTGTTTATAATCTAATTGCCATACCACCGGGAGAGATTCCGGATTGCTTCTCCATTTTTCGCCATCCATAATTGTGAAAGTTAGATGAAATGAGGCATTGATGTCTGTGTGGGTATATCCTCCGGTGGTGTAGGTCTGATAATGCTGTTGAGTTTCAACATAATTTTTACCGGTGATATAGTTCTTCTTCAATTGTGAGGTCGAACCGGTATTGATGGTATGAGTGGTTTTAGGGATATAGGTAGAGTTGGATGTTTGATCCAATTTCTTTTTGATTAAAAAGATCAAGTCTGGATTGTCTGTATCTCGTTTTAACCCGAGGTCTATATAGACATTGGATAATTCCACCATAATACTCTTGTCTGTCAGAGGGTCATCTCCTTCTATTTTGTAGTCAAATGTGTTATATTTGAAAAAATCTATATCCGTATCTGCAACAATATTGATGGTATTTGGACGTTGTATCGGTTCTAGAACTGAAATCCCTCCATAGAGATAATAGTCTTTTTTAGGGCTTAAAACACACGTCTTTGTTGTTGTCGTTCCGTTTTCCTTATGTTTATAGGTTAATGAGAGTTGTGATGCCTTATCTGCAATCTGATAAAATCTTCTTGTAGTCATGTTCTCTGTGGAAACTCCATTAACTTCGGTTATGACATCAAGGCATATAGGGAGTTCTCCTTCTTCTACCTCAGAGAGTAATCCATCCCAATTATTGGCAACGGTCAAAAAGTCTTTACCCCATTGTCTGTATTTACAAACTTCTATAAAATGCGTGTCATCATAATTCAGCCGATCGGGGTCTTGTTGGCCAAATAGAGCATTTGTAGTAAAGAGTAACATTAGCAATGTTACGTTTCGGACAGCCGTTGATACTTTCGCTTGGAGAGAACAGATGTTTTTCATAATAAAACATGCGCCTATAGTTCCCCCGGATTTGGCAGTATATGTTTAAATATAAAAGGCGTAGGGTACTGTGATTTTGCTTATCTCCGGTACTCAGGCCTTCGCATTGCCCCTCCTCCTGTGATAAGCAATGCAAGTTAGCCCACGCCTATGTATAGATACCAATCTCACCAAAGAGTCGGAATATATACATTACGAGGACGCTTTGAATTGCTTTGCTTTGGAGGATTCAAATTTGCGAAGTTTGAGTACCAAAGTAAACGCTGTCAAACGTCTTCTTTCCTATGATCGCCGCTAACCCTCCACTGTGGGCTAACTTTGATGCTGCAAATATATGTTGTTTTGTAATAAATCCAAAGTAAATTAACCAATAATTTGTAACAGATCCAAAGTAAAATGTGTGTAAACTTGTAACAGATCCAAAGTAAATTAGCCAATAATTTGTAACAGATCCAAAGTAAATGCTTATAAATATCCCCCTGACAGATATGGTTTCTGCAGGGGGAAAGGGGTTTAGGAGTTTAGGAGTTTAGGGGTTTAGGGGTTTAGGAGTTTAAGGGTTTAGGGGCAGCGTACAGATAACAGAGGAAAGAGGAGCCATTGCCATCGCCATCAGCCATCGCAAGGCGCAGCCCCTAAGCCATTGCCATCGCCATAAGCCATCGCCATTGCCAACGCCATCGCAGGGCGCAGCCCTTTAAACCCCTCTCCTCCTATGAGTTAAACCACGTATCGTCTTCCATTGTGTTCTCATCTTTGTAGCCGTAGATGCGTTGTTTGCCGAGGTCGTCTTGTATAGCAAAGAGACGATTATATTTGGCGCTGCGTTCAGATCGGGTGACGGATCCGGCTTTGATCTGTCCTGCATGGGTCGCGACAGCGATGTCAGCGATTGTGCTGTCGATGGTTTCCCCCGAGCGGTGAGAGAGGATGACGTGATAGCCGTGTTCCTGAGCGATGTGTATGGTGTGCAGTGTCTCAGAGAGGGTTCCGACCTGATTGGGTTTGATGAGGATGGCGTTGGCACATCGTTCGCGGATTCCTTTTTTGAGTCTCTCTGCCTGGGTGACAAACAGGTCGTCACCGACCAGCTGGACGCGTTGCCCGAGGGTTTCGGTCAATAGTTTCCAGCCTTTCCAGTCATCTTCTGCCATGCCATCTTCGATGCTGTCTATGGGGTATGTCTCCACGAGTTGTTTGAGATATGCCACTTGTTCGGTGGCGGAAAATTTCTTTCCGTTGCTCCCCTCAAAACGGGTGTAGTCATACACTCCGCGCCGATAAAACTCTGTGGCGGCGCAGTCCAAAGCCAATGTGATCTCTTTGCCCGGTTTGAAACCGGCATTTTTGATCGCTTCGGTGAGACAGGAGAGCGCATCTTCCACCCCATGGAGCATCGGGGCAAATCCGCCTTCATTACCGACGGCAGTACTCAGATTACGTCGTTGGAGGATCTTTTTGAGTTGCATAAACACGGCATTGGCATAGCGTAATGCCTCCTTGATACAGTTGGCTCCGATCGGTCTGATCATAAACTCCTGAAATGCGATTGGAGCATCGCTGTGTCTCCCTCCATTGATGAGGTTGAGCATGGGGATTGGTATCCGGAAGGCATTGATCCCTCCCAGATATCGATAGAGAGGGAGTCCAGATGCCCGGGCAGCCGCGTGAGCCACAGCCAGGGATGTCGCCAGGATTGCGTTGGCGCCCAGTTGGCTTTTATTGTTTGTCCCATCGAGTTCGATCATCCGATCGTCGATCTCCTTTTGCCGACAGACGTTATATCCTTTCAGCTCCGGACCGATGATGTGTCGGATGTGTCTGACGGCTTTTAAGACCCCTTTCCCCTCGTAGCGATGTTTGTCTTTGTCGCGGAGTTCGAGGGCTTCATGGCTCCCTGTCGATGCTCCGGAGGGGGCGGAAGCACATCCCTCTATCCCGTTGTCCAGAGTTACGCAGCACTCCACCGTGGGAAAGCCGCGAGAGTCTAGTATCTCTCTTGCATTGATGTTTTCGATTTTCATAGATATCTCTTATATATGGTTTCTGTCACGGGCATCATTATCGGCGGTAGTGATGCCGTGTATGTTCATTTTCTCATGCAGTATCAGGCGCATCTCCGGGGTGATAAATGCCGGAAAGGTCGGGCCTAGCCGGAGGTGTATCCCCAGATAGAACAATGTCAGCAGGATGATGATGGACTTCTGCTCATACCATGCCAGATGGAAGACGATCGGGACTTCGTGTAGGTGTCTGATCTTTAGGTTGTCGCGCAGCATGTTGGCAAAGAGTATGATGGAGTAAATATCGTTACACTGTCCGATGTCCATCACTCGGGGGAAAGAGCCGATCGTGTCGAGGTTTTCTCTCAGAAATCTGTATTTGGTGCACCCTGCGGTCAGGATCATCGTCTCTTTGGGGAGTTTTTGGGCGAGATTGGAGTAATACTGTCGATAGGACATCCTGCCGTCGCATCCGGCAATGACGACAAACTGTTTTACTTTCCCCTCCTCATAGAGTCGGATCAGAGTCTCCAGTTTCTGAGCGAGATAGTGGTGAGCATATCCGCCGGTCAGAGTTGCGGAAGAGAGTTCTTCGGGTGCTTCACATCGGCGAGCCACATCTATGATGCGTGAGAAGTCCTTTTTGCCGGTGAGATCGCCAAATATGTGCCTGGATCCGGGATATGCCACAGCTCCGGTTGTGAAGAGTCTCCGCTGGTATTCCTCGTTGCGATAGAGAGGGACGAGGCAGTTGGAGGTGATCAATACAGGACCCTTAAAGGCTTCAAATTCCCGATGTTGTTCCCACCAGCTGCCGCCATAGTGCCCTGCCAAAGCGTGAAATTTGCGCAGCTCGGGATAATAATGTGCCGGCAACATCTCTCCGTGCGTATATACATCGATGCCGCTTTGTTCGCACTGTTCGAGCAGTTGTTTCAGATCGCTCATGTCGTGTCCGCTTACCAGGATGCCGGGTCGGCGTCGTGGGCGGGTCGTGACTTCTCGAGGAGCAGGGCTACCCAGGAGAGTGACGTGTGCGTTGTCCAGCAGAGCGAGGGTGCGTAGCCCATATTCTCCCACCTTGACCAGCAGAGGTTGCCATTCGGAGCCGATCCTGTATTCGAGGGTGATGCGGGCCAATGTGTGCTGGATAAACTGATGTATCGCCGGGTCGTTGTGTCCCAGATTCATGGCGTGGTGCAGATAGGATGCCATCCCTTTCAGCCCATACAATATAAATTCCTTATATCCCTGTGTCTCTGAGTCCTGCTCTTTGGACAAACTGACTTTACGAGCCTTCTCGGCAAAGTCTAACGGGAGGCCAAACCACTGCACTTCGTCGATCTCCGGAAGCGAGATCTCTTCCAGCAGAGCCATTTGCATCATCTCATAACGCAGTTCCATGCAGGCAATGATGCGTCGTTCGATGTCCAGGTCATCAAAATTGACATTGGTCATGGTGGCAAAGAGAGATTCGACAATCAGTCCTCCGGTGCGGGCATCGACCTTTTTGTTGTGTTGCCTGAGTGTATCGGCTACCACTGCCAGCCCCCTGACCATGTATGTCAGTAGGTCCTGCCGTGCCGATAGGTGTTCTCTTTTGCCACAGGTCCCCATGCGGGTACATCCGTAGCCATGTTGTGTCTCTTCGCATTGGTAGCAAAACATTGGGTAGCTCATCTTCTTATGTTGCGATATATTGTGTGTAGCCTTATGGTGCATCTCGTCGGAGACGGGTTTACATTAAAACAACCATTGCCTTTCTGTTTTGGTTTGCTTTTGAGCCGGATTGAAAAATATTTCGCCTAAACCCCAATCGGTCATAAGACCGTTAGATTACTAAATTCTAATGATCGACTTCGCTTAAATCTCGTTTTCCGGCAAAACTTATTTATTGAAGCCTCCTAAAAAGAGCAGAAATCGGGAAAATATGGCCGGAATTTGTCCGACGCATAAGAATTCCTATTATATTTGCTTTCCGGACTTTTAACCCTCCTTGTTTCTTATGTCTGATCTCAGAGTTTTTGGGGTAGTTATATGGGTTGTTCTCTTCGGTGCATGGGCATCGCCATGTCGGGCAGAGAGCCTTGCCGATCGTGCGACAGGCGCTCATCTCATCGACTGGCGTGACCATCTGTCGCAGTATGTCGATGTCACAGAGATGGGTGAGGAGTATTTCGCCGGGCTTGTGGAGGAATTGGAGGTTTTCGAGGAGCAGCCGTTGGATCTCAATGTGGCATCCATCGAGCAACTGACTAAAATCCCTTTCATCTCTTACGAACTGGCCCAGGAGCTGGTCAACTATCGGCAGCGCCATGATGGGTTTGATCACATCGGTGAGCTGCGTCTGATCTACGGGGTGGACGATGTGCTTTATCGATGTCTCGCTCCTTTTTTGAGGGTGGGAAAAGAGGTCAAATCCTCCTCTGCCGGACCGGAACCCAAACTGCACAATCACTTGGCATGGCAGACCCGTCACTGTCTGACTCCTCAGGCGGGATATGCAGACCGGAGTGCAGATCGTGTGGCCGGCAGTAAGGTCTATGTGGGGGATGCCTGGCAGCACACGGGGCGTTATTCGCTCCGTTACGGAGAGCACTACAGGGCGGGGGTTATCTGGGATAAAGATGCCGGGGAGACCTGGCAGCGAGGGCATTTGAGCGGTTATCTTGCTTGGGAAAACTCCCGGGGTGTGGTGCGGCAACTCTATCTGGGCCATTACCGCGTCAGCATGGGGAGTGGTCTCTTGGTCAATCAGCGGTTTTCGTTGGGGAAATATCTTCTGGGCAACACGATGTTTAGCCGTTATACACGTCTCTCGCCCAACACGTCGAGAGACGAATATAATTATTTTCAGGGCGTGGCGATGCTCCTGCGCCCCTCCTCCCGATGGCAGATCCTCCCTTTTGTCTCTGTCCGACCGATAGCCGGGACACTGGTGCGCGACACAGTGACCTCGATCGTGACCGACGGCATGTTTCGGACCGAGCGAGAGGCGGGCAAGCGCCGTCAGGCATGGATGAGCCTTTATGGTCTGCATGTCATGTATCGGCAGGAGTGGTGGCAAGTGGGGGTCAATGGGCTGTACACCTATTTTAATAAGACCTATTGCCGCCCCTATCGGCTCTATAATGAAAACTATTTCCGTGGGCATCGTCTGGCTCAACTCTCTGCCGAATATCGGGTGCATCTTTTCGGAGTGGATCTGATGGGAGAGACGGCATGGAGCGATAACGGGGGCTATGCCACACTGTGCACCTTGCAGCGGCGTTGGGACAATGACTGGACCGCTCTGTTGCTCTACCGGGATTATGGTGAGCAGTACTTGCAGCTCCATGGCAGCGCTTTCGGGGAGAGCAGCGATCTGCAAGCCGAGCGGGGCATCTATGCTCAGGCTTCCGGACCTTTGTCCCGCAGGGTGACGATGACCCTCTCGGCAGATTATTTCCGGTTTTCTCATGCCAAGTATGGACTTGACTGCCCCTCTCGAGGCTATGAGTTCTCTGCCCGTCTCGACTATAAGTCTGCCCATGAGACGATCGAAGCGCACCTCCGTTATCGGTTGAAAAATAAGGAGAAAAACAACACGACGGGGCAGTTTGATTTTATCGACACAGAGCGTTATTTCAGGCATGTGGCTGACGGAGCGGTCATCTATCGCCCGCTGTCGTGGTTGCGGAGCAAGACTGCGCTACAAGGCAAACTCTATTGTTCGGAACTTCGGGGGACAAGTCTGGGATTAGGGATCAGTCAGGAACTCTCTTTCAGCCACAGATGGGCAGATCTTTCGTTGCAATGCACATGGTTTAACAGCGATGATTATGACACCCGCCTTTATCTTTCGGAGCGGCAGTTGCGTTATGGGTTTGGCATCCCGATGCTCTACGGCAAGGGTCTCCGTTATAATGCCTGCCTGACCCTACGCCTGCCTCGAGACTTACAGCTTAGTGCCAAATATGTTTGTGCGAGTTATGCCGATCGCGCCGTCATCGGAAGCGGATTGGAAGCCATCGAGGGCAATCTCCGTCAGGATCTCTGGATGGTCGCTTCATGGCGGTTTTAATGCTATGTTAAACCCTGATCAGGCAGGACGTGTGACCCCGATCGGGATGGATGAAAATGCGTGCTGTTTTCATGGTCTCTCCTCGTAAAATATTATAGTTTATTAACGCCTATTTGTAATCTCTGAGTGTTAATTTGGGGGACTTTGCCTGATGAAGAGAATCCGGGTATCTGTTTATGAGAATTTCGCTTATGTGTCGATGAGGCTACGCTCGTGATGCAATGAGGCTACGCTCGTGATGCAATGAGGCTACGCTCGTGATGCAACGAGGCTACGCTCGTGATACAACGGGGCTACGCTCGTGATACAACGGGGCTACGCGCATTGAGTGACGATAGATAGGGTATGTCTTTGAAAATATGGGAGTTATAAAACAATTATAGCGAAGATAGGCATGATCTATCCTCGCTATTTATAGTTTAGGGGCTTATTGGTTTAAGGGTTGAGGGGTTGAGGGGTTGAGGGGTTGAGGGGTTGAAGGGTTGAAGAGTTGAAGGGTTGAAGAGTTGAAGGGTTGAAGAGTTGAAGGGTTGAAAAAATAAACTATTAAACTTCTAAACCAAACAAGGGCTGCGCCCCGCTATGGCTCGTGGACTTCGTCCGCTATGGCTGATGGCTATGGCTTTGTTTTCACTTTTCACTTTTCAGTTTTCCGTTTTCACCTTTCTCCTTTCCCGACAATGCAAAGATACATCATCCGAAAGCCGATGTCAAGAGGGGAAGTCCCCGAATAGTTAAAGAGTCTTAACTCTCCGAGATGCGTTGATGGCGGAGGGATAAAAGTTTTTTCTTGCGGCTTTTCTTTCTTCCGGGTGCCGGCCTTGGAGCACCTAAAGTGTTAATTTTAAGTGTTAAAAGTGTTAAAATCGGGGGGGGTAATTTGGAGAGAAAGAAAATGTATATATTTGCCACTGAGGTTTCTATCCGATCCCTTATGGGGTGAGGAAGAACACATCGGGAAGCAACTTCCCTTATGCCGGTATATTAACTTTAAATTTTCATATTGTCATGCGAAAATTGTTAGTCGCTTTGCTTTGTCTTGTGTCTCTCTCTGCGTCGGCGCAAGATCAGATTATTTGCCGTAATGGTGATGAGATTACATCTAAAATCCTAAAGATCTCCAAGACGGAAGTCGAGTATAAGAAGTGGTCCAACATCGAGGGTCCGACCTACACCCTCGACAAAGCGGACATCTTCATGATCAAGTATCAGAATGGGGAGAAAGATGTCTTTAAGGAGACTCCCGCCGCTGCTTCGGCAGCTCCTGCTGGCGAACCAACTGCGGCAGCGACAGCACCGGTCTCTAACGAACCGATCATGGCAACGCCTGCTGCCAATAATGCCGAGTTGATCGCCGGATATAATAATGAGCAGCATGAGTATGTGTTGAAGTATCCGAGTAAAAAGAAAGTTAAAGAGGCCGAAAATTGTATTGGAACCTTAGGAGTTTCTTCTTCTTCCATTCTTTCTACTGATGACATAGAGATATCTTTTCAACGAAAATTTACTAAAAGTTACATAACTAGTGATAATATAGGGGATGATGTCGATCCTTATTCTTTTTATAGTCATGATTACATTAAATATGCGATTATCATTAAAAATAAAAGCTCTCGAGTTATATATATTGATAAATCTGCTTGTTTCGCAACATTCTCTACCGGAGAAACTAAAAAATACTTCGATCCGCAGGAGTACTCTGTTACTGAGGGGAAGGACTCCGGTAAAGGGATGAGTGTAAATTTAGGAACTGTTGCCGATGCTTTAGGTGTGGGCGGCGCAGTAGGAGCATTGGCTGACGGGGTGAATGTAGGAGGAGACAAGGGAAAATTTAATGTCACGACCAAGACATATAAAGATGAAAGGCTTTTGACCATTCCTCCTATGTCTTCGGTTGCACTCTCTGCCGATGACCTAAAAAAGCATCCTTATGAAAAAGGATACTTAGTTACAGGAGCGTATGAATACTTTAGAATACCGAATTTATCTTTTAAAGTGGATGAATTAGGAACATATACGGAGGAAAATACTCCGAAATCAGTGAATTATATGATTACCTATTCTTTTGGCAAGGAACTGAGTCAATGCTATATGGTGAATTTCGGATTGTATTTGAAAGATGCTTTTGGGGTAAACAAAAAATCAAATGTTGCTGTATACTTTGAAACAGAACAAGAGATTAATGAAAAGATTAAATATTCTTCCCCAAAAACCATCATAGTTTATGGTCATAATAGATAATTTATCACATAACAATGCGATGTGTCAAATTTCGTTTCGACACATCGCATTGTTTTTATTGCTACGGCTTGCAGGCTCAAACCTGAGATTTCAGTTTATTCGGGATTATATTTCCAACCGACATCGTTGTGATAGACCATCAGTTTGCTCATGCCCCCATCGATGGAGATGCACTGACCGTTGATAAACGAATTTTGCTCGTCGCAGAGGAAAAGGACAGCTCGGGCAATGTCTAATGGATCTCCGATGCGTCGGGAGGGGTGCTGGAGTGTGTCGCCTGCTTCATAGGACGGTCGATAGCCGACACCCAAGCCCTCGCCGCTCTCCGTTCCGGGATGATAATTCCTGTCGTGATATCTCCCTGTGTCGATCCATCCGGGAGCGATGGCATTGACCCGCGCCACCCCGGAGAGGGAGGTCGCCAAGGCGTGTGTCAAGGCTGTGATGCCCCCCTTGGCAGCAGTGTAACTCTCTGTGTCGGGCTGGGACTGGAAGGCTCGGGTCGATGAGATATTGACGATGCTGCCCATCCCGAGGAAGTGATCTTTGAAGAGGGAAGCGAGATAGTAGGGGGCTGCCACACCGACGCGCTGCACATAGAGAAAATCCTCGTAGCTGCATCCGTCGAGGATGCCACCGCGCGTCAGACAGGCATTGTTGATGAGGCAGTGTATGCCGCTTTCGCGGCTCAGGACAAAGTCGGCAAACTGCTCCAGCGTCTCCTGCTCGGCGACATCTCCACCGAAGCCATAAGCCGCTCCTGCCCGCCCCTGTAGAGATTTTTCGATGTCGGCGATTTGCTCCGCCTCTTTGTCGATGAAATAGACATTATATCCCTTATCGACAAAGGTTTCTACCAGGCACCGACCGATGCCGTATGCCCCGCCGGTGATCACGCATACGCGCCGCGGGCGTTTCGGTGTATGTGCCTGTGCTCCGCTCCGGGTCCATGCCGCTTTCTTTTCTAAATACTTCTCGTATTGTTTTTCCAAATAGTTGTCTGCCATGTTCTCTTGGGGTTAAAATGTTTGTCCGATGCAAATTTAAAAAATTATTCTTAGTCATCCTTTATATTGTCTCAATTTTTACTACATTTGCACTTAGGGAAGAGCAAAAAGGAAAACGGAAAACTGAAAGGTGAAAACAAAGCCATCGCCATCAGCCATCGCCATAGCGGACGAAGTCCACGAGCCATCGCCATCAGCCATAGC
Source organism: Bacteroidales bacterium (assembly GCA_045576355.1). Classification (GTDB taxonomy): domain Bacteria; phylum Bacteroidota; class Bacteroidia; order Bacteroidales; family UBA3663; genus Liminaster. Next base: position 67,331 of record JAZNGG010000008.1, read on the forward strand.
GGGGCGCAGCCCTTGTTTGGTTTAGAAGTTTAAAGGTTTAATAGTTTATTTTTTCAACCCTTCAACCCCTCAACTACATCATGACTCTGCGAGATTTTAAAGACATACATACTCATCGGCGAGAAGAGCAGGAGGGTAGATCCCTCTGTTCGTTGCCGGCAGAAGATGTGGCAACGGGAGAACTGCATCCGTTTTCGTTGCAGCTGCATCCGTGGCATCTCGACGGGAAGTCTGTGGAGCTATTTCGGGAGGTGGCTCGCCGTGAGGCGGACAATCCGCGCTGGGTCGCAGTCGGGGAGTGTGGTTTGGACGGACTATGCACGACAGACATGACCCTGCAGGAAGAGGCATTTCGCGCGGCTCTGTTGTGTGCTCGCGCAAATCATAAGCCGGTGATCATCCACTGTGTCAAGGCATGGCAAAGAGTTGGAGAGATGGTGCGTGAAGTGTGGGGTAAAAAAGGAGCCGCAGCCGCACGTGATGCCGGCTGCGAGCTGATCATACATGGTTATTGTAAAGGAAGGGAATTGGCTCAGCAACTTCTCGCTGCCGGCTTTTCTCTCTCTGCCGGAGAGCGTTTTCATCCCGAGCTTATGTCGGTCATCCCACCCGAACGACTTTATTTTGAGACCGACGAATCGTCACGATCCATCGAGGAGATCATCCGACGGATCCATGATCCGGCATCGATGGGGTAATGCCCGTTTTAGCAGTGATGAGGGTGATCAATAAAAGCGACTTGGTAGTCCGGACCGGGGGATAACGATCAGGAGAGTATCGTTCCGGTCTCCGGATGGTCGATGGCATCTGCCCGGGTGATGATCACGCGGGAGACACCTGCCCGGATGGCAGCAAAGGAGTTTTCCAGTTTGGGAAGCATGCCTCCGGAGACGATCCCATCGCGGACCAACTGATCCATCTCTTGTTCGCGGATCGAGTGGATGACACTCTCGTCATCTTGTTCGTCACGCAAAACCCCTTTTTTCTCAAAACAGTAGATCAAGGTGACATCAAAATATTGTGCCAATGCTTTGGCTGCCTCACCGGCGATGGTGTCGGCATTGGTGTTGAGCATCGAGCCTTGTCCGTCATGAGTCAGTGGAGCGAGGACGGGGACAACCCCTTTGGCGATGAGGTCGGATAGTAGTTCGGCATTTACCTGCTCGACATCTCCGACAAAACCATAATCGACCTCGCGGACGGGGCGCTTCCGGCTTTTCATGACATTCATGTCTGCTCCGGTAAGTCCTAAGGCATTGATTCCCAGGGCTTGTAGAGAGGCTACGATCTGCTTGTTGACCAATCCGCCGTAAACCATGGTCACGACACGGAGTGTCTCAGCGTCGGTGATGCGTCGTCCTCCGACCATTTTCTGCTCGATCCCTAACTGCTCAGCAAGCCGGGTGGCAGAGCGTCCGCCTCCATGTACCAGGAGTTTGTGACCCGGTATGTTGGCAAATCTTGTCAATAATGCTTGTAGGGAGGCTGCTTCTTCGACAATCTTTCCTCCCACTTTTATAATGGTAAGTTGATTCATATCTGTAATAAGTTAAGGTGGATGATCAGTCGTGCCACTCTTTGATCCGTTGCTCCTCACTCAGACGACAGATCATTAAGACCCCGTCATGTTCTGCCACGATGCAGTCCTTAAGTCCCTGGATAACAACCTGTTTCCCCTGGGGCATCCGAACCATACAGCCACTGCTTTCGATCATTTTGACTTGATCACCGATGACGGCATTTCGCTCGGCATCTTGTGAGGTCAATGTGTGTAGTGACCCCCAGGTTCCTAAGTCGCTCCATCCGAATTCGGCGGGCAGGACATAAGCTAAAGTAGTTTTCTCCATCACAGCATAGTCGATGGAGATTTTTGTGCATGTGGGGAAGAGCCGATCCACTGCCTCTTGCTCACCCTCGGTGAAGAAGCTTGGAGCGATTTGATCCATGATGTCGGCAATCTCCGGGACATGGGCGCGTAACTCTTGGACAATGGTCGCTGCGCTCCACAGGAAAAGACCGCTGTTCCAGGTGTAAGTCCCTTTAGAGAGATAGGTTTGGGCCGTTAGCAGATCCGGTTTCTCTCGGAAGGCTTGCAAACGGTAGATGGGGAATGATGTCTCCTCTGTCGAGATCGCTGCCCCTTGCTCAATATATCCGTAGCCGGTCTCCGGTCGGGTCGGTTGCATACCGAGAGTCAATATGCGTTCACCTTGACGGACGAAATCCAGCCCATGAGCCACCACCTTACGGAAAGTTTCGGTGTCTGTCACGAGGTGATCAGAAGGAGAGACTACGATGGTCGCCTCAGGATCTTCCTGCATGATTTTCCAACTGACATAGGCAATGCAGGGCGCCGTATTGCGCATGCAGGGCTCTAAGAGGATGTGCTGGGGATTGATGCCGGTGAGTTGTTGTGCTACCAGATCGGCAAAGTTGCGGGATGTGACTACCCAGACGTGCTCTATGTCGATCAGATTGCCAAATCGCTTTACGGTCTGCTGCAGCATGGTATCTCCGCAACCGGTGATATCTAAAAATTGTTTGGGACATTGGGGGGTGGACATAGGCCAGAAACGAGATCCTATGCCTCCTGCCATGATGACGAGATGATTTGCCATGATCTATAAATATGTATATAGTATGTTATAATGTTTTTAATTCGATGCGGAATGTTGTACCAACACCGATCACAGAACTCTTGACGAAGATTTTGCCGTGATGGTATTCCTCTACGATGCGCTTGACCAAAGTGAGTCCCAAGCCCCAGCCCCTTGTTTTGGTGGTGAAGCCTGCACGGAAAATGTCTTTTTGCAGATTTTTGGGGATTCCTTTGCCGTTGTCTTCCACTTCGATGATGGCAAGGTCTGCCTCTTCTTTCAGCCGGATGTGGATGAATGATCCGGTGCGTAATCCGGAACCTCCACTATTGTCATTGCTTAATGCATCGATGGAATTGCGACAGAGATTCTCTATCACCCATGCGAATAATGGGGCACAAAGAGGGAGGCGGACCGGATATTCGGGAGTTTCGGCAGAAATATGGATGCGGGTAGAAGCCCTTTTCTGCATATATGGGACTACGTTATTGATCACTTCGCAGAGATCGGTCTCTTCCAGTTTGGGCATGGATCCGATTTTGGAAAATCTGTCGGCCACCGTGTGCAGTCGTTGTACGTCTTTGTTGATCTCAGAGACGATGTCGGTAGTTACCATCCCCGACGGGATATTGCCGTCAGCATCACATGCGCTTTGGAAGTAGTCCACCCATGCCATGAGTGACGATATCGGTGTGCCCAGCTGATGTGCCGTCTCTTTGCTTAACCCTACCCATACACGATTTTGCTCCGCCTTTTTACGGCTGGAGATCATGTAATAGAAAAGGAGGATAAATATGATGATGACCATGAGCTGCACATAGGGGTAGTATTGCAGTTGCTGGAGGAGTATCGACTCGTCATAATAGAGATATTGACGCCATCCCGGCATGATGTTGATCTCAAAAAAATTACCTTTACGTGTCAATTCCTCCCTCTTATGTGCGATAAATGAGATAGTGTCTTCAGGGATGGTAATGTTGTTGGATCCCAATAGTGTGCCATCCTCTTCGGTGTAGAATACGGGGATGGTCTTATTGCCGTCGATGACTTTCAGCACGAGAGTCATGTCGGCATCATTTTCGGCAGTCAATAACTGATGATAGGCATCTGCCCAAATTTCCATCTTTCCCCGCTCTTCCTGTTCCAAAGAACGTACTAAACTGCTGGAGAAATAGATAAAAACTCCGATCAACAATATCGAAATGACAATGAAAGCCCATTGCAGTCCCGAACGCATTTTATACCACTGGCTCCACATAAGTGTATAGATTCTCGATTATTGGTCCGTTATTATAAATGAGGACAAGAGGTGTAGATGATGCGATATGCCTTTTGTCTCTATAGGGAGTGACTATAAGTTTTGGTCCGTTTATAGAAGATCCCTATAGTTATTAACGTGTTTTTACTCTGTTTATTGCATGGTCGGGCTGTTTCGGCAGAGCAGGGAAAATGTCGATGGATCCGGAGGGTTATCTGATCCAAAGTAATTCTCTGTATTTGGGGAGCGGCCAGATGTTGTCATCGACAATCTCTTCGAGTTTGTCGATCGGCTTACGGATGCCGACAAACGACTCTGCGATGTCATGATATGCCATGGCGCGTTCGTAATCGTCTTTGATCCGGTTGGCCACTTTTCGTTTGGCCACCATCGCATCCACTTTCTGCTTGATGTCGGCATTATATGCAGCGATCTTTTTGATGATGGCAAGTTCGGGGGCAGAAAGGGTTTCCCAGTCCACCGGGAAGAGAGATTTGACCAAAGCAACGTTTTTCAACAGAGAGGTCTGATAGGCCGTTGCTGCCGGAATGATATGATTGATCGCTAAGTCTCCCAGCGTACGTGCCTCGATCTGAACAAGTTTGGTATAGGTTTCCCATTTCACTTCATTGCGAGCTTGTAGTTCTGCAGCAGTGAAGACTCCCAGTTTCTGGAACATGGCGATAGCATCTGTTTTGGTGTATTCCAAAAACATTTTTGGCACACAGCGCTCGACATTCAAGCCACGCTTGACCGCTTCCCGATGCCAGTCATCTGAATATCCGTTGCCATCAAAGCATACGGTTTTCAGGATGTCGGCAATAATCGGTTTCAAGCAAATCATAAAGGCTTCCTTCATCGGAGTGCCTTTGCTGATCTCTTTGTCCACCATCTCTTTGAAGTCCAATAGTTGTTCGGCAACGGCAGAGTTGAGTACCGTCATGGCGCTGGCGCAGTTGGCTTTTGAGCCGACGGCACGAAATTCAAATCTGTTGCCGGTAAAGGCAAATGGTGATGTACGGTTGCGGTCAGTATTATCTACGAAGATTTCCGGGATCTCAATCAGTCCCACCGAATAGGAGGTTTTGCCGGCGATGACGATGTCTGTATTGGCAGGGACTACAAGGAGTTTGTGTAAGACATCTGTCATGGCTTTGCCTAAAAAGGCAGAGATGATGGCGGGCGGAGCCTCATTGGCCCCTAAACGATAGGCATTGGAAGCGGAGGCGATGGAGGCTTTGAGCAAAGGTCCATGGCGCTTTACAGCAGCTAATACATTGACAAAGAAGGTGACAAACTGCAAGTTGGACATCGGATCCTTACCCGGACCTAAAAGTCCCACTCCGGTGTTGGTCGAGAGTGACCAGTTATTATGTTTGCCCGAACCATTGATCCCCTCAAAAGGTTTCTCATGGAGCAAAACACGGAATCCATGTCGGCGGGCTACCTCCCTCATTACACCCATGATGAGCATATTCTGGTCGATGGCCAGGTTCATTTCTCCATAAATCGGAGCAAACTCAAACTGATTGGGAGCCACCTCATTGTGGCGGGTCTTCATCGGGATGCCCAGTCTCAAGGCTTCGATTTCCAGATCTTTCATGAAAGCTTGTACGCGGGTCGGAATCTGTCCGAAATAGTGGTCATCCATCTGCTGGTTTTTGGCAGAGGCGTGTCCCATCAGAGTGCGTCCGCATGCCATCAGGTCCGGTCGTGCGGCATATAGTCCTTCATCGACAAGGAAGTATTCTTGCTCCCAACCTAAATTGGCAGATATTTTGGTCACTTCTTTGTCAAACATCTGACAGATGGGGAGAGCGGCATCACAAACCGCTTTGATGGCTTTTTTCAGGGGTGCTTTGTAGTCCAGAGATTCGCCGGTATAGGAGATGAAGACGGTTGGGATACAAAGGCAGTCGTCCAGGATAAAGACCGGAGAGGTCGGATCCCAAGCGGTATAGCCTCGTGCTTCGAAAGTAGCACGGATACCTCCACTGGGAAAGGAGGAGGCATCCGGTTCTTGCTGTACCAGGGACTTACCCTCAAACTCCTCGATCATTTTTCCCTGTGCATCATACTCCATAAACGAGTCATGCTTCTCTGCCGTTGTTTCGGTCAGAGGCTGGAACCAATGGCTACAGTGAGTGACACCTTGCTCCATGGCCCAGGTTTTCATGCCGGCAGCAACGGCATCAGCCGTCTTACGGTCCAAAGGAATACCGTTGTCAATGCAGTTGATCAGAGCATTGAATGTTTCGGTGTCCAGATATTTGAACATCTTTTCGCGATTGAAAACGCGCTCGCCAAAGTACTCTGACGGACGGAGGTTCGGTACGGAAACATCTGCTGCACGCTTCTTAAACGCCTCTTTAACGACGTCAAATCTCAATTTGCTCATTATGGAAATGAATTGTTAGTTTTGGGGATAATGAATCGGACAAAAGGTGTTATGTCCAAACGATATAAGTTTTGAGGGATTGACTGGAATCCTTAGTCTCTTTTGGGGGGAGATCCGTTAGAATGAAACTCCTACGACAAAGAAGGTTGCTTCTGACTGTGGATTATAGACAATCTGTCCCATGAAGGGGATTCCTTTCAGTTCTTTGGTTGCAGTGAAAGAGCAGTTAACCACGTTGAAGCCCTGATTTTCGCCACCTGTGGTGAAAGAGTCTTCCCATGGGCAAGCACCCACAGCAGCAGAACACTCCAAACCTCCTAATTTAAATGGAGCACTGATCTCCACATATGAGGAGTAGGCACGATCACCGTCGCTATTATAGTCGTCGCCGGTCAATACGGTATTCCAAGCGAGCGCTACCGGACCGAAATCATAACTCAAATTGGCTTCTAACTGGTGTGTCGAATTGCCATTAAACGTCCAGTCAGAGAGATACTTGCCTGCACAATAGGAGTAGTCAGTCACACCGACAGTAAGACCTCCCACCTCATAAGAAAGGATGAGATCAAAATCTTTCAAGTTAGCCACGTTGTCGCTGTTGAATACTTCTGCTGAAGCCCAAACTTCAAAACTTAGCCCTTTCCAGGAAAGAGAGGCTCCCGGCTGGATGCTGAATCCACCGCAGTCCTGTCCACGCCAAACATAAGTACTGACTACATCTGCTCCGATTTCCAATTCTACACTTTCATCTTCTGATGCCAATACAGGAGAGATACCTAAACAAGCAATACACAAGCTCAAAAATGTTTTTTTCATCAATAATGAATTTTGTGATTAAACAATAAAAATAATTAGTATTCGGTAGTTTCTCGAATCATTTGATATAAATACCTGCCTGATTATTTGGGCGGTGCAAAGATAACAGATATTAACAATAAATACAAATGAATAAAGGTTTTTGTACCTATTTTCTTGTTTCTGCTTGCTTTTTACCCGAGAAAATTGGAAAACACAAACTTTATGCTTTTGTATATTTGAAAATGAAAGACGTTTGATGAGTCTCTTTTGTCGTGCAAATTTCATATAAGTGATGTTTGTTAAACAGCCTTTTAGTTTTGAAGCCACAAGATTATGATAGTTATAAGTCCACCTTCCCCCTTTTTTTAAAATCAAAATAAGAGAGACTGTTTGGTAAAATGAAATCCAAAAATAAAATGAAAAGAGAACGAATCGGCTAAAAACTTTATCTCTTCTTTTGATGATAATATAAAATATTTTAAATTTGCACACATAACAGAGAGTGATAAATAAATTTTTAATAATTTTTACTCTCTCTTAGGAGGGAGTATATCAAAACCTAATAAACAGTCATATGAATATGAAGTGTTTGGAATCATTTTGTTTTTTACTATTATTGTCTTTGGGATCTTTGTATGCCCAGGAGAAATTGCCTTCATGGATTTCTAAACCCAATTATGACAAGGGTATTGTGATCGGAGTCGGTGCGACAGAAGATGAGGCACGAGAAAATGCCGCAGGTCATTATCTGAATGAGGTGATTGCAATCACCGAGGAGGAAAAATCTTTGCTTGCTCTGATGGGAACAGAGGATTCGATCTGTGCAGCAACCCGGCAAAATGAGGCACTGAAGGAGGCGATTGCTCTGAGTGAGCAATTTGTCGGAAAGAATCTTTATATGAATGACACTGCAGTTTGGGTCTCTTGTCAGATGACGGTCGATTCGCTTCGCTCATTTATGACAGAGCTTACGACAGAGGTCATCGAATCTGTGGTTAAACACCTTACTACAGCTCGATATATGAAGTCTAAAGGGGCTCTTTATGAGGCATCTTTAGCTTATTCGCAAGGGCTTCAAGCGGTTACACCTCTTGTTCACAAGCGGATCAGTGTTTCTGAGATGGACTCGACTACTGAAAGTTTGTCTTTGGATTTATATAATGAACTTATTTCTTTATATGACAACGTATCGTTGACATTCCTGCAATCAGAATATCCTATGGTTAAAGGAGAAAAAGTGCCATTGGACATTTTGGTGGAGGTAAAGAAAAACGGTAATCCTGTTACTGGTTTTCCGGTTAAAGCATGGATGGAGTCAAAAGATGTTCTGGTGAAAAATAGTAAGACGACCAATGCGTTAGGTCGGTCTGTAATAAACATAGAGCAGGCACCAGCAGAAGAGACTGCAATGCTCTATTGCTCGATCGATAAAATAGCTTTGTCCGATCTGCCGGAGACGTATGCTACTGTTCGATTGGCAGAGGTCATGGATTGTTTGTGTCAGCCGCAGTCGGTTCGCTTGGTCGCTTTTGATCCTACTCCTATGGTCTATTTCTCTTTACCGGAACAGGATACAGCTATAGTACGTGATCACTTTACGGAGTTAATTGGTCTGTGTGGATTTAAGGAAACCAAAGACTCTTTGCAGGCAGATATGGTTTTGTCTTTCTCTTCAGAGGGATTTATGCAACCGGCTTTTGACACGGACGATTATAAATTGGCCTATTATAATGCCTCTATGCAGTTGTTGCTCAGTAATCTACATTCCGGACAAGAGGAGGTGAAGCACTCGATAGTTGATTTCAAGTTGTTACAGCCTGCTAATAAGACTTTAACAGAGTTGCGATCTAGGGCCATCAAGCAAATGATGAAAACTATGATGCTGGATGTGAAGCCTAAGATGAAAAAAGTGACCTTTGACAAGCGGGCTTTGGTCTATGGTAAAAGTGTAAAATAAGTGATCATGCATAGGATTATCTGTCTTTTTTCAATTATTTTTTGTGGTTGGGTATGGATGCCTCTTTCGGCACAAGCTCCCATTACAAAAAATCAACTTTTAAAAACCTTTTATAAGGCAAACACCTATATCGAATCAGGCAATGACTCAATGGCGATAGCTACATTGGAGGAGATCGCAGAACGTGTGCCTCGCTTGCCGATAACCTATCTCCGTATGGCAGAAATTTATGACCGAATGGGAGAAAAGGGAGATCAAGCGGCAATGAACGTTGCTGTACTGATGTATGGGCGCTATCTTACATTGGAGTTAAACGAAAGCAAGACCAAAGCAGCCTCCGAGCGTCTTCGGGTCTTAGAAGATAAATTGCAATTGACACACTTCGAGGACGAAGAGGAAAAAGAGGTTACACCTGAACCTTCAGTCTCTGAATTGTCAGGTGGAACTCGAAAGAAGATCAACCTCAGTGATATTCCTGCCGTCGAGAATGAGATGGAAGCCGAGCAAGTCGTAGCGGCATTGGCAACTACCCCATCGTTGACTCCTCCGATAGTCCCCACAGAGCCGGTAGTCCGGCAGTCTGCTTCTCGCATTCAGCAGACTGATCCGATAAATCAAGTGAGTGTCGCTCCGACAACCCCGGTCGGAGGAAATCTTTCTGCACTTGACTTGTCTGACAATATTAGAGAGGCTCCGGTCTCTGCTCCGGTTGAGCAACAAAAAGAGGAGGCTGGTAAAGAAGCCTCTCCATCCGGACCGACTCAAGCAGAGATGGATGCTTTTTTGGCAGGAGAGACAGTTGCCGTTTCCGGTTTCGATCGTACGAAACTTTCTCGTCAGACATGTGATGCGTTGCCTGACCTGTCTCAAGCGGGCATCTCTTATCTCTCCCTCTATGGTATAGAGTCATTGCCTCAAGATATCCGCTTTGAAGAGTCCGGACAGCAGATTATCCCATCTCCGGCATTGTTAGAAGGACACTGGGTCTCCTCTTTGGCCACAGCTGAGGGACGGGAAAAGTGGATCTTTGATGTGACCTCTTTCGGCGAGGAATATAACATATCGTTGCATTCGGAATCGGGAGTTTTGTCACACCTTAAGAAAAAGCAAAACTTTTGTAAGAAGATTATCAATCTGCTGGAAGACAATGAGTTTTTAAGCAATACAACTCAATCAGTCGTCTGTGACCAGGTGGTGGCATCTGTGAGGGGTAATTCGCTCTATTTCACTTTTGAAAGCGAAAAGACTTACAAGCCAAGTACAGGAATGTACACTTGGGGAAGAACTTTGTTGGAGAATGTCTCTCCATTTTTACCGTTTGGAAGTGCCATATACCGGATCGGAGAGAATTATCTCAACAAACGCAAGGAGACAGATGTTGAGGCCAACTATAACATTGAGTCCCGTTTCGTTTGTCGGTTGATCTCCGAAGGGGTCATGGAGTGTAAGTATTCCTCCAAAGAGAAAAAGACTGTCAAAGGGAAATCCAAAATTATTTCTACAGATCTTTTAAGTTTTTACCTCTATAAGACTTCTGATGATTATGTTTGCTTCACACCGATGGAACTCCAAATGGATGAGGCAGATCATCAGGCCCTTTTTGAGCAAGTGAAGCAGGATGCAGAGGGCACATTGGAGATGAATTATCCGCTTGCAACGATGTATCATTATGGTGTCGGTGTGGAGGAATCTGTCGGAGATGCAGTCAAAACCATGACTCGTTTGGCACAAGAGAAAAATTGTGGCAGAGCGATGGCCTGGTTGGCAACATTCTATTTTAATTTGGCTTATGACGATAGTGGAGATGTTTCCCGTGCAGCTCGAAAACGTTATCTGAGGTCATCTCAGTTCTGGTTGAACAAGATGAGTGCACAAGATATGCCCTCATGGTATGCTCTTAAAGCCGAAATGGATGAAAGCCGCAACGAGACAGACTCTGTTTTAGTTTACTATAAAAATGGTATGACGAAAGGGGATCCTCGAGCCGCCTATAAACTGGGTATGTGTGCCCTCAAGGGGCGCTATACAAAGCGTAATTTGCCGATGGCGCAAAAGCTTTTCCAGACGGCTGCCGATAAAAATTATGCTGAGGCATATCTCCAATTGGCATTGATGTATAAAGAGGGAATCGGGGTGCAGAAGGATGCCCGATTATATATGGAACATCTTTATAAAGCGATAGATTTGGGCTCTTCGGAGGCTTTGGGAGAGTTGTCTGAGGCTTACATCCGCGGTGTCGGTGTGAAGAGAGACTTCTTTATGGCCAACTTGATGAAGGAATATCAGTATAAAGCCGAATCGATCGCATGGTTAGATATTTTGGCAATCTACGGATATGATGTCTCCAAATTTCGATGATGATGTGATAAAACTCTAATGAGATATGCGAATTAGGATTTTGTTTTTCGTTCTGATCTTTACGCTCCTCCCGATAGGGGTGATAAAAGGGGAAGTTCCGGTCCGACTTGCGCGGATTGTAGAGCAACTGCCTTGCAAATTTACATCGGTGGACACTTTGCTTTTTTGTCCACAATTGGGCGTGGATAAACCCATTGTAGTGGATCATGATGCCTATGGCAGACTGACTCACATAGGGTTTTCGGTCTTCGCTCCGGAGTTTAAGAGAGTCTATAATCTTTATGTCTGCAATGCCGTGGAGCGACTTTTTTTAGAGATTGCCCTCCAGAAGACGACAGCCGAACGTGTAAGATTTTTAAAAGAGATGGGAGTGAAGTTGTTGCTCAATGGTTATCCTTTGGGCAATCCGATGTTCTCCTCTTATGAGCGCGGCATAAAGATGATTGACGAAAGTAACCGCATCAATGTCGAGGAAGATGAGGGAAGTTTTGCATTTGTAGTTACTACGACTGAGGACAATGAGATGCGTATGATCATCCCCAAAGATCGCGAACTGATTTTCGGTACAGACAAGAAGGAGCAGGATGAGGTGCTTGATCTGCGCCTAAGAACCTCTCTCCCTTATCAGTTGACCCCTTTGATCCCCTCAGATAAGGAGGTAAAGCCCCTTTGCGGCCGTGCAGACGTATGGCACTTGCCCGGACGCACATTCTTGATCGACTCGTTGCGGAGTGATCTTTATTTCTCGCGGGTAGAAGGGAATTTGGTGCCCCTTTTCACTCCATCTTCTCCATGCGAATCTTTTTGCAACGTTTTGTTGGGACAGATTTCCAGACCGGATTATTTGCTGGATCTGACCCATAAGATGTATGGACTTTCCATACCGAAGTTTAATATCCTATTGTCTGATTTCATAGGGCAGATGCGACAGGAGCAAGCCTCGTTTTATGCTTCTGTTCGTCTCATCGAGGGAGGAACTAAGTTGTCTGGTTTGTTACTGATCAGTCAGGAGCAATTTAAATACATCCACTTGCTGACCGTCACTTTGCCTGTGGAACAACTTTTTGCCGAGGCTCCCGTCTTGAAAGCCTATCTTTATACGAATGTCCCACAACATAATATTATGGATCTTTTCAGGTAAGGGGCAGATCTTGAGAGATGGTAGAAACCTAAAGTGAGGCGTATGTACTTATAATATATTGGGAAATAACAAATAAATTACATAAAATGAAGCAATTGACAAAAGTTTTATTGATTTTGGCAACTTGGTTATCGGCGTGCTCTTTGTTTGCACAAGTCGAAGTGAAAGTTTCGATTTATGAAGGGATACAAGATGCAGTTGTGAGGGAGAAGATCGAGAAGACGTCTTCCAATTTGTTGTCAGCGTTTAATGTCTCTATCGTGGAGGGCAAGAAGTTGCGTTCCAAGTTAAAAGAGTATATGTTTACTAAAGAGCAGGAAGCACTCTTGATTAAGATGTGGAACTCTAGTGCGATGCTTTGTCCGGTCTCTGAGATCAGAGAACGTGCGATCCAGATGTCTGATGGTGGTTATCAGCTTCGTAATATCCCGATTTCTATGTTAGCAGATGAGGATGACGAGAAAGAATTGGTTTTTGAGTTTACCGCAACCGGAGAGTTGGATAATGTCTTGGTGGCATTGGACAAGCATAACTATAATCAGGTGATCTGTTCCAACATTACAGTTGAGGATTTTACTCGTCGTCAGATCATCTTGGACTTTGTGGAAAACTTCCGCACTGCCTATAATCGTAAGGATCTCGAATATCTGAAAATGGTCTATAGTGATGATGCTCTTATCATCACCGGTAAGGCGGTTAAGAGAAAACAAGAGGTCGATGGCAGTGCCTTTATTCGAGGTTCGCTGGGTACAGAGAAGTTTGTCTATCAGGTGCAGTCCAAGCAGGAATATATCGCAAAGTTGGAGCGTATTTTTAGCAAGAAGAATAATTATATCAATCTGAAATTTGAGGACATCACCGTCCGCCGTCATCCTAAATATCCACACATCTATGGTGTCACTTTAAAACAGTATTGGAACACCACACTCTATAGCGACATCGGTTATCTTTTCCTCATGATCAACTTTGCCAATGAGAATCAACCCTCTATCGAGGTGCGCACATGGCAACCGGAGAAGGTGGAAAACACTGTGATCAGTCGTGACGAAGTATTCTCTTTGGATGATTTTAATATTTAATTTTTCTACTATAATAAATACTTCAAACAGATAAGAATTATTTATGAAAAAGCTACTCTTGTTTTTCTTAGTATGTATGTCGTCTGCTTCTTCTGTTTTTGCACAGAAGTTGTTGAGTGTAGAGGAGACTACAGAAGGCATCGGAGTCTATCCTTGTGGTGATCGTCATGAGGCACTTGTTGTTTTTGTGTGTCGTGAGGCATTTGAACTCGCTTTTACTTCTAATTATGATCAGGAATTGACCATTGAGAGAGATTCGGTGGCCGGAACAAAGAGTTACCGCATTGTCTTTGTGACTCAAGCTCCGGGTGTAGATTATTCGGGGCGTCGTCTGACCATCAAAGCGCCAGGGTTTAAAGACTACACGTTGCCACTCAACTTAAAAGACAAACAGAAATTCGAATATACGGTTTCGGACCCTTATTCAGCGCTCCGAAGCCCCTTCTTTCTTTATCAGGAAAAAGGCAACGATAAGTTTTATGTGGGAGAATATCAGGGAGCTAGAGATTATTTCAAGATGGTGCGTGCTTGTCCGGAGTATATTGAGAACTCTGAAAACAAGCAGCAGATCGATGAACATATCGCCTTATGTGACTCCATGATCTCATGGGGTGCCATAGCAGAGGATTGTATGCATTTCGCACGTTATCAAGAGGCTTACAAATATTACTCTAAGATGTCTTTTGTCAATTCGTCCAACAAAGATCTGCGAGCCAAACTAGCCGAGTGTGTCAGTAAATATCAGAGCGATTGTAATGCAGAGTTCACTTTAGCAGATCATTATATGCAACTGAATGACCTCGATCGGGCAAAAGAGTGTTACGAGCGTGTCATTGCCAAGGAATGTGTAAACAAGGATCAGGCTGCGATCGAACTTGCCAATGTGCGTAAGGCGATTCGCAGCAGGGAGACTCATGCCAGTGCTTTGTTTTATGATTATGCTGATAATCTTCCCATCGGTTTGACCTATGCCACTTGTCATGAAGATCGTCATGGCGCCTACATAACACTTCGTACTAATAAGTCGCTCATTGACATGTTTGCAAAAAATTCCTTTATCGAAGGTTCTTTCCCTAAGACACCAACAGATAATGATCTGAAAAGTGATAGTTTTATCAAGGAGTATGCCGCCTCCTTTACCCCATCTGACGACTATGAGCTGGATGATGCAGGAAAATATATCCCCAAAGAGCTGGATTTTGAGGCACAACTTTCCATCGGATGGGTGTTTCATGTTTGGAAACCGATATTTATACATTTCACACCGTTCAGTTATCGGGGAGGAGGTTTTTATGCTTATGATTCCGGTGTTATGTCTGCTGCTATCAGTGATTATCTCAATGAGAGAGAACATAATGAGCAGGACCTTATCGGAAAGAGTTATGATAATTGGTCAAAGGAGTTAAAACACAATGCGAGTGACGTTAAGTGGTATAACTCTATCGCACCGGAGATGGGTCTCATCTTAAAGAAATGGCGTCTATGTGCTAAAGTGACCTATCAGTATAGCTATTGGCTTGGTGTTGATGATGAATATCAGCCTTTGTTTGATGACAATATTCATAGAGTTTCCTTTGGATTAGGATTTTGTTGGTAATTTTAATCGTTTTTCCGATGATACATATCGAAGGTACTTTAGTGAGTGAAGATCTGCTTTTGGAGTCTTTCTGTTGTGACTTGGCCAAGTGTCAAGGCGCTTGTTGCAATAGCGAGGGGGAAAGCGGAGCGCCGCTTGATGAGGAGGAACTACAGGCGATGCGAGACTTGGTCGAGATCGTTTGGGAGGATCTCACACCTCGAGCACAACAAGTGATTAGGGAGGAAGGACCGATTTTTCAGGATGCGGCCGGAGACTGGGTGACTCGCTGTGTCGATGGCAGGGATTGTGTCTATTGCACCTATGACTCCGGAGGCATGTGCCTTTGTGCCATAGAGAAAGCCTGGAGAGAAGGGCGTTTTAAGACTCTTCCGACCTATCGTGAGGGTAAAGAGCCATTTATGAAGCCTGTCTCTTGTCATCTCTATCCTGTCCGTCTCAAGCACATCGGAGACTATCTGGCTGTCAATTATGATCGTCAGGACAAGATGTGCGGATGTGCCCAAAAGCTGGGGCGTCGTTTAAATATTAAGGTGTGGCAGTCGCTTAAGGATGCTTTGATTCGCCGCTTCGGAGAGTCTTGGTATGAGCAACTCTCATTCTGTGCCCGAGAGATTGAGGAGAATGGTCTGTTTGACTGATCTACTTCTAAAATGATAAATATCGAAAAAGAAATAATATTTATCGAATAACGATAAATCGTATTTGACAAACGATGTTTTATCTTTTGAGGGTAAATTCTCTTTATAGGGGAACTTTTGTAGCAGTGCGTTCTATGGTCGAACCATAGAACGCACTGCTTTTTTACCCAAAAAGTTTTTAAGAATTATACTATGGTTGAGTTTTATTTTTAGATTACAAGTACCCATTGTGTGACATATAGAGTTTTATCTCGGACTTATTATCGTACAATAATAAAATATAATCATATTCATCCCTTTACATAGATAATAAGAATGCCTAAAATAATCATGAAGAACTCCAATTATTTAATAAATACAATGTTGTGGCGTATTATCCTAAATATTGTGGAGCATTATCCCCAATATTTAGGATAATTGTACTGCGTATTGTGTACATTTTTATGAAGGCAATTTTTATGGGTTTGTTTGACCCTCCTAATACTTTTAATATGCGGAACGATCTACTTTAAATTCTTGTGCTATTTTCTTTTGAGGTACATTAGGGATAAAACTTCTTCCGGATAAAAAAGAGAGGTGTGCAAGATGCATCATTGCATTCTTACACACCATAAAGATTGCTCCACATTTTGGAGCCTCTCCAAATATTCCACTTTTCTTCACAATAATCTTTTCTGCCGTCCTGTTTTAACCGGATATTTAGTCTCCTTGAAACTCTCTCCTCATGGTGAGATTTTGATTTCATGACCGGAGAGAGGTTATATGAATCATTGTCTTTTTTCGCTTTGTTTTTTCATAAACCGCTGCAAAGTTATAATTCTTTATGACATTGAGGTGGAAAAATTAGTCAATTTATGTCTCCTCTTGCATTTGTCACGCTTTGTCACGTTTTTTTGAGGATAAGAGGGTGTTCGGAAGACAATTTTTGTCACACTGTGTCACACTATGTCACGGTTTGTCACGGTTTTTTGAAGAAAATAGGTCGTACAGATGACAATTTTTACCTTATTACATACGCACGTACACGCGTGAGGGCAGAATAAAATTAGCGAAGTTAGACTGTCTATCTTCGCTAATTATGGTTTAGTATTTGGTTTAGGGGGTTAGGAGTTACTCCCTTTGGTCGTGGGCTTCGCGTGCAGAGGGGTTTAAGAGCTATGCTCCGCTAAGGCTAATGGCGATGGCTTTAGCTACTCAATTCCTCAATCATTATTCGACCGGAACGAAGTCGATGGTTTTGCGTTCGAGATTGACTCCGGCGACTTTTACCCAAATGATGTCTCCGAGGGTGAACTTTTTATGTGTATGCTTGCCTACGAGACAGAAATTCTTATCATCATAAGAGTAGCGATCTCCCTTTAGATCTCTTACGGAAACGAGACCTTCACAGAGATTCTCTTTCAGTTCGACATAAAATCCCCATTCGGTCACGCCGCTGATGATCCCCTCAAATTCCTGTCCGAGACGGTCAGAGAGGTATTCTGCTTGTTTATATTTGATGGATGCCCTTTCGGCATTGACGGCAAGTTGCTCCTGCGCAGAACAATGGCGACAGAGATCCTCATAGATATTACTTGCCACACTGCGACCTTCTTGATTGAGATATCTGTCGAGTAAGCGATGGACCATGCAGTCCGGATAGCGACGGATGGGCGAAGTGAAGTGGGTATAGTAGTCAAATGCCAAGCCATAGTGTCCGATGTTGTGCGTCGTATAGACCGCTTTTTGCATGGAGCGGATGGCGAGAGTGGAGAGAAGGTTCTCTTCGGGGCGTTCGTGGATGTCTTTCATGAGACGATTGATCCCTTGGCTGATCACCTTGTTGTTGCCTTGAGCCGTCAGTTTGTGTCCGAATCTTCCCGCCATGCTTGCCAGACTTTCCAGTTTGTCCTGATCGGGTTGTTCATGGACTCTGTAAACGAAGTTTTTGGCTTTCTTCCCTTTTTCTGTTTTTCCGATGGTTTCAGCCACCTGTCGGTTGGCAAGCAACATAAACTCCTCGATGAGTTTATTGGAATCTTTAGCCTCTTTGAAATAGACTCCGATCGGCTTCCCTTGTTCGTCCAGATCGAATTTGACTTCGGATCGTTCAAATGAGATGGCGCCTTCGGCAAACCTCCGGGCACGGAGTTGTTTGGCAAGACGATCGAGTGCAAGGATTTCGGGAGCAAAATCCCCTTGCCCGGTCTCGATGATCTGTTGTGCTTCTTCGTATGTAAATCTGCGGTTAGAGCGTATCACTGTGCGGCAGATCCGGGATTTGAGCACATGAGCATCATCGTCCATTTCCACGATGACACTATATGCCAACTTGTCTTCGTCCTGGCGGAGCGAGCAGAGGAAATTGCAGAGCCGTTCGGGCAACATCGGGATCGTGCGGTCCACAAGGTAGATGGATGTGGCACGACTGAATGCCTCCTTATCGATGGCCGAATCGGGACGCACATAGAAGGTCACATCGGCGATGTGTATGCCGACTTCCCATCGACCGTTGGGTAGTTTGCGCAGTGAGAGGGCATCATCAAAGTCCTTGGCATCGTGCGGATCGATGGTAAATGTGGTCACCTCGCGCATGTCGAGACGTCGTGCGATCTCTTCGGGTGTACATCCGTCCGGGATCTTCTCTGCTTGTTTGACGATGTGCTCGGGGTATTTGTAGGGGAGACCAAACTCCGCTAAGATGGCATGCATCTCTGTATTATTGTCTCCACTTTTGCCAAAGTTGTCGATCACTTTGCCCAAGGGGTGCTTGGAGAAGTTGGGCCATTCGGTAAATGCCACCAGAACTTTGTCTCCGTTGGTCAAACGGCGTGCAGCGGCAGAGGGGATAATGATGTCCCGATCCAGCGCACGATTGGCCGGCTCGACAAAGGTATGGTCACCCTGTTTTCGGACGATGCCGACAAAGGTGTGCTTGACGCGCTCCGTGATTTCCACTACTCGTGCTTCTCGGTTTTTGAACTTCCCTTTTCTGCCTGGTACACGGATGATTTTCACCTTGTCTCCGGAGAGAGCACGCATGTCGTTGCCGTCTGTAATGACGAAACTCTCGTCATATCCTTCGACAAGGACATCATGTATCCCATTGAAGCGACGCTCAAAGACGCCCTCCAGTTCTTCTTGATGGTTACGTTGCCCCAGTTTGTATCTGCCCGGAGTTCCCTCCTTGAGGAATCCTTGTGCAGCCAGATCCACTAAGATTTCGTACACGTCATTTCGGTTGGAGCGCCCGAAAATTTCCAGTTCTTGAGAGAGTTGCATGTAGTTGTAAGACTCGTTAGGGTGGTTTTCAAACCACTTGACAATACGCTGTGCGAGTTTCACCATGCTTGATGGGGATGATTTTTTGTTATTCATAGTTGTAGTGATACTTGGTCGTTGCAAATCTACGCTTTTTTCCTAAATGTACAAATATTCATATTTGATAAATGAAAAAAAACGATTTTGTGCAGTCAAACGAATGTTTTTCAACAGTCTGATCTGGACCTTCAGTAATAAAAGGCAAAATCTGTTTTTGTGAAATTCCGCTCCCTTTTTTAAGTGGCATAAATGCCGTTTGTCGTGCTTCAGGACTACATGGAGTGAAAATATAATTTGACTTTAGAGAAGTCCGCAGCAGCAAGAGCTTCGGGAGAGATGAGGAAATTGAGGTTACCCATGTCATAGAGCCGCAGGCCCCAATTGTCGTCTTCATCTATTTGGAGCAGGGAGATCATCCCTGATGCTTCCCATGAGACCTCTTCGAAAAAAGGGGTGCCAAGCAACTTATGTCCGTCGCTATCTTCTGAGGTTGTTTCGAAGTGGATGGTTTCAGCCGGAAGTGTTGCCATGCTGCCGTCTGCCCATCGGATTTTGTGGGTGTAAAGTTTTTCGATGTTTGGAGCATAGATCACCCGGAAGGCCTCTTCGTTCCAGAATCCCAGATTTTCGGCTTCGGCATCGAGATCTCCCAAAAAGTAATCCAAGTCGGCAAAAAAGTAAAGCATCCCTTGACGCGGGAGGAGGCTTTGAGTGTCGTAAGGTTTGAGGTCTGCCAAGTTTATTTGACAGATGAAAGTGAGCATCTCTTCAAGTCCTTCTTCATCCTTTTCGCTCCGACAGGGAAACGAAACCTCTTGCGGCAGGTCCGGGAAACCCCACCAATGGCTCTTCCCGGTAAGGTCCTTGGTGCATTGTTTGGTCTGGATTTTTATAGCCATAATTGAATTGAAAAATTTATGGCAAAGTTAGAAATAAAATAATACACTTGTGCAGGAGTGGGCTAAAAGTTTATTATCCCCATAAAAAATACTGCCCCGTTTCGCAACGGTGCAGTATCGTTTCTCTCATTTTATGAAGTTTTGTGGAATTACTCACACCGCGAAGATAGGACATTTAATTTATATGCCCAAATTTTTTTACTGAAAATATTCATTTTTTTTCGTTTTTATCAAAAAGTCAGGAAAAACCCCTTTTAAATGCTCTGTTTTGAACAACGTGTGCAAGAAAAAAGTTGTTACTGAGATATAATAGGATTATAAAAATATCCACAGAGATGTACCCTGTGGATTTTTTTTGCAGCGAAAAAGCATTGCCATCATTGCTTATGACGGCTCGCAGCTTGTCAGTCTGTCTGTTTTTTACCAGTTGTAGCTGATGCCAAAGCTGAGAAGTTCGGTAAACTGGAAATAACCCCAGCCTTCCCCTTTGTTCTCCGGGCCTACGCTGTCGTCAAATCTAAGACAAGTGTAGAGTTTAGTAGAGAAGAACTCATTGAGTGGCATGTCAAAGGTGTTTTCCCACATAAATTCAGTATAGACATTGTCTTTATACTTGCCGGCATTATAGAGCGGAGAGAAGTAGGTCGCTGTTGATTCCCACTTGACATACTTGCAGATTCTCCATACCGTATTGACCTTGGCGCTGACACCGAAGTCATAGAGGTTGAAATCACCCTTCTTCAGACCGAATAATGTGCCATCGATCTTACCCTTCATCGGGACCTCTGCTCCGGCTGCATCGAGAGCATAGTCTCTCATGGGGTTATTGACGAACTTCAAGTTGTAAGCCAAAGGACCGACAAAGGCTGTGACCTTGAAGTTCTCGGTCTCTTTCTTATAGTCCATACCTAAAGCAACATTGAGGTAGGCAGGAGAGAGAAATTCGCTGATCTCACCGGGGGTATTGGCCTTATAACCCGGGCAGAATTGAGTCTGACCGATGCCTTGCAGCGTGTAATACCAGTGGTTGGCTGCTTCCCAGCCGAACTTGGTGGTCCACTTGATGAGGTCGTTATTGGTCATATAGTCATGATAAGTGTCTGAGGGGGTAGTCACAAAGCCGAGTTTGGCTTCGATCTTATTATCCCACGCGAAGTTTCCCTTTTTGTAGTTGACATCATATTGACCGCTGGCTAAAAGCGCCATGTTGCTTTCGCCACCTTTATACCAGTTTTTAGAGACAAATCCTTGTGTAAACTGTAAAGAGGCATTACCAGATCGAGTCCAATGGCTCTCTTTCTTTGCAGGCTCTTCTGCCCATGTCGTTCCGACTGCTGTTAGCATAATGAGGCCGGAGAGAAGTAATTTTTTCATACTGCTGTTTTGTTAGTTGGATAAATAATAATATTATTAATGTATAAGTGATGGCTTGTGGGTTCCGCACGCTATGGCTGTTACTCCCTTCGGTCATGAGCTTAGCGGGTTGGCGATGGCTTTTTAATCAGCTATCTTCAGCTGGATGTATTTCATGCGCTGGCGTCTCCAGGTGTAGGCGATGTGTAGCGTCTTTCCGTCTTGACTCAAGATCATGCAGGGGTAACTATACTGGCTGATGGGAGAGTCTTCGAGAGTAGCGATGTGTGTCCAGTGGATACCGTCCTGGCTTTTGGCTACGCAGAGTGGGTTGCGGAGCGGTTTGTCCGGTCCGGGAACGATGCCAAATGGATTATATACCATATAGTGTGTGCCATCCGGAGCGGTTACGCCATCGATGCCCGAATTGTTGTTGGGCAATCCCTCGATGAGCTGCATCTCTGACCATGTCTTGCCGCGGTCGTTGCTGAATGTCGTCGCGATGAGTTTGCTTTTTTGAGTGCGAGCCAACATCTGGAGACGGCCATCCTTATGTTTCAGTATAAACGGCTGGATGGTCTTGAAGTCTTTGTCTGCAATCTGTGGAACAGGCCCGATCAGACACCATGTCTTGCCCATGTCTTCGGAGACTTCGACATAACAACGCCAGCCACCAAATTCTTTGCTGGAGGGAGCGAGGATCTTTCCGTCGATGATTTCGGGTTTGTTCTTGATGGCACCGAGCAGGCTGTCAGCCGGGAGGTTGGGATCAGCTGAGACGATATTTTCTCTTTCGCCCCATGTGTAACCATTGTCTTTGGAGCGTTTGATATATCCGGTCCAGTCTTTTACATTGCGACCAATCTTATAGAAGAGGATCAATTCACCATCCGGGACCTGGAATAACACCGGATTATAACATGCCTTGCGGAGTGTGTCATTGAGGATGCCGTCTGCCACGAGGACCGGAGCTTCCCATCCCTCCTGCATAGAGCCATCCTGGAGTATGCGTTTGCGGCTTGTCCAGATGCAGACATCCGGAGCCCCTTCACGCGCTCCACCGAAATAGGTGGCGAGAATGTCTCCGTTAGGAAGTTCGCAGAGGGAAGCTGAGTGACATGACGGGAAGGACGCTGTCTCGTAGAGGAATTCATCTTTCAGGATGAGTGCACGATCAGTGGCAATGCTGTCGTTGGTGGAGAACGCCACCTCCGGACGTGCCGATATGGCAGGGTTCAGACGATAGGAGAGTTTATGCTTTCCTGAGGTCAGTGTCAAGATGTGTTGCGCCGGAGCGGATTTCTTTTTACGCTTCTTGCTCTTCTTGACAGCAGCATCGTCGGTCACGACATTAGCCGGGAGAATGACTGTCGCGGTCGTATTGGCGGGGATCTGTATCTCCCAGTCCAACTGGTGATTGGTCTTTTTCCAGTTGCTCACCACCTTGCCGTAAGGAGTCTTATAGCTGACGTTGGCACTGCTCAACTCCTGTAATTCAAAGTTGGGGGCCAGGATAATCTTTTTATAGGCAGGTTCTGCTGCACGGATACCGCCGATGTTTTCAAAACACCAGGGGAGTAAGTCTCCGAGGAGCATGATGTGGTTACCGCTGTTCATTTTAGGATTGGCGGTGTCGCCATTCCACAACTCCCAGATTGTGGTTGCTCCGTTTTCCACCATGTAGCCCCAGCTGGGGTAGGTCTTGATGGTAGCGAGGAGGTATGCTACATCGGTGCGTCCCATACGACTCAATTCTCTCATGAGCCACTGGATGCCGATCACACCGCAGCAGAGATGTCCGTCAGCCGGTTTGAGGATAATCTTCTTGATGATCTGTCGTTCGATGCTTGACGCATACTCTTCGGGCACCATGCCGAAAGCGAGCGGAAGCAGGTTGGATGTGACAGAATTGTTGCTGTAATAGATGCTGTCCGGATATAAAATGTGTTCCGGAGCCGGAGAGGTTCCGGTCTTGACATTCAGATATTTTTTGTTGAATGCCTCTTTGATTTTGTTGCATGCCTCGGTCCAATATGCTTGATCCTGCTTGTAAGCCTCTGCTTGCAAAGCGGATGTAGAGGCTTCAACTTGAAGCAGAGTGCCAAATTCGATCATGATCTGCATCAGTTTGTAGTAATATGCCGATGCGATGAGTGTGCCATCAGTCTTTCGGTCCGGATCTTGACTGTGGATCAATTCGGGAGATTCCGGAGCGACACACCAATCTCCATATTTATCGGCATAGACGAGACCATCGGCATTCATCTTGGCTGATTCGAAATGCACCAACCAGCGTTTCATGCGGTCATAGTGCTTCTTGATAGGATTGATGTCGCCAAATTGCTTGTAGAGCATATCTGCGGCAAAGATATATACGCTGGGCCAGGTTACATCGTCCGTATAGTAGTTCCAATAAGCAGGAGCTACGTCCGGGATGACACCATCTGCACGCTGTGAATCGGCGATGTCATCGATCCATTTGGCATAGAGAGCGGCATTGTCCATCAGATAACTTTCTCCCCAGCATCCCATGGCACGGTCGCCGAGCCATGGCATACGTTCGTTGCGCTGCGGACAGTCCACAGGCATACCTTTATAATTGGATTTGATGCCCCAACGAGCATTTTTCACGATTTGGTTCAGCATCGGATGTGCGCACTCAAACTCTCCGGTCTGCTCCATCGGATCGCCTACAGCTTCGCCCGAGAAGTCTTCGATGCGGGCTGCCGGATAATTGGTGACTTCGGCATAACGGAAACCATGAGTAGTAAATCGAGGTGCCCATGTGCCTTTATCGCTGCCGCTACAGATGTAATAGTCTGTCACTTGAGCGTCGCGGAGGTTTTCGGTGTATAACTCTCCGTTTTCTTGCAGACGCTCAGCAAATCTTAGGCGGATGGTGTCACCTTTGGCACCTTTGCCTTCGATGTTGATGCGCATCCATCCGGCAAAGTTCTGACCGAAATCGATGATATAACGACCCTTGCCCACCGGCATTTCGTCTTCGGGATTCTCGCCCATAGGGGTGAGGGTGCGTGCCGGCACATAGTCCGTAATCACCATTGAGGGGGTAAGATTACCGACTAATGTTCCTGATGGGATACTGACACGTTCGGCATCCAACCAAAAATCATCATTATAACCGGGAAGCATCCAGCCGCTCATCAATTCCTCGCGTTGGGCGTCATAGATTTCTCCATCATAGTCGTTGGCAGAACGGATCGGACCTCCGGCGGTCAGTTTCCAGGATGTGTCAGTATCCAGGTTCTGTTTCGATCCATCTGCATACTCTATGATCAAGTTGGCACGGAGTTTTGGGTAACCGAAGTTGGTGATCTTATAAGGCTTATAGTTCTGCCTCATCGTATAGAATCGTCCGGGAGCTAAAGTTACTGCGATGCAATTATTGTTGTCTTGTTTTCCGTCAGCTTGAAGCAGGGAGGTGACATCATAGGTGTTATAAATGATGGTTTTCCGATAGTCTGTCGGAGCAGGAGCCAACAATACCTGATTGCCGACCTGCTTACCATTGATGTGTGCTTCATACAGACCTAAACCGCAGATGTGAAGTGTGGCACGAGCCACCTCTTTTTTCACATTAAACTCTTTGCGCAAATATCTGGCAGAGAGTCGGCTATGTGTAGTCTCTTCATCCCAGGGGAAGGCATGGTCATAACCGATCCAGCGGCCGCGCCAGCGACCCTCGGTCATCAGTCCGATGCCAAATTCTGCCGGTTCGCTCCACCGGGTCTTGCCGTGGTTGGTGATGACTCGCACTTTCCAGAAGCCGCGCTGATTAGGTTTCAAAGCTTTACCTGCGTAGGGGATTAAGACACTTTTCCCGTCTTGAATGGTGCAGTCCCAAAGATCTCCCCGGTCTTGCTTCAGTGTGTCGGGGTGTGATGCCACCAGGATCTGGAAGGAAGACTGGAGGACATCATTGATCTCGCTCTCCAGTTGCCAACTGAATCGGGGAGATTCAAGATCCAAACCTAACGGGTTTTCCAGTCCTTCGACACGCAAATGGGCTACTCGGATCTTCTCAGTCGTTTGACTTTCTGCGAAATTGGCTGTTTTTTCGCTTTTGCGACGAGGTGCTGCCATGATGGTCAAGCACAAGGCACAGCATAAGATAAGGCTCAGAAGTTTTCTCATAATCTCTTATTTGGGTATTATTTGCCGCAAATATCGTTATTTTTCTTTGACTTACAAAGGTTTTTAAACATTTCTGCAGATTTCTTCAGATATCGGCCACCTTGCAGTAAGTAATTGTCGGTTTGCAGGATATTGGCATAAAATTGCTACAAAAAGTAACAAGACTTACAAAGGGTTATGAAAAAATGGGCTATATTCGCCGCAGTTATTTATCAAACATAAGATCACATTAAAGTTATGAAAAGAGAGATGAGTCGTATCAAGAGTCTTTTTACTTGTTTGACGGAACTTAAAAGGATTTGTCTGTTGTTTGTATGGATCGTTTGCGGATGGAGCCTGCTTGGCGCTGTAAATGATAATTCAGCTACAGAGTCTGCGATTACAGTTCCATTGGATAAAGGGTCTCTCCATCTGACATTGCTCAGAGACAATGCCGTCCGGGTGCAATATGTCGAGACATCCCGATTGGATTTGCCGGAGTGGCTCTATGAGGAGACATCATCGGAAATAGTCTCTTACAAGAGTAAAAAAAGGGAAACCCGACAGATCGTAACCACGAAGTCTATGACCATCTGTGTGGATCAGGAAACGTCACGTCTGACGTTGGAAGACCGAAGTGGGAAAGTAATCTTTATAGCATTGGCACACGAGTTGCTTCCGGCACAAACTCAAGGACTGGATGTTTATCAAGCAAGTCTCACATTCTTAACCGATAAGGATGAATATATTTATGGATTGGGACAATTCCAGGACGGGCATAGTAACCTTAGAGGACAAAGCCGTCGGCTGACGCAGGTCAATACTCAAATTGCCATGCCGTTTTTCTTGTCAAGCAAAGGATATGCTTTGCTTTGGAACAACTATGGCATGACAGACTTTAATCCCGCTTCCGACCGAGTGGTTATGAGTCGTCTTGAGGCAGTCGGAGAGCAGATCTCTGTCGATGTCACTTCGACCGAAGGAACCCGTAAGGAGGTGCGTACCAATAACCTCTTTCAAGCCAACATTCATATCCCGGAGACGGGTGATTATGCTTTGCTGCTGGATGTCGGGCAAAAGATGGCTCGCCGACATACATTGAACGTTGACGGTCAGTGTGTCATAGACTTCCGTAATCATTGGCTTCCTCCCACGACTTCGATCATTTGTCATCTGGAAAAGGGGGATCATAACTTTACTGCTGAATTGGAGAAAAATGATAAACCGACACTTTATTATCGGAAAGTTACGGATCACAATGTGATGTCATCGCCTGTGGCAGACTGTGTGGACTATACTCTGTTTGTCGGGTCGGCAGACGAGGTGATTGCTTCCTATCGCACTTTGACCGGTCCCTCTCCGATGTTGCCTAAATGGGCTTTCGGTTATATTCATTGTCGTGAGCGTTATAAATCTCAGCAGGAACTGCTGGACAATGCGAAACTCTTTCGCCAAAAAGGGCTTCCGATCGATGTCATCGTACAGGACTGGCAGTATTGGGGTAAATATGGTTGGAATGCGATGCGTTTTGATGAGCAGCATTATCCTTCACCGGATGCGATGGTAAAGGATTTGCATGCGATGAATATGCGCCTGATGCTCTCCGTCTGGTCAAAAATCGATCCGGCATCGGAGGTAGGTAAAGAGATGGGTAAGAGGGGATATTACATTCCCGGCACAACGTGGATAGACTTTTTCAATCCTGAAGCGGCCTCTTACTATTGGGACAACTTCCGCGATAAACTTTTGTTGCCTTATAAAATAGATGCGTGGTGGCAGGATGCGACCGAACCTGAAAACGATGATTTAGTCGGCCATAAGGTGAATGCCGGAACCACTCCCGGAGAAGTCTATCGCAATGTCTATCCGCTTTTGGTCAGCAAGACTGTCTATGAAGGTCTCCGAGCAGATGATCCTGATCGCCGTGCCATGATTTTAACTCGCAGCGGATATCCCGGCATTCAGCGTTATGGCTCTGTCCTTTGGACCGGCGATGTCGGACATGACTGGGAGACTTTGCGTCGCCAAATCATCGCCGGACTGGGGATGATGAGCAGTGGTCACCCTTGGTGGACGTATGATGCCGGAGGATTCTTCCGTCCCTATAATCAGTATCGGGACCCTGGCTACATAGAGTGCATGTTGCGTTGGATCCAGACTGCAACTTTCCTCCCTTTGATGCGAGTACATGGCTATCAGAGTGACACCGAGCCGTGGCGTTATGGAGAGCAGGCCGAACAGATAATCGCTCAATATCTCCGTTTGCGTTATCGCCTCCTCCCATATATCTACACGGGAGCAGCAGAGGTTTCGCTGCAGGGATCTACGTTGATGCGCCCGTTGGTTTTCGACTTTCCTTCAGATGAGGAGGCTCTGCGTCAGACGTGTGAATATATGTTTGGCAAGTCACTGCTGGTGCATCCGGTGACGAGTCCGGGCGTCTCCTCTTATCAGACTTATCTCCCCAAGACCCCGGGCGGATGGTATGATTTCTGGTCTCCTCGTCATTGGGATGGAGGAGCCAATGTTGAGACAGAGATCGGACTGGATAAGATCCCGGTATTTGTTCGGGCGGGTTCGATTTTGCCGTTAGGTCCTGAGCAACAATATGCCCTTGAAGCCTCAGCCGAACCCCTTGAGTTGAGAGTTTATCCGGGAGCCGATGCCGTCTATACACTCTATGAGGATGCCGGAGATGGTTATGGCTATGAGGCCGGAGAATATGCTCTCATTCCCATCAAGTGGAATGACAAGCGCCGTACTCTGACGATTCTGCCACGTCAAGGTTCTTTCCCAATGATGGAAGAGTATCGGAATTTTATCGTCACCTTACCGGATGGAACTCAACGCAAAGTCCTTTATGAGGGTAAAAACAAGTGTGTTATTAAATTCTGATTATTAGATGAAAGCCAGTCGTTTGTCTATATTATTTTTGTTTTTTGTCTTTTCTTTCGGTTCATGGACGAGAGGTGAAGAGAAGTGTTCTTCCCCTAATGGAAAGATTCAACTCGAATATGACACCGAGCAGTATAGAGTTTTATTTCATAATCGACCGGTTATTGATATTACCTCTGTCGGGATAAAGACCGATCTGCGGGGAGAGGACTGGAGATTCTGCCGATGGGAAAAAGGGCGTCGGATCCGGGAGGATTACCGGATGATCTCCGGCAAGCGGTCACATTGCATCAATGAGGCTCAGGAGTATATCTTCCATTATCAAGATGCAGAGCGTCATCCGATGCGATTTGTTTTCAGACTCTATAATGATGGCATTGCCTTCCGCTATGAGATGTCTGATTTGAAATCCGAGCGGCTGAAGGATGAAATGACCACCTATCGCATCAACGAGGGTGTCCGTCGTTGGATTCAGAAATGGACAGAGCCTTATGAAGAGTTTTTCCCTTTGAGCACCACCGGACAAGAGGAGCGACATTGGGGATATCCTGCCTTGATCGAGCCGGAGGATGGTGTGTTTGCCCTTATCACTGAGGCCAATATCGGACGGAGACAAAGTGCCTCCTCTTTACGGACATTCCTTGCGGCAGATCTCTATAAGGTCTCTCCTGCAACCAATCCTACTCCTTTGCAAGGGGAGTGGCACACCCCGTGGCGAGTTGTCCTTGTCGGATCGTTGGCTGATATTGTCGGATCCACGTTGGTTACCGATGTTTCTGAGCCGTGTCGCTTGGCTGAGACCGAATGGATCACTCCGGGAGTGGTCTCCTGGATCTATTGGGCTTATAATAGAGGGTCGAAGGATTATCAGATCGTCAAAGAGTATATCGACATGGCTCATTCTCTCCACCTCCCTTATGTCCTTATCGACTGGGAGTGGGATATTATGGGCAATGGTGGAACGATCGACGATGCTTTGAGATATGCCGAAGAGCGGAATGTGAAAGTCCTTTTGTGGTATAATTCTTCCACGGCATGGACCACCCATGGTGCCGGAGGACCGCTGTTTAAACTCAATAAGCCGGAAGATCGGGAGCAGGAGTTTGCGATGCTGGCCCGCAGAGGTGTGGCAGGAGTAAAGATCGATTTTTTCTCCGGCGATTTGCAGGCGACGATGGATTATTGCATCGAACTGATCGAGTGCGCAGCGCGTCATCATCTGTTGATCAATCTGCATGGTGCCACGATCCCTCGAGGATGGCAACGCACCTATCCCAATCTGCTTACGACCGAGGCGGTCTATGGAGCTGAGTGGTATAATAACCGTCCCGATCTGACGACAAGGGCTGCTGCCCATAATGCCACTTTGCCGTTCACCCGTAATGTGATCGGATCGATGGACTACACTCCGTGTACTTTTTCCGACTCTCAGCATCCTCACATCACTACTCATGCCCACGAATTGGCATTGACCGTCTTGTTTGAATCGGGTCTGCAACATCTGGCGGATAAACCACAAAGCTATCTTGCACAACCGGCAGAGGTGCAGTCGTTTTTAAGCCGGTTGCCTTCCGCTTGGGACGAGACCATACTTCTTTCGGGCTATCCGGGTGACTATGTCGTTTTGGCCCGAAGGAAGGAAGATAAGTGGTATGTGGCAGGGATCAATGGCACAGATCAGCAGCGTGAGATTACGGTCGATCTGAAGCCGATTGTCTCCGGTCGTTATCGGATAAAATCGTTTTGTGACGGCGCAGAGCCGGGAGAGAAATGGACTATAACTTCTGCCAGAAGTCGTAAAGGCAATTATGTGGTCTCTTGCCAGCCGAGAGGAGGCTTTGTTTGGGTGATAGAAAAATGAATCTTATAACCCCAGTTTGCATGACGCCGCCGTGTGACTATACTCGGCGGCGTCATTTATTTTACACGGCGGCGTCGTTCACGTCACACGGCGGCGTCATGCACGTCACACGGCAGCGTCATGCACGTCACATGGCGGCGTCATGCAAATCTATGGTGTTAGATGATGGCTTAATGATTGATATTTGAGATAATTAGCCCCTTTGTTTTATTAAAAAAACAACAAAAAGGTATAAGAATGTTTTTTTTATAAAAATTAAAAGTATATTTGCATCGAATAACTTAAAGTGGGCGCTGTAAATTCCCACAGATTATTAACGTTGGTGAGTACTTTAATCTTTGTTCTCGTTCCATCGGTTTTATTTGGCTCTTTTAGCCCTTCGTATCGGTCTGTAGCCTTGCTGCATTTTTTTGATGACGGGCTGTAATATTCCGGATGAAACACGATTACACAACAAAGTTGATTTATTGAACCCACCTTAAATCTTAATAAATTACGATAGTGAAAAAACAACTCGTTGCATACGCCGTTTTATTGTTTTTTAGTGTTATTCCGATGCAGGCACAACTGGCTTCGGATAATCGTTTTTCACGTCCGTTGGGAGATGTCTTAACAGAAATTTCAGATCGCTTTGACATCCGCCTGAAATATGATGTCGATACTGCCGGTTTGCTCCTTCCCTATGCTGATAGCCGCATACGTCCCTATTCTCTTGAGGAGACTTTGCAGGGAGTCTTGGCCCCCTTTGATTTTAAGGCTGTGAAGCAGAATGATCGTCTATATAAGATCAAATCTTACGAATATGCCCGCCGCACACCGGCTGACGGAGAGAAGTTGCTCGCTTATCTGCAGGGAATTTATCCGGATCGGGCTTCCTGGGAGGCTCGTCGTGGTAAAATCCGGACAGAGGTTCGTGCCATTTTAGGCATAGACTCTCTGCTTGCTAAGTGCGTCACAGACTCCAAACCGATATTGTCCAAAGTGAGGAAGCATGATGGTTACACCGTCCGAAACTTTGCATTGGAGACCTTGCCGGGTCTTTATGTCTGTGGTTCTATCTATACTCCGGCGCGTAAAGGGAAACTTCCGCTGATCATCTGTCCTAATGGTCACTTCGGAGATGGTCGATATCGGAAAGATCAGCAGCAACGCATGGGAGTTTTGGCACGTATGGGAGCTGTCTGTGTCGATTATGATCTGTTTGGTTGGGGCGAGTCTGCGCTTCAAGTCGGCGGCCCGGCTCATAGAAGTTCGATGGCGCATGTGATGCAGGCGCTCAATGGTGTCCGTATTCTGGACTATATGCTGACGCAAAAGAATATTGATGCCACACGCATTGGCGTCAATGGCGGTTCGGGCGGAGGCACTCAGGCTGTCTTGCTGACCACGATCGATGATCGCTATACTGCCTCTGCTCCGGTTGTGAGTTTGAGTTCATGGTTTGATGGCGGTTGCCCCTGTGAGAGCGGATTGCCGATTCATCAGGCTGTGGGAGGGACATGTAATGCCGAGATGGCGGCAACGTTTGCTCCACTCCCGATGTTGCTCGTCTCTGATGGTAAAGACTGGACCAGTACCACTCCGGAATTGGAGTATCCATACCTGCAAAAGATCTATGGCTATTATGGTGCTACTGATCGCATCTCTAATGTCCATCTGCCGGCAGAGGGACATGATTTCGGCATCAATAAGCGCGAAGCGGTCTATCGCTTCTTTGCTGAGGTTTTTGCCCTGGACAGCAGTCGTGCCGATGAGTCTAAAGTTACCATTGAGCCGCAGGAGGCTTTGCTGAGTTTCGGCGCTGATGGAGAGTTGCTCCCTGAGGGAGCTATCCGCTCGGCATCTGATGTGGTCTCCTTCATGGATAAGGAACTCTATTTTGATGTGCGCTGGGCGGCAGGTCTGGATAAGAAAGCCCGTGACTGGACCGCTTCTTTGCAGCTGGGCGACCCCGCCAAGGAGAATAAGGTTCGCACTTTGATATTCAATCATCTGCGGAGTGTGACTGCATGGCATAACAGCCATCCTTACACCACAATCCCTGCCGGCATCAATCCCCGCACCGGTCAGCCATTGACCCAATTGGATCGAGAGATCATCGCAGTATCTGCTCAGCCGAAAGAGTATCATGAAAAACTGATGAAGGGACTGCGCGAGTGCCTGACCGAAGAACAAGTGGAGGCAATCCTCGACAAATATACCGTCGGCAAAGTGGCATTCACCCTCAAGGGCTATCATGCCATCGTCCCGAATATGACTGCGGAGGAGGACAGTGTCTGCTTGAGCTATCTGAAAGAGGCTCGTGAACGGGCGATCGACTTTAAGAGTATGAAGCAGATCTCAGAGATCTTTGGCATCTATAAGGATAAGTGTGAGGCATATTTCAACACACATGGTCGCAATTGGCGACAGATGTATAGTGACTATTATAAAAAGATCGTTGCCGAAAAGAAAGCCAAGCAGAAAAAACAGCAGGCAGAAAAAGCAACAAGCACATCCGGCGATAAAAAGTGAGATAATATAACAGGTCATACTACACATATATAATATATAGGAACAAAACCAAAATAAATATTAACGTTTAACTCTAATTTTAATTCTTGAAGTACTATGAAGAATAAGCATTTATTCTCGAGAGGAAAGACGTGGGGCATGGCAATTACTGCTGTGGCCTTGTCTCTTTTCTGCGGCTGTGCCGATGGATTTGACGAAGCGGAAGAGTTTTCTTCCGGAGTGAAAAACGCTCAGCTCGCCGCACCGGACACAGTTATGATCGCATTTTCAGCTACCGGAGAGACTGCTATGGCATCCTGGCCGGTGGTGATGGGAGCCGGTGGTTACAGTGCGACATTGCTCAGCTACGATGATCCGACTAATCCGGACACTGTTTTTGCTGACAAGTTTGTCGATGGTTGCTCTCTCTCTTTTGATGTGAAAGAGGATACCAACTATGGTTTGCTCGTCTTGACATTGGGCAACGAGAAGTATGGCAACAAGCAGGCGGTAGATACGCTCTTGAAGCCTTTCACCACCATGGTGCCTACCTATCAGACCATCGTGGCTGACGATCCGACTCAGCCGGTCAACCTGACAGAGTGGTTTGATGCACATCCTGTCCCCACAGACACGATCGATGAACTCGCTTATGAGTTGGTTACAGGTGTGGAATACACGCTCCCGGGCGACATCGACTTTGGTGGCGTTAAGGTGACTTTGCGTGGTGACAATAAAGTCAATCATGTGAAGGTGAAAGTGGTAGAATCCGGTCGTTTTGTGACCTATGGTGGATTTAAGATCAAGTTTGTCGATATCGATGCTTCTGAAGGGACACAGCCTCTCTTCCAGTTGAGCAAGGAGCCTGCAGAGTCTATGATGGGCGAGTCTAAACGTAACGAGTATAAAGATCCGTTCCTGATTCAGGCTTGTAACATTAAGCTGACCAATAATATCCTCTATGATAATGGCGTAGCTTATGTGCTTGATAACTTCCTGATGAAGGATTGTATCGTGGAATATGCTGCACAGGCTAAACAAGTTATCTATCTGAAAGCCTCCAGCTATATCAATATGACTTTTGAGAACTCTACGATCTATAGCCGAGAGAAAGGTTCTACCTATTTCGCTCAGGTGGGTGGTGAGCGTCCTGCCAAGTTGACCGGATACTCTACAGCCGTCTTTACGGTGAAGAATTGTACTTTCTTCCGCTTGGCTAAGACACAGAATTTTGTCAACTGGAGTCGTTATACCGGACAAGCATCTGTTACATTAAACCTTGATAAGTCTATCTTTGTCGATTGCGGACGTGGAGGAGAGATGATCGGTAAGATGATCGGTAATGACAATATGACTCAGGTCTATAGTTACAATACCTATTATTCAGATGGCTCTTATAGTGCTAAGGATAAATCCAAAGATGCCGCTGCCTTTGAGGGTGATCCGGGCTATGGCGCTATGGATTATGTTCCGGCTCCCGTTATGATCAATGGTATGGAGTTCTGGGACTTCTCTGTTACCGGAGCTGAGCAGTTGCAGTATCGCACCGGTGATCCTCGCTGGCTCCCCGCAGCAGAAGAGGGTGGCGAGACTCCGGAGGAGACTCCCGAAGAAACACCTGCAGAATAAGTCAATGTCTAATATTTTAACATGAAGAATATGAGTAATTACAAATATGCATTAAGCATCTGTCTGGGTCTCGCTTCCTGTGGGATGGCAGCATATGCTCAGAATGCCACAACCGTAAAAGGTCAGGTCGTGGACCAATTCGGTGAGCCGCTTATCGGCGCGAATATTCGCATTGTTGGCACCCGATTCGGTACGGTAGCTGATCCCGATGGTAATTTCGAATTGAGAAATGTCCCTGCCAACAGTAAAATCGAGGTGGGTTATTTGGGTTATATCTCACAGACCATCACCAACTATGACAAGATGGACCGCATCGTCCTCGAGGAAGACTCCAAGGACTTGAACGAAGTCGTTGTTGTGGGTTATGGTACCCAGAAACAGAAAAACGTGACCGGATCTGTCGAGTCTATCAATGCAGAGGAACTCAAAGACCTTAGTGTAACTAATCTGGGTGAAGCCCTTTCCGGCATGATCAATGGTCTCCATGTCAGCATGAATGGTCATAAGCCGGGCGATGCTGCTCACTTGACCATCCGTCAAAGCTCGCAGTTGGCTAAGGACTGGGGTTCAATCAATGCTAAATTCTCCAGCCAGGATGACACTCCGCTATATATCATCGATGACTTCATCTCTTCTGAAAGCGCGTTCAACAATTTGGATCCCTCAGAAGTGGAGTCTATCTCTATCTTGAAAGATGCCTCTGCTGCGATCTATGGTGCACAGGGTGCCTATGGTGTTGTGCTTGTCAAGACCAAACGAGGCCAGATCGGCGCTCCGAAGATCTCTTATACCGGTCAGATCGGTGTGACAGATCGTCTGTTTGAGCCTAAGATGATGAACAGCTATGACTATGCCCGCACCTATAATGCCTATATGGGTACAGCTACAGACACTCAGGACGAGACCCGTATGAAGCAATACTTCCAGGCTGACGAAATGGAGGCTATGCGTCGCTTGCACTTTGATCCGCTCAATGATGAGTGGAGTGCTGCTGTCACTCAGCGTCATGGTGTGAACATCGATGGTGGTAATGATCGTGCTACATACTTTGCCGGCATTTCTTATAACACACAGGATGGTAACTTAGGCCGCCTTGACTATGAGCGCTGGAACTATCGTGCCGGTGTGAATGCCAACATCACCAAGTTCCTCAAAGCTACTTTGCAACTCTCCGGTAACTATGGTGAGACTAAGACTCCGCGCAACCGTTATGGCAACACTGACTCTGGAGACTATAACCTCTTGCTCCACCACTTGCCATTCGTTCCTTCGACTGTCGATGGTCTCCCGATCATCTACACCGGTATGGAGAACGTCAAGAAGCAGAGCTATGGCGATGCTGACTACAACTTCTATGCTATTCAGAATTCTCCGGACTACAACCAAAATCGTTCTAACGGATTCAATATGAATACCGCTCTTGAACTCGACTTCGGTTTCTGGAAACCTTTGACCGGTTTGAAGGCTAAAGTCTCTTACTCTAAGAGCATCTCTAATAGCCAGAATAATCAGATTGCCACCACTATGGATGTCTATCGTCTCATCAATCGTGGCGGTAGTGCCGGTCACCTCTATGTGGGCGAAGGTGTAGATTATTCTTATGACAACCTTGATGTCATCACCCTTGACAATGGTAACCTCCTCTCTCGCTCTATGAGCCGCAGTGACAGCTACCAGATGAACTTCATTTTGACCTATGCTCGCAAGTTTGGTTTGCACAATGTGAGCGGTCTCTTCTCCATCGAGAAGGGTGAAGCATGGGCAGAAGATGTTGCTGCTACGGGTGTAAATCCGTTGGCATTTACCGATGGTCAGTCTAACTCTGCACAGGCAGACACTTCCGGTGATGCTACTGACGCCTCTTGGGGACGTTCTGAATCCGGTCGTCTCTCTTACATCGGCCGTTTCAACTACTCTTATGCAGATCGCTACCTCCTGGAGTTCCTGATTCGTTCGGATGCCTCTACCAAATTCCACCCGGACAATTATTGGGGCACTTTCCCCTCCATCTCTGCCGGTTGGGTAATGTCTGAAGAAAAGTGGTTTGATAAGGAAAAGACTCACATCGACTTCTTCAAGATCCGTGCATCTTGGGGTCTCTTGGGTCGTGACAACATCAACTCATATGTCTGGATGACCCGTTATAACCGTGACTTGTCTAAGGGTGCCATCTTCGGTACTAACTCTGTTTCTACAGGTGTCAATGCCGGTATGACCATCGAGCAGGGTGGTGCTAACCGCGACGCACATTGGGACAAGACTTACAAGACCAACCTTGGTGTTGACCTCCGCTTCCTCGACAGCCGTCTCTCTGTCAATGCAGACTTCTATTATGATCGTGGCCGCGAGATCTTCTCTACACACCTTGGTACGAAGTATTATCCGACAACAGTCGGTATCCAGGCTGTGCCTGAAAACTTTGCTGAACTCGATGCCTGGGGTACAGAGATCAACGTCGGCTGGCGTGACAAGATCGGTAACGACTTCTCTTACTGGGTGAAGATGAGCACAGGCTACACTGACAACGAAGTGAAGAAGATCGCCGAGATCGCCAATCCCGACCGTGACGATCAGGTGGTCGGCATGCGCAAGGATCATGGTCTTTGGGGATACAGCTGCGTCGGCATGTTCCGCAGCTACCAGCAGATCGACGAGTACTTTGAGAAATATGGCATTGTCGAGTACATGGGCAAACAGAAGTCTGCCGTTCATCCCGGTATGTTGATCTATCAGGACATCTGTGGTCCTTGGGATCCGGCGGCTCGCCGCTATGATCCGACTCCGGACGGCATCGTGGACGAAAACGATATGGTGCAGCTCTCTAAGCGCTCAGACAATCCTTATGGTGTGACATTCAACTTCGGTGCTCGCTGGAAGAGCCTTTCATTCTCCGCACAGTTGGGCGCAAGCTGGG
The DNA here is from genome assembly GCA_045576355.1 of Bacteroidales bacterium. Lineage (GTDB taxonomy): Bacteria > Bacteroidota > Bacteroidia > Bacteroidales > UBA3663 > Liminaster. Next base: position 104,633 of record JAZNGG010000008.1, read on the forward strand.
GTTCATACTCCATCGTTCCTTCCACTGTCCGCAAGTCCAGTGACGCTATGACCGATGAGACCGGCAACATTCCTGCCTTCTGGAAAGACATGTTTGTCTATGAAGACGTCCTCGACGCTCAGGGCAATGTGATCGCAGCCTCTAACATCAATGCCACTATTCCTAACTTCCGCTATGCGGATGTCAACAACGTTGAGTCCACCTATTGGCGCATTGACGGTACAAATGTCTCTTTGCGTAACATCAGCGTGGCTTACGAGCTGCCGAAGGATTGGATCAAGAAAGCAGGCATCTCCAGCTGCCGCGTCAACCTCACTTGCCAGAATGCCATCAACTTTGTTTCTCCTAGCTTCAAAGATGCTTGGAGCAGTTGGGGTGGCAGTTACGGATACTATCCTAACTTGCGTAAGTTCTCTTTGGGTCTGAATGTTTCATTCTAAATAAATCGAATATACTATGACAAATAAAATCTATAAATGGAGTACCTTAGGATTGTTAGTTGCCACAGCAGTGGGCAATACTGCCTGTGATGACCAATTCCTTGAGGATAAGAAACTTTATGGCAAGTTTAGCGAGGCTACGGTTTACTCCAACTACGAGACGGCTAAAAACCGCGTAGATAACCTTTACTATCAGATGTTGCCCGGTAAGAAAGAGGGTGAGGGACAAGGCACAGACCTCGTCAGCACCGGTCAGAACGATGACTTGGCAACTTGTACAGAGGAGTTTGGAGGCATCTCCAAGTTTGAGGACAACCTTGAGTTACTCGACTATAACTCTCTCAATGGATTCTTTGACCACTTCTATACCGTCAATAAGGAGATCTCTCCCTACGGCTTTGTCCGTAACATCAACGACGTCATCACCGGACTTGAAGCCGGTTCGCTCGAGCAGGATGAGAAAAACGAACTTCTCGGACAGGCTTACTTCATGCGTGCATGGCGTTACTTCCTCATGGTGAAGTGGTATGGTGGTGTGCCGATCATCACCGAAGTGCAAAATGCTACTGTCGGCAATGGTGAAGGTTTGAACCTCGTCGTTCCCCGTCCTACGACCAAGGAGTGTATCGAGTTTATTTGTGATGACCTTGACAAGGCAGCTCAGATGCTTCCTGCCTCATGGCCCAATGCCGGAAAAGACTGGGGTCGTGTTACTTCAGGTACTGCACTCGCCATGAAGGGACGTATCCTCTTGTTGTGGGCAAGCCCATTGTTCAACCGTAAGGATGACCGTGCTCGTTGGGAAACTGCTTACCAGGCCAATAAGGCTGCCCTCGATGAGTTAGCTCTTGGTGGCTATGGACTGGCATACGAGAACAACCCCGGCAAGACCTCTGAGAGTGGTGCCAACTGGGGTAAGATCTTCCTCAACACCCAGGGCACAGATGGATCTGTCAACGAAGCTGTCTTCGTGACACTCTATAACAACCTCGTCGATCAGGAGGATAACTCTGACATGTGGAACAACTGGGAGCAGAAGATCCGTCCTAAGACTGCATACGGCAACGGCGGTATGGCTGCTACAGCAGAGATCGTCGATCTCTTCCCGATGGCAGACGGTAAGCGCCCGACAGAGACCGGTGCATACGAATATGATCAGCAACTCTTCTTTAAGAACCGTGACCCACGATTCTATCGCACATTTGCTTTCCCGGGCGTTCGTTGGCAGTATAGCGGCAACACTAAAGACATGTTGACCGAGACCAGCAAGGACCTTGTTTATCCTAACATTACACTCAAGGATGACTATCCTTATAATGGTGCTAACTACGTGCTTTGGAATTATACCTGGTACACCGAGACCGACAAGATGGCAAGCGAGACTAACTCCGGCTGGGCAGCAGATGCCCTCGGTAGCCGTAACCACGCTGTCTATGTGCGTAAACGCTCTGACGACCTCCAGCTCAATGGCAGTCCGCTTTACGACTACGGAGAGTCACCCACAGTCTATGGCTTTGCACACTCCGGCGCACCCTTCATGGAGATGCGTTATGCTGAGGTATTGCTCAACTTTGCTGAGGCAGCAGCTGCCACAGAGCGTTATGGTGAGGCATTTGAGGCGCTCCGCCGCATCCGTTCTCGCGTCTATGCTGTCGAAGAGAATGGTGCAGTCGATCAGAACTTCGGTTTGGTTGAGCGTTCAGAGCGTGGTGCAGCCATTGCCGATGTCCTCTATGAGCGTCAGATCGAGTTGGCATACGAAGGCAAGCGCTTTGATGACATGCGTCGCTGGATGCTCTTCGACGGCGGTGTTGGACAGGAACTCGTAGCCGGTGCCACTGACAACTGGAAACTTGCAGGAGACTTCGCACAGGGTACTTGCGCCTTCCTCGGTGTCAAGCCGACCAATGGTCACAAATATCGCACCATTGAGATGTACACTCCCAAACTCGCAGCTAAAGCAGATGACAACGGTTCTGACCCATTGCTTGCTGAGGGCATCGCACGTCCTGAAGGCTTGAACCTTGCCGATCGTTTTGCTACCGGTGCTCAGGGTACTGCTGCACTCGAGGAGTTCTACCTCAACTATCTCGTGCGTAAAAACCGCAACGCTGATGGTAACAATGCTGCTCAGATCCCGACCTTCCAGCCTTACTATTACTTCATCGGTCTTTGCTACAGTGCCATGTATAACAATGCCACATTGCACCAAAACATCGGCTGGGAAGACTATAGCCATGGCGGTAATGGTCTGTATGACCCGCTCGAGGAAGATCCTTCTAAGATCGTAGTCGATACGAATACAGAGTTTAAGTGATCAAGGGCTTTGCCCGTTATGGCTCGCTTGGTTGAAGGGTTTAGGGGCTGCGCCTTGCTATGGCTCTTGGCGAGGGCTCGTGGACTTCGTCCGCTATAGCTGATGGCAATGGCCGATGGCTTTGTTTTCAGTTTTCACCATTATTTGGTCGTGGGCTTCCGCGTGCTGAAAAATAAACCTTTAAACTTCTAAACTTATAAACCAAACCAGGAGCAGCCCTTTAATCCATCCAAGGCAGTGTGGCACGAATCATACTGCCTTGGATTATTCGTTATAACGATGTCATCCGTATGCGAGACTAACAGACTAAATTCCTAAAACCTTTTGGGGTTAAAAACAAGAAACTATGAGACCTTATATTATATGTCACATGATGTCCTTGCTCGATGGTCGAATCGATTGTGATGTGACCGAACAGATAGAGACCGGAGATGAGTATTATGAAGCTCTGGAGCAACTCTCTTGCCCATCGATGCTCATGGGACGAGTGACTATGCAGATGCACTATGCCCTCCCGACACCCTTCCTTTGCTCAGACCATACTCCGATCGGCGCAAAGAGTTATCATGTAGCCCATCAGGCAGATGGCTATCTCATCGCCATAGACACGATGGGAAAACTCTCCTGGCCACAAAGTCATCTGGACGGCATGCCGTTATTGGTTATCACCTCTGAGGCTTGCCCTAAAGAATATCTGGATACACTCACGCAGCAGGAGATATCTTGGATTGCCGTCGGAGCGCGAGACATCGATCTCCCCGCAGCGATGGAGATGCTCAGCCGAGAGTTTGGCGTGGAGCGACTCAGCGTCACCGGAGGCGGCAACATCAATGCAGCCTTTTTGCAAGCCGGACTACTCGACGAAGTGAGTATGATGTGGTGTCCGGGTATTGATGGTCGCCGGGGGATGACGACGGCTTTCGATGGCCTCCCTGCCGACTACCCTCCCACACGGCTTCATTTGGATAGCCTCATACAGTTGGGGCAAGTCATCTGGGCAAGGTATAAACCGCAAACACCATAAAACAAAACCTCGCAACATCGGAACAGACATTGCGAGGTTTTGTTTGCTTATTTGTAGGCTTGTATGGAGTAGATTTAAAACGACTCTTCAGCACTTACTAATTCATTGAAATACTTGTATAATTTCTTTCCAATCTTATCCTTTTTAAAGGTCCTTTCATGACTCTTTGGTATAGCTGTTATTCTAATTTTTGCTACACCATCTTTTAATTTCTCTATTTGTTCATCAGTTATTTTAAATTGTGCTGTAGTATTTATTTCTGTAACAGGAATAAAAATGCCGCCATATATTAAGCCTGCTGTTTCACTACCATCTTTTACATGTTTTCCCTCTAACTTTATAATTTCATCATTATAGGTTTTTATTAACATAGTGGATTCAGAAAGAAACTTAAAACGTTCTGATTTTATTGTTACTACTATATAATTAGAGGAATCTTGTTTTGCCACGTTATAGGTAACGTAACATCCATCTGTTGATAATGGTTTGTATGTATATGATACAGACTGTGCATAAGCCAATAGAGGAAGACTTATTAAGGTCGTTAGTAATAGTAATTTCTTCATACTAATTATTTTTAGATTAATACTCGGCAAAGATATGATTATTTTTGATTTTTAGGATGAAAAAATATTATTGTTGTCCGGTAAAACTTTTTATTGTAAAAAATAGCTTTCAACCGCAGATTATATGCGATAGTGAGTTGTCTTTTTGGAAAATGTGTCCACAATGCCAATTTTATCAGCACTGCGGACACATATTTTGTCGATTTTATTTTTTAGCGGACACCAATAATATAATTATTGCTTTATCTTATGATCTTTTTTTCTGTCTTCTTGCTTCCATCCACATATTCAGTCACCTTGATATTCACTCCGCGAGAAGGGGTTTGCACCTGACGTCCGGAGAGGTCGTAATAGGTTACAGACTCCAGTTCCGGGGGGGTCAGATTTTCTATCGAATTATAACCATTGTTACCACAGTAGAATGCAGCAATGTCAAAAGTGACAGATTTTACGAAACTAAGTTTCTTCTCGTAATTGTCGTATACAAATGGTGTGAAAATCAGTTTATATTGCATAAATCCATTGATTATTTCTTCTTCATACTTATAAATCACATCAAACGTATGTCCTGTATTGATAACACGGGGAGGCAACGGGTCTCCGGGATGGGTAGCAGGAGCGTTTGCATAAAGATAAATGTTTTTGTAAATATCTTCCATTTCCATCTCGTATATATCCGGGAACGCACAAATAGTAGATTGTTCATATGGTTTATAATTGGTGGGAAAGATAATGTTTTTAAATGGAACTTCCGGTTTATTTACATCATCAATATAAAAATACTCCGGATTGTCACATGAGATCTGAATTGTATCCACTATTCGGACAATATTATAATCATCCAAAGAGAATTCGACATTTTTATAATTAGATTGTGCATGAGCGATCGTAACATTTGTTGCTAAGATGAGCAGCAAGATATAAATGTATTTTGTGTAGTTATTTTGCATAGTGGCATGTTTTTTATGTAAATTGAATTATTTTAGGATCAAAGATGCTCCCGGTTCACAAACAGTCCCTTTATTCAATACGACATTACTTCACGATAATCTTTTTTGTCTCCCTGCTGCCATCCGGATTTTCGGTTACTTTGATAGTCAGACCGCTCGTAGGAGTTTCCACCGGACGTCCGGAAAGATCGTAATTGTTTTCTGTTTTTACTTCTCTGTCTGATGATGAAATGTTTTCTATAGAATTTTCAGGTAGAGGACCACTATATGCGAGACTTAATTTGAATGATGAAAAAAATGTAAGTTCTTTCACATAACTATCATAAAAAAAAGGAGAAATAATATAATTTACCCGCATAATATTCCCATTTGTATCTGCTGTAATTTTATGAACAACATCTGTAAGACCAGAAAAGGGTTTTTTGGGGGTATGAGAAGTAGTATTGGTAAAAAGAATAACATTGTCAAGGATTACTTTAAACTGAAATTCATATATATCGTATGTGTAATCAGCAAAAAGATTAGTTTCAAATGATACAATAGTATAGGGTATTGCCGGAGTCCCCTCCTCTTCTAAAAAAAAGTAATTGGGATTATCTGTGCTGATCTCTATCGTATCCACCGTTCGGACAATATTAAAATCATCCAAAGAGAATTCAATTATTTTGGTGCCAGGATAATCAGTATCGATTATTGTTTGTGCATGAGTGATCGTAACATTGGCTACAATAATCAGCAATAGGCCGAAAATATTTTTTATATAAGATTTTTTCATAATAATAGTTTTTTAAATAAATCAAAATTATTTTAGGATCAAAGATGCTCCCAGTTCACAAACAGTCCCTTTATCCAATACTATGGAGGAAGTGGCATCCAATGTCAATTCTGCACCGGAAGAGATGACCACATTTCCTTGCTCCTTGGTGTCAATTATATTTCTACCGATAAAAATATTTTCTCCACTCATAGATTTAGATTCGGAAAAA
>JAZNGG010000009.1:0-21938 GCA_045576355.1 Bacteroidales bacterium
TCTTTCTTTTTTAAGCGGACAGCCGTTCTTGATAACGAAATAAGCTATATAATTGAACTATTTACTCATTAGTCAGCCGTTAATGGCTTCCAATAACAATTTATGGAATGTCTATCTTGCTCTTATGAGTTCGCTTTAGCGAACAGCCGATGGGATTTGCTGAATAATAAGCAATTAGGGGCTTACTTTAAAAAAAGGTAACTCACTATCGCATATAATTAGCGGTTGAAAGCTATTTCTTTACAATAATAAGTTTTACCGGACAACAATAAATTTTTTTAAGTATTTGTTAGAGTCTGCCCAAATTTTAGACTTCACAAAAGTTTTGCAGGACTCCAATTTTAAAGTATTATCTTAATATTAACCCTCGTAATCGTGGTTATTTGATTACGAGGGTTCTCATTTGTTGATAAAGTTTTACCTAATTGCAAAAAGTGTTTTATAATAAAAGATCAGATGTTCAGTTGAATTCTTTTATTACTTTTCTTTAATATTCTGTAAAAAGTCAATCTCAACAATGCGTAACTCTCCTCTTACTTTCTCGCTACCTGGAGTTTTGTAAAGATCAAGTTCTCCTGCCGTGGCTGCAGCAACTTCGGTAATTTGGCCAAAGGCTTCTTTGTCTGTAGCGCGACCTATTTGTCGGATTGTGTATTCTTTTGCTTTAATAGGTTTGTCTATTTTAATATGTACATATCCAAGAGATTTTGGAGTATTGCCTTTCCAAATGAGTTGCTTATCGGCATAAATTTCTAATGGATAGCTTCTTTGTCTCCAACCTACCAATTTTATTGAGATTTCATCAATAGTAGTTTCTTCTTTTAGAGTGTATGTTATCCATGCTGTTTTGAGTTTACCATCGTTGCGCCATTCGCTGAGTTCGTTATCATCAAAACTATTATTTGCCGTCTCTTCATTTATTGCTGTTTTTGCACTTTCGATATCGATAGTGCGTTTGCGATCTGTATATGATGGAGTAGTTGGAGTCTCTCCTCTGTCTAAACGTGGTGTTAGTTGATCACCAGCAATGTATTTGGACAAACCATTTTGATTATCAATTTCTTGAGTAGAAAAAGCAATTGTCTCAGACGGAAGACCCTTTGCAGTAGCTGTCAAACGAATTTCTCCTGCTTGAGTTGTACTGCGTACCAATACACGATTTACCCCAGCTTCTACAGGAAGTTTGGTGGAAAGGATATAGTTGTCTCCATCCGGACTTTTTGCACAACCACCACGCCATTCTGCAGGTCCTTCTAGTTTCCAATCAATAAATCTGTTATCCAATGGACAACGTTGTCCTTTTTTATCAACCACTTCTACCTGTATAAGTGCCATGTCTGCTCCGTCTGCTTTCATGCCTGAAGGATTACTGATGAGTGTTAATTTGAGAGCTGCAGGTTTTCCCGCTGTTTTTAATATGTATTCAGATTCAATTGTTATCCCATCTTCAGAATAGCCGACAGCTTTAAGTGTGCCAGGTGCAAATGCGATATTTTCAAATGTATGTAGAAAATCATATTCCCGCTTACCTTTACCAAGACTCTTATCATTGAGGAAGAGCTCCACAAGTGGAGATGTAGATACTACATAGATGTTTTTCTTAACACCATCTATATGATTCCAATGACCAATGATATAAGTGCTATTTTCTTCAATATCTACCCATCCATTCCACATTACTTTATGTGCAAAATAATTATCTTTTTCAATACGCATAGCATCGGTTACACCACTTGTTCGTTGTATAAATTCACTGCGATTATGAGTGTTTGTATCGCTAAAAATAATTTTTACTCCACCCGAACTAACACGTTTGCCCATACCAGGTCGTACAATCCAATAATCATACCAACGGCGAATATTTTCTATAGTAAGTTCGTCCATATTCTGATTATAAACATCTGCAGGAGCTTTTCGATAATATGGACCGGCTCCATGTCGATGGTATGGATAGCTATAGTTGTCCCAATATTGTCTGTAACCTTCATCTCTACAATATTCCATAGCCCACATTGGATGTTTTTTGCTCTTATTTATATATAGCATTTCTCCACCATATTCTGCCTCGTTGATATCGAGCATTTCGCGGCTGCCAATTGCTCTCCCTCCACAAGGATCATACTGATCGCGTATTTTTATCAGATCGATCATGTGTTCGCGACTAATGCTTTCATTTCCGCCTTCGTAAAAGATGATAGAAGGATTATTTCTATTATAAATGATTGCATCTCGCATAACAAGGCATCTTTGTTCCCATTGTCGTCCCTTACAATCTTTTTCTGCATCTCCCGCAGGCATAGCTTGAATAAGACCGACTCTGTCGCAACTTTCTACATCTTGTTTCCATGGGGCTATGTGCATCCATCTAACAAGATTTGCATTACATTTTACCATTAGATCGTTTGAGTAATCGCTTAACCATGCCGGAACAGACATTCCTACTGCAGGCCATTCATTACTTGTGCGTTGAGCGAAACCTTTCATCATTAGTACACGATCGTTGAGCCATATTTTCCCTTCTTCAAAACGTGTTTTTCTGAAACCGGTTCTGGTGATAACCTCATCAATACATTTACCATCTGAGATAAGACGGCTTTTTACAGTATATAGGTATCCATATCCCCAAGACCAAAAATGTAATTTGGAAAGTCGTTTTTTAGCTGAGATTATTTGTTTTGCACCAGGAGCTATTGTGATACTTTTACTACGATATTTTGCCACTTGTTTTCCTTCGAGGTCAGATATTTCAACTTCTAAAGCAACACGACGAGAAGAGGACTCTTCGTTTTTAATTTCTGCTTCGACATGAATATCTGCCTTTTTCTCTTTTATATTAAAATTGTCTGCGTAAACGTATGTCCCGACAGTGCCAAGATTACTATAAAGAGGAAGTGTTTGATATAGATTTCCTGTAATATGTAAAAAAACATTCTTTGGAATACCTCCATAATTTGCATTAAAATTTTTATTACTCCATTGGTATTTGGTATGTGTGGCCTCATGCTTTTCTGCATAATTCCAGTCATTGTCTATTCGAACTGCGATTTTATTATCTCCTTTATAATTAATATGGGGTGTAAGATCAAAACCAAATGCAGTTACACCATTTTCGTTATATCCTATATGATGGCCATTGAGATATACTTCTGCAGCTTGTCTGACACCCTCAAATTCTATGAACACTTTTTTACCAAATGTTTCTTGTGGCAGACGGAATGTTTTGTAATACCAACATATGGTATCGGTAAGTTGGGCAATTGGTACTGCAAATGCTTCATCCTCATTAAATGCATGAGGAAGAGTTACTTGTTTGGCATTACTTTTTGCTTCAAATGGTGTTGAAAAAAACTCTGTTGAATCTTGATCTCCAACAAGAAGATGCCAATCTAAATTAAAATTGTACTTGCTGCGTTGTGCTTGTAAATTACTAAAATTACATAATGCTAATATGGTAGCAAGTAATGTAATTGATAGAAATAATTTTTTCATGTAAATTGTAATGGTATGTTAATAATTATGGTATATAGTATTATGAATTTTTAAGAGAGCGCCTAAGTCATCTGTAAAAATATATTGAGATAAATGAAAATAAGCGCTCTCTTATATTAAGATTATTGAGTGTTTAGAGTCAATGTTACAACAGAGTGTGCAGGTAGAGTTATGTGCATAATTCCATCTTTTTTAATTTTTGCCCCTTTAAACTCTGTTGGAGTGATGATTTCTGCTTTCCCAAAGTCATTATAGTCAGAAACGTTCTTACTATTTAAAATCTGACCGCTAACAGTTTTAATTCTTTTACCTTCTACATTAACAGATACAATGTGCTGTTTATTTAAATCAAGATTCGTCAAAGAAAGTGTGATTATTCCATTTTTTTCAGAAGCAGTAGAACTAACGATTGGAACACTTTCTTTCTCGTTGACAGTGATACGGTCGCATGTGAGAGTAGAGGGGAGATGTAAAGCATTTTTATGAGGTTTGTACATCATAAAAATGTGATAAGTAGGAGTCAATAACATTTGGTCCCCTTTTGTCAAAATCATGGCTTGAAGAACATTTACAACTTGAGCAATGTTCGCCATTTTTATACGATCTGTATATTTTTGAAATACATCTAATGATGTTGATGCAACAATAGCATCCCTCATTGTACACTGTTGGAATAAATGTCCCGGGTTAGTTCCAGGTTCAACTTCCCACCAAGTCCCCCATTCGTCCACTAAAAAACCAATTCGTTTTTTAGGGTCATACTTGTCCATAACTTTCATATGGCGCACTAAAATATCTTCGATTCGAAGTGCGCAGCTTAGTGTTTCATAATATTCTTGATCAGTGTATTGAGTAGCAGACCCTTTCTTTCCTGCACTCCAGTTTCTAACCGCATAATAGTGTACTGAGAGTCCGTTCATTCGAGTCCCAATTTGTCGCATACATACTTCTGTCCAATGAGTGTCTCCTGCATTGGCTCCAGATGCAATGCGATAAAGTTTGTTATCACTATAATCTCGGGCATATATGGCATAACGGCGATAAAGATCTGCATAATACTCTACTCGCATATTTCCTCCACATCCCCAACTTTCATTTCCAACACCAAAATATTTTACTTTCCATGGTTTCTCACGTCCATTTTTACGACGCAATTCTGCCATTGTAGAGTTGGAGTCAGAAGTCATGTATTCAACCCATTTAGCCATCTCTTCTACAGAACCACTACCAACGTTTCCACTGACATAGGGTTCACATCCCAACATTTCGCATAAATTCAGAAATTCATGTGTGCCGAAACTATTATCTTCTACAGTCCCTCCCCAATTGTTATTGACAAGACGAGGACGATTTTCTTGGGGGCCTACGCCATCCATCCAATGATATTCATCTGCAAAACATCCTCCTGGCCAGCGAAGTACAGGAATTTCCAAAGCTTTTAAAGCATTAAAAACATCTGTACGATAACCTTCAATATTGGGTATTTTAGAATCCTTTCCGACCCAAATTCCTCCGTAAATGCAACTGCCTAAATGTTCTGCAAATTGACCATATATTTCAGCAGGAATAATGTTTCGACCTGAATCCGGATGAATTGTCAATTGTACGTCTTGACCCCAAGATGCACTAATAGAAGTGCTAATAATTAAGGCTGTTGTAATGTAATGTTTCATTTAGATAATTGATTTAAAGATTATTTTATTTAGCGATTTAAAAATTGTCAGATAAGTTTTTTTCCATCAGAAAATGCTTGTCCAACTCGTTCTCCTAATCTGATATAATTATGATGGATCGGATCGAATGTAATTAGCTGCATTTTTTCCATGTCTGGTTTCCCATCAGCAGACAAATACTTTTCGTTTGCTACAATGTTTATAATTTCAGCTACAATATAATATCCATCTTTACTTTCATCAATTTTTCTTATTATACGACATTCTAATGTCATTGGAAAATCTGTGAATATTGGAGCATTTATATTGTGTGAATCCATTATTGTCCACCCTGTATTTTTTATTTTGTTAGGATTATTTTTAGCACTAACTATTCCAACAAAGTCTGATGCAACAAGTGTATCACAAGTAGCAAATGCTACAGTAAATTCACCACAACGATTTAAATTTTCAGTAGTTGCATGTGCTCCCATAGAAATAATTATTTCTTTGGCATCCCACTGACCTCCCCAAGCTGCATTCATTGCATTCGCATTACCGTTTTCATCATATGTGCCAATAATTAATACAGGTTGTGGCAAAAGCCAAGCTCTTGGAGATAGGTTTATCATATTACAATTTTGATTATTATTCCTTTTTTGCAAAAATACAACTTTTTATTTATTCTCCCAAATTTTTTATTTGCTTTCTCTGTTCAATTTTAACTGGGCCAAATAAACCGGATGGAAGCAGGGGGGAATCTGCTTTAAAAAATTTAAAGCAATAGACCGTTTTTCTTCCTTGTGATGGCCGGGGTTTTCCTAGACGCAACCAATCTGGAATCTGCGTCATGTATCGTCCTGCAATTGGACTACCCGGAGCATATTCATAACGTAATGGTTCGCTCCACTGTATATCATCAGGTTCTTGTTCATCTCCAATCATGCGATTCGGCCATAAATTGGTTACAGATATTTCAATTTTATTTTCACCCTTTATTAGATACTCTGTGATATCACATTCAAAAGGCTTTTTCCAAAGTATAGGGCATTGTGTTCCATTTATGGTTACTTGAGCCATATTTTTTACCTCTCCAAGTGTAAGAATATACCTAGCTTCTTGATCTTTTAATTGTTTCTTTTTTATCTTGAAGGAAGTTTTATATGTTGCTGTTCCAGAAAAATATTTTATGTTTTTATTCATAGATTCAGACCATGAACAAAGCGAGTCTATTGTGAAATCTGATTCATTAGGGAATGATAAAGTCCAGGAACCACTTATAGGAATACTTGAGATGGTTTGAAAAGTTTTGCTTTTTTGTTTTTGACATTCATCCGGATGTAGAATAATGAAACGAGATCCAAAAGATTCGATTGTTAATAAGAGGGGAGAGTTGTCTGTATTTTCAATCTCTCTCTTATCTGATAACAGATTCATTTCTTTTGTATAAGGATTCCATATTTCTATGGTTTTCCCTTTCCTTTTCAAAAATAAGGTGTCAGTTTTTATTTGATCATATGGATTACAAACAAAGAAAATTTCAATTTCTCCATTGATTCGTTTGTAAGTTTTAAAATGTGACATGGGTGGGAGTTGTTCTTTCGCGGGTAGCCCCTTTTGTAAAAGTGCCTGGCATCGTGCCATATATCCAAATAATTCTTTCGCCCCACCTGCTTTCCACCAGGTTTGTTTAGGAACGAATTGAGTTCCCCATATACCGAATGACATTCCTGGCTCCACATGTGGCCATGGGTTAGCTGCACCAGCGTGTAACATCATTTTATTTACACCAGTACAATATGCACGATCACATACAGACTTAAGAGTTTGGGGATCATCCTGCCATGCTTTAAGAGGCCAACAAGTAAAAGCTTCTGCATATAAGATTGGAAACTGCAAGCTTCGCATTGCCTTTTCGTGTTTTACCATATCTTTCCATCCCCAATTAGGATAAGTCCAAAACTCTGTGGCTATATCTGCCCCTTTTGCAGCATCTAATATCTTATAGAGATTAATAATTGAAAATGGACGTTGTCCTCCTGTCCCATAAGGTTCAATTAACAAATTTAGTCCAGGGATTTCTTGGGCCAATTCGGTCATATACCCATAATAGTTTTCGGCAAAAAGCTGTTGTATGGTGAATTGCCAATCTTTTCTAAAACGGGTGGTCTCTTTAGAGTCCTCTATTTGTTTACAACGTCCGATCATGTAGGGTATATATGGGGTAATATCATATCCTCTACGTTGTTTAAATTCTTCTGGTAATATACTACTCCAAGTTTGCCCACCTGCTTCATAACTATCGATTTCGAAGTGAGTAAATGTTTTTCCAGCATGATGTCCAGCGATTTCAATAATCATTTGTGGATAAGCATCCCAAAATTTTTTAACAGCAATACGATTAAGTTTATCGCATTCGAGACCACAACCTGATTCCGGAGATTGTGAAGCATTGGTTTTTCCGATTGTTGTTTGTCCTATTCGTAAAAAACATAAGTCTTTATTCCAATCAGGTGCAAGGCTGAGTTTGCCTGTTTCTTTGTCAAAATGTTTGCTCACATCGATGACTTGATCTTTTTTGATTATCGAATCAGCTGGAATAGCTAATACTATGACGTCTTCATAATAGTTCCATATCGAGTCTATTTCCGGGCGAGGTAAAACCAACTCTTTATTTTTAAAATTTTGAGGAATTTTTGTCTCGCTATAGACTAGTTTTAACATTGAGTATTTAGGTTCAACAGAGGGATAAGCGCTAGATGACCAGCCAGGACAATTGTGTGTGCCAAATGTTAAGCCTAATCTTTCACATTCGTCCATAGCCCACCGCATTAGTTCTTTCCACTTGTTACTTCCAATACTTGTTGTGGGGTCACTGACTCTGATTTGTCTCGGACCGCCAATTTGGAAATTCTGTACTCCTGATAATCCTGCTTCTTTAAAAGCTTCCAGATCTGCTGTGATTCCTTCCCGTGTTACAAGACCATCCATCCATTGCCAAATAATAATAGATTGATGTTCCGGTTTAGGGGAAAGGAAGTCATTTTCCAGACTCTTAATGTCTTGTGCAGAAGTGTAATTCAAACATAATAAATAAGTTACGAGACTTATTGATAAGGCTTTTATTTTCATTATTTTATTTGGTAAGTTTTAGAATTATATTTTTGTAATTCATGTTTTTGTAATCTTCGTCTCCCCACCCGGCTGTTGAAATAGAGATGCTTTGTTGCCGACTATTGGGCCTAAAGTTGACAGATGCTTTCCCCTCGGAGTCTGTTTGGAGATTGGGTATCCAAAGTAATGTGCGACGGAAATCTTCCTTAGGGGGTGTCATGTGGATGTAGTCTGCTGTAAATCGCAGAGGAGAGGAGTACCCATCGAAAAAAGTGTTTCTTGAGTATTTGGGGACTCTGATTTGTTGTGCTTTGGGTTTTGCTGTGACATATATCATAGCGGTTCTAACGATACGTAGTTGTTCTCTTAAACTATCAATCTTTATTGGATTCAATCGATCTTCATAAGGGAGGAATGTGGCAACCAACGAGTCGGTCAAATATTCGTTTGAGGAATATTTTTGTCTTAAGAATCTAGGATCGTAAACTTCGATTTTCTCTACTTCCTCGATTGGGATTTCTATGGCCCAGTTTTCTGATTCTACAATATGTCTAATAGAGCCTAAACTTGTCTCATGGGGATTAAGACAAACCACTCTTGCCATGTCTCCATTAAAATAGCAGATTGTCCGTAATTCATCGGGGATGGTTGAGGAATCTTCTTGTTCTGCTAAGGTTTTGATGTCCAATTCTGCGTGAAAACCAACCTCCATTTCGTCTAAGAAGGTTTCTACATCAGAGGCTGCTCGACCAAGATCTGCGAGATGATTATGTTCTTTTTCTACATCGAGGATGAGGTGTATGCCTTCAGGTCTTTTTTTTCGGTTGGCCACTTCAACTTCTGCCAATACTTGTACTTTATCTAAAGAATTTTCCCTATGGATTGATGTTCTTTCTCCATCACTATTATTGTATCCGGAAATGCCGGAAGAGGGAGATGCAGGAATGACGGTTTCAGCAGCTTCGTATGAGCGAGGTGAAAGTTGAATATTCCGATCGATACGGTATTGTACTTCCCGTTTTCTTTTGTTGTTGTCTGTATTTAGAGTCATGGTCCAACGTCCATAATACTCTTGGAAAAGAAAGTTAAAATTTCCAATGCTGTCTGTTGGACATTGACCTCGTCTGACTAGAGTCCTGTCAGGGTTATACATTGTGATATGTACGTTTTCTCCGCAAATAGGTTTTCGTCCTCGTTTGTTATATAGATAACCATTAAGTATTAACCCCTCTTCGCAATAATGTGGATATAAACGTTTTTTATATCCTGAAGCGATTTCCCACTCATATCGTCTCCATCCTTGAACCATCATAAGCAGATCTAATGCCTTCCGGTGTTCGATGTCATTACGTTGAAAATAATAAGCAGGATTGTGTATATATCCACGAAGGTCTGAGGCTAAGAGTAGTTCTATTCGTGGATCTTCATCAAATAGAGGAGCATAAGAGGGTGTCGCATCACGTACAGTTAAAGATAGATTACAAGATTTAGCATTTCCGGATTGATCATTTGTAGATATGTGAATTGTACTGATTTTATCCTGCGTAAGATTGGATGCTGTTAGTTCGATTTGTGTTGATAGGGGTTTCACCTTCTCTGGATGGACAAATACCTGACGATCGGCTATTGGACCATACTCATCAAACAGGGTAAATTGGACCACCCCGGTAGGTAGTTTACCTGTGTTTATCATCCGGATACGAGTATCTCCTCCGACCATATTTAGAGTATCGGCATAGTAAAGGTTACCTTCGTGTGTCGCAGAGATACCTAATGTGTGAGAAGATAATCCGGATGAAGATGTGATCATGATTTGAATTCTTCCGGGACGACGATTGTCAATGTTCATGACATATCCCTGTTCTTTGGCAGGAGGTAGTTCGAATGTTTTACTGATGTCTTTTTTATTAGATGTTGCTTTTAATCTTAATTTAATAGGTTGTTCGGTAGGAGATAAGGGAGTATAATTGAAAACTCCCATACCATCATGAAGGGTAAAAATTGACAATGTGTGACCGTCGGGAAAAAGTAACTCGCCCTCTGCTGCGAGAGAATTTCCATATTCATCTGTCACCTTAAATGCCATTTGGCAGGGGATACCTATTACAGCATGACCTCCTTCTGGATAAAAAGCTATTTGTATATTCTTCCCTTTCTTGATTTGGGGTCTCGATGCAGGGAGTACCTCTTCCGATGGAGTCATGTGATTGGTGTAGTCTCCAGGAAATGCGGGTGCATCATAGACCGGAAACACTCGAGAGAAAAGCACATCGTAATCCCAATTGAGCATATGCCGTGTATAAGCTCTTATTTCGTAAAAACCGGGCACGGCATAGGCTTCTCTCAAAAGTTGCCGAGCGACATCTTGCGGAGTCGAGTCGTTTATATTGGGAGAAACTTGCATCAGTGGAAATTCTCCATTACATTGTCCATCTATGATTTGGCATTTGCGGCTGTGCAAGATTCGACCACTTGGAGTGAGTAAATCTACATATAGAACCTTACTGATGGGTTGAGGATTCTGTGGATTTGTACTTCGGACATATGCTTTAAACCAAATGGTATCCCCTTGATAGTAGGCTGTGTTGTCAAAATGCAACCACACTTTTTCTTGAGGATATAGCTGGGAGTATTGTGCGAGATGTTTGAACGTATAAAAAATGTCTTGAGACTTTCTTTGTGATGTAATAAGTGATTTATCTTTAGATAATTCTATAGGCTGTTCGGGAGTAAAAGGAAAGTGAGCCTGCAAATCACATGTAAACAAGCTTGTTATGATAATCCAGGTTAATTTATAGAGATTTACGCTGTTTTTCATTGAGTTAGATTTTGGAGTATATATGATTTATATTTGGGCTCGAATGTCGTTGTTTGAGAAGGGGTTACTTTATTCTCAATTTTGTATTTAAACTCTCTTTATAACTTGCTCCAATGGGAATTTTATTGCCTGCGACAGATAAGTGGAGAGGAGAAACTTCTTGTATGTGTTTAAGAGAGACAATATAACTTTTGTGCACCCTTAAAAAACGATCAGCAGGTAGAGTCTCTTCCAATGACTTAAGCGAGTATAAAGCTGTGATGCGTTTGGATGTTGTATAAAAAGAGACATATTCATGTTGACCTTCGATATATAATAATTCGTCAATGTTGATTTTATAATAGCGATAATCGGCTTTCACCATGATAAAATCATTTCGGGTGTTGAAATCTGCTTCATTCTCTGCAAGGGACAAGTCCGACCCATTGTTGTTTGCCGAAGTATTTTCTGCCGAGTCAGAGTCCATGTGTTTTACCCGCTCGATTGCTTTCTCGATTGCTTTGATAAACCTTGGTAATCCGATGGGTTTAAGCAAATAGTCCACGGCATTGATTTCATAACTATCTATGGCATATTCCGAATAGGCTGTAGTGAAAATGATTGCAGGAACGTGAGCACATGTTTTAGCAAATTCCATGCCATTAAGATCCGGCATATGAATGTCCAGCATCATGATGTCTATATCATAGGATTTTAGAGCCGTAAATGCTTCAAATGCATTGGCGCATGTTGCAACCAGATTTATGGCAGGGATCTTTTCCAGGTATCCTGCCAAAAGTTTCCGAGCCAAATATTCATCATCGACGATGATGGCATTATATTTTTGAGTCTGTTTTGTAAGTGTCATGATTATTATGTTATTGACAAATAACTTTCGATAAAAATTTGTCTCTTATCCTTTATTTATATTTAAGATAGTGCGAAAAGCGTTTGAAGAATTATGGATCTCTAATTTAGCTTTTTCTCCGAAATGCAATTTCAGTCGTTTTTTGACGTTGGCTATTCCTATACCGATTCTCTCACTGTCTTGTGTTGAAACTTTGTTATTAGGAATAGAGTTGTCTGCGATAAAAGTCAAACAGTTATCAAATTGCTTTATGTGAATATTAATATATGCTTGACTATCAGATGAGATGCCACTATGCTTAAAGCAATTTTCAACCAATGGCTGAAAAATCATCGGCAAAATTGGGAAATTATGATTCTCAATTTCTGTTTCCAAAGATATGTTCAGATTATGTTCGAATCGAATTCGCTGGAAGTCAATATAGTTTTCTATATATTGTAACTCTTTGGATAAGGGTACTGAGTCATTTTGAGAGTCATCGATCACAAAGCGCAACATTTCAGAAAGTTGTAATACGCAGTGTGGGGTTCGTTCATCTTTTGTGTAAGCTAAACTATAAATGTTATTTAAAGCATTAAATAGAAAATGTGGATTGATCTGAGCTTTTAAATATCTGATTTCTGCATAAAGCTTTTCCTCTTTCATTCGCTGCTCTAATTCTTTCTTTTCAGAAGAAAGGAAATTTACGGTTGTGACTGTAAATGTAGTCATTAGGAGAAACGTATTTTTGAGCAGACCATGAATGTCGTGTAAGTTGGGATTATTTTTGATTTTCTCAACGACATTTTTGGGCGGTTCATACCCATATTGCATGAGTGAATTATATATCAATCTGTCATACTTTGTGAGTACTAAACAGATGATTATTAGTAAAATGAAACTACACACATAATAAAGTATCGTGCGATGTCTCAGCAGAAAATTGGGGATCAAAATATATTGCACGATGCAAGTCCAAATGAGCATTGGAAGTATCGTTTGGAGGGCTATGGTCATTGCAAAGCCTATGCTTGTATGTTGCAAACTTAAAACAGATAACGCTATATATAGCATTATCCAAAGTATGACTGCATTATAGTTTTGCAGATACCGATATAGAAACCTCTTTTTGATTTTCATTAATTTAGTTATAAAAGGAGCAAGATGTATCTTCCCCTATTAAAGGCATATATGATGGGCGAAGATATGTTTTCTAATTGAGATAACCAAATTTTTGAAATGAAAGGCATGGGAAATTTCGTCATTTATAAAAAATCGATTACCTTTGCCCGATAATAGGAGAAATAGTTCTTGCCACCAATCTGTGTTCTAAATCTCTGATCTTACCATTATGATGTGCAGAAGTGTTAGATTTTGATTGGAAATGTAGCTATTTAAACATTGATAAATAATTTGTTATATATGAAATTACAAAAACTATTAATTGTTTTAGTCGTTGTTTTCGGGTTTATGGGGACCACGACTATCAAAGGAGAAAACAGTCCTAAGGCTCCTAAATATGTCTTCTATTTCATCTTGGATGGGACAGGCATAAACACAGTGCTGGCGACAGAGATGTATCATGCAGAGTTACAAGGATACATTGGGAGAGCTCCACTCTGTATGTCAATGTTTCCGGTGGTAAGTGTTGCATCGACTCATTCAGCCAGTCACCCGATAACAGACTCTGCCGCTTCAGGTACTGCGCTTGCTACCGGCTCGAAAACAGGAAATGGGGTTTTGGGAATGTTGGCAGACAAGGAGACGGTGGTTCATAGCATTGCTCATCGTGCCAAAAAGAGCGGACGCCGTGTCTCTGTCGGATCGAGTGTTTGTATCAATCATGCTACACCGGCAGCATTTTATGCTCATCAGCCCTCACGTCAGGACTATTATGACATAGGTAAGCAACTACCTGTGGCGGGTTTTGACTTCTATGTAGCTTCAGACTTTAATAAGCCAAAGAGCAAACTTCCCGGACATCCGGACCTATACTCCATTGCGCAAGACTCCGGTTATGTCATTGCTCGTGGCATAGATGATTATTATGCTAAGGCGAGTGGGGCTTCTCGTATGATTCTTTTCCAACCCGAGGGGAGAGATCCGTTTAGTTTGCCCTATTCGATAGACGTTCGCCCCGGGCAAATGACTCTCCCGGAGATGGTGAGAGCTCAGATAGATTTTCTGATGCGTGATTCGCTTACAGGGTTTTTCATAATGAACGAAATTGGAGGCAAGGTTGATTTTGCATGTCATGCCAATGATGCTGCTACTGCGTTGACAGAAGTGGCAGCGGCCGATAGCGCCATACGCATTGCCTACGATTTTTATTTGACCCACCCGGATGAGACCCTTATCGTCATCACCTCTGACCATGAGACTGGAGGGTTGGTTTTGTCTAATAAATATGTGGGTGGTTCCAAATTAAACTTGAAGATCCTTGCTCATCAGCGAGGTAGTCAGGATGCTTTCACTGCTCGACTTCACTTGTTACGCCAGGAGACCCGTAATAATGTCACTTGGGAGCAAGTAAAAACAGCCCTCGAGCATCATTATGGTTTTTGGACAGAAGTGTCATTAAGCGAAAGCGAGGAAAAGGAGTTGCAAAGTGTATATGAGAAATCCTTTAAGGGTAAAATGCCCAATGAGAAAAACTTGTATAGTGAGAATGAACCTCTTGCCGGTACTGCCAATCGCATTATCAATGCTAAGGCCGGTTTGAGTTGGGCCACCGGATCACACTCTGCCGGCTTGGTGCCGGTTTATGCTGTGGGCGTTGGTGCCGAGCGATTTGCCTCCCATAACGATAACGCTACGATCCCATTAAAGATCGCAGAGATTGCGGGCTATCCGGAGTTTTAAGCCATTGATTTGTTCTCAATTATCTGTTCAGAGGAAATTAAATATATGAACGTTTGTCTAACTCAGAGTTTTTTTGTTACTTTGCCCATGTAATACCTGATTTTATGGGTACCGTTACTTTTTGTCTATGAATCAATCTTTTCCGTCTCAGTTGTTGGAAAGTGCCGTCGATGAGTTTTCTAAGTTGCCGGGTGTTGGGCGTAAGACCGCACTTCGGTTGGTACTCCATCTGTTGCGTCAGGAGCCATCTCGAGCGATTCAGTTAGGCCAGTCTGTCATTAGGTTGCGTCAGGAAGTTCGCTATTGTTCCGTGTGTCACAACTTGTCAGATACAGACGTGTGTCAACTCTGCTCAGATCCTACACGTGATCCTTCCACGATCTGTGTAGTTGAAAATGTCAAGGAGGTGATGGTGGTCGAAGCTACGCGACAATTTTCCGGGTTATATCATGTCTTGGGAGGATTGATTTCCCCGATGGATGGCATCGGTCCCCAGCAATTGCAGATTGATAGTCTTGTAGAACGGGTAAAGAGAGGAGACATCCGAGAGGTGATTTTGGCATTGAGTACCACGATGGAGGGGGACACGACCAACTTCTATATATTCCGCAAACTCGCTTCTTTTCCGGATCTGAAAGTGACGACTTTGGCTCGAGGTGTTTCGGTCGGTGATGAGATCGAATATGCGGATGAGATAACCCTGGGACGTTCGATTTTAAATCGTTTACCTTTTGCCGATAGCTTTGGTAAAAGTACATCACAATAAAATATAAACTATATTATGTTCGAATTTGTTAAAGGTTTTGGGGCTGCGCCCAACTATGGCTTATGACGATAGCAATGGCTGTTGCTCTGCAACTCTACCTTTTAACTTCTCAACCCAATATAAACATGAAAAAGAATTTTATCATATCTGCTTTCGCCTTTTGTGGCCTTTGTGTACAAAGCATGGACCTAATGTCTCAGGAGGTTGTTCGGGTCTCGCCCGATGAGAGTAATGGATTTGGGATCGTCTATCATTTGCCTCAAACCGCTTTGTCTGTAACTGTTGTAGCCACTTGCACCGAGGTGAAAAAAGGGCAATTTGCCGACTATGCCGAGCGATATTTGGGCACTAAAGATGCCCCCAAAGAGGATGCCACTCGCTGGGACATCACCGATGTTTCGCTCACTGCGTTTGCTCTGCCTGACACCTCTCGTCGTTATAAGATTTTGTTGGACGGCAATGTCCCGATTTCATTCTACCTCACAGATGCCGGCATCTTGAGCAGCATCAACCGCGAGCCTGCTGTTAGTGATCCTGCTTCGCATGCCCCCTTGTCCGCTTCTGCTACGACAGAGGAGAAACAGCCCATTGAGGTACATGTGATGAACGAAGAACTTATGAAAGCCGGCTCAGAGGCCAAACAGGCAGAGATAGCCGCTCGTCAGATATTCCGCATTCGACAAGCTCGCCTCAATCTGATCACCGGAGAGGTGGATAACCTTCCTGCTGATGGCGCCTCTTTTCAGCTCGTGTTAGACAACCTTGAAGCTCAAGAACAGGCATACTTGGCTCTATTTACCGGTACTAAAGAGGTTCGTACTGTAACTCGCCATTTTACCTTTGTGGCAGATCAAGCGACTGAAGGAGAGACCCTTTTTCGCTTTTCGCGCCATTATGGTTTCGCAGATATTGACGATTTAGGGGGAGTTCCATTCCGCATCACTATGCAGATCTCCGAGGACAATCGTCTTCCTAAAGAGCCGGCACAGACCGATGGTTCTGATGAGAAAAAACGGAAGTTTTCGATGGGAGGTAAGAGTCGCGACAAAGAGCAGGGGCTGGCCTATGCATTGCCCGGAAAAGCCTCTGTGACATGCCAATTCGATGGTAAACAAGTTGCCGCTCTAAGTTGCCGCATGGGGCAGTTGGGCAGAGTCGAATATCTCCCGGTCTCAAAATTTCAAAACAAAAAACAACTCGTCTCTGCAGAGTTTGACCCCCTTACCGGAGCAGTGACATTGTATGACCAAAAGTAAAATGCTTTAATTTTCAGATGAATAAAAATAAGCAGGCTTGGTTGCCGTTTTTGATTTCTTTAGCCATTGTTGGTTTTATCTCATTGGGTTTATGCTTAGAACATGCCCGCAGCCGTTATCTTGCTCCTGCAGGAAGTCCTCAGACTGATTCTCACACATCGCTCTTTTCTCCTTTTTCAGGCATGACGGACTATGCCTCACCTGATGCTAAGATGCAAGCTGTTTTGCAGCTATTACAGAGCCATTACGTGGACACGTTGGACATGAATCAAGTTGTCGAGGATGCCCTCCCGGTGCTGATCAGTGAGCTTGATCCACACTCTGTCTATATCCCTGCCAGCGACTTGGCGGCGACCAACGAGCAACTGGATGGCAGTTTTTCCGGCATCGGAGTCCAGTTTAACATCCAAAATGATACCGTTATGGTCATCAGTGTCATCTCCGGAGGCCCTTCTGAGCGCGTCGGTCTGATGCCCGGTGACCGCATCGTTACCATTGACGACTCCACCTTTGTTGGCAAAGGGATCAATAACGAAAAGGTATTTAAAAACCTCCGTGGCGAAAAAGGGACTCATGTCAAGGTAGGCATCCGCCGTGCCTCGGCCGATGAAATCCTCCATTTTGACATCGTGCGTGGTGACATACCGGTCAATAGTGTCATGGCTTCATACATCGTTGCTCCCGGCATTGGCTACATCAACATAGACAATTTCGGTCGCAATACCTACGATGAGTTTTACACTGCTCTCTCCCTCCTTAAGGTTCGCGGAGCTAAGGGTTACATTATCGACTTGCGCGGCAACTCAGGTGGCTATATGGAGGTATGTGCCCGCATGGTCAATGAGTTTTTAGATCGTGGTGATCTCATTGTTTATACTGAGGGTAATGACATGCCCCGCAGTTACCTCCGTGCAGATGGCCGCGGTGCCTTCAAGGAGGCTCCCGTCGTAGTCCTTATCGACGAGTGGAGCGCCTCTGCCAGCGAGATTTTAGCCGGAGCTATACAGGACAATGATCGAGGCACCGTTATCGGACGACGCTCTTTCGGTAAGGGGTTGGTTCAGCAACAGTTTGAGTTGGCTGATGGCTCTGCACTTCGCCTCACCGTAGCTCGTTATTACACTCCCTCTGGACGCTGCATCCAAAAGGCCTATAAAATGGGCGACAGCGAGGAATATGCTTTGGATCTTATACATCGCTATGAGCGTGGAGAGTTTTATTCCCGAGACAGCATTCATTTGGTGGATTCATTAAAATACACCACACGTCGTGGCCGCACTGTCTATGGCGGTGGCGGCATCATGCCTGACATCTTTGTCCCGTCAGACACCACCGGCATCACACCTTACTATAATAAGGTCATCAATGCCGGATTGCTCTACTCTTATGCCTTCCGCTATGCAGACAGCCATCGAGAGCAGTTGAGCGCCTATTCGGATTTTGAGCAAATGGAGCGACACCTTCTTTCGCTAGATCTTATCCCTGGGTTCGTTACTTTTGCTTCAGACAAAGTCAAACCGGATCGGCAACAGATAGCTACTTCGCATCGACCGATGGAGAGACTCCTGATCGCCTACATCATGCGTCAAGTTAAAGACGACAACTACTTCTATAGAGAGTTTTATGTCGATGACCCCATCTACCGCGAGTCAATCCGCATTCTCCAAGAGGGAAAGGCCTTTCCGGAGCCATAGCCCTCTGTTTGGTTTAGAAGATAACAGAGTACAGATAACAGAGTACAGAGGAGCCATCGCCATCGCCATCAGCCATCGCGGACGAATTCCACGAGCCATTGCTATCGCCAACAGCCATAGCGGACGAATTCCACGAGCCATCGCCATCAGCCATAGCAGGGCGCAGCCCTTTAAACCCTTCAACAAACTTTAGCCTATGAATACTACACAAGACCCTCAGACCGGCACACAGCCGAAGCCGGATCACACAGCCGACAAACAGACAGCCTTAGACACACGTTACTTACGCATGGCCCGTATTTGGGCAGAAAACAGCTATTGTCGCCGTCGTCAAGTCGGTGCACTTATTGTTAAGGACCAGATGATCATCAGCGATGGTTATAATGGGACTCCCTGTGGGTTTGAAAACATCTGTGAGGAGGAACGCGATGGGATGGTAGTCACCAAGCCCTATGTCCTCCATGCCGAAGCCAATGCCATCACCAAAGTCGCACGTTTTGGCAATAGCAGTGATGGTGCCACGCTCTATGTCACCGCATCGCCCTGCATCGAGTGCAGCAAACTGATCATCCAGGCAGGCATCAAGCGCGTGGTCTATTCGGAGGAATATCGCATCACCGACGGCATCGACCTGCTCCGTCGTGCCGGCATCGAAGTCGTCTTCTTGCCGGATGGCGAAGGCTGATGGACTTCGTCCGCGATGGCTCTTTTAGGACGAAGTCTTTGTTTGGTTTAGAAGTTTATTTTTTCCCTTCAATCCCTCAACCCTTCAACCCCTCAACCAAAAGGGCGCAGCCCCCATACTAAATTTCCAAAAATCCCATAACAAATGCATCGGGAAAGATAAACTTCTTTTCGCCGAGAGAGAATTTTATGTGGATGAATTTCTCGTTTTTGTTGATTTTTATGACAGTCCCTTTGCCGAATCTTTTGTGCATGACAGCGCTGTCTATGGTGATTGATTCTATTTTGGGGTCAAGATCATGATCCGTTTGAGATTTATGTAGGGGAGAGGTGATTGCTTTAGGATTATTAGATGGTGATTGAACTTCTTTTTTTATCGGCGATTGTTGCTGCACTCTTCTAATAGAACTTTCATTTTCTTGTTTAACGTCTTTGTGTGTTGATTGAGGTGTTTCATGATTACTTGTTGAATTATCTTTGTCATCCACTTCTCTCATTGAGACTTGTTGATTATAGAATAATTTCTCAAATTGCGTTTTGCGGATTGTCGTATCCCAACCGCCCACTTCTTCTTCAGAATGTTTGTCAATGCCGGTGTAAGTAAGACTGGCATCTTCATATCGTTTGAATTTAAAGATCGCATCGTTCATCAACGGTGCGTTGAATACACCCAATGAACAAAGCATATTAAAATCCTCCACGTTCAAACCCGTTACTTTTTTAAAAAGTCCCGGTTCTAACTGCGTTATAACATCTTTAAGACAACGTTCGCGGTAGTCGGTCAAGTACATAAATACAGGAATGCGTGTAGCAAACTTAATCAGTTTCTCCTGAATCTGCTTGCGCTTGCTCTTCATCTCCTTCTCTTCGGCAGAAAGTTCTTTCTTCTCCTTTGGTGTCGGGTCGGGGTTTTCTTTTTTCGCTTTCTTTACGGCTTCGGACTTATTGATAATGGTAGTCAGGTCACTGTTCAGGTTGCGGAACCCCTCAATGTTCATCAAGGCTTTCATAGCTTCGGGGCTTGCGAGCAGGCGTTTCAATGTATCATTATCCACATTCACCAGTAATGCCGATTCCCAACGCTTTGCAAGCAGCGTAGCCGATGTTCCTGCAAGTGCAATATCAAGAATATCCTGTGCATCGACCTCTTTCATGCTGCTGCCATCGTATGCAAGTACGGGTAAGAACTTTATAAATTCGCCTACCTTTGCTTCGGGGTTGCTTTCGTTTATATCCAAGCGACAACTGTAATCCGATATTTGGCGTAAGGCTCGGTCGAGTGCAAAATCGAATACATAGCACTCATTCTTCATTATGGTTTTGCTCCCCTCTTCATTCTTTACCTCCCAAGGGCTTTGCACTCGGAACGCAGCCTGAAAATAGGTTTCAGGGCTTTTTAAATTGCGGAGCATAAATATACCCGTCCAAGGTTTTACGGTAACGCCCGTTGTCAGCTTACCGCAAGTGAGCGTAATGGTCTTTGTCTCCAATGGATCGCCCATATTGGCTTGAACAGGGTGCAGAGCATCAAGGCCTATGCCTGCTGCCGTTCCTGCACAAACTACGACCTTATAGTCGTGATAGAATTTGTTTTGTCGTTGCTTCAGCAAGTTTTCCATTGCAAAGCACGATGCTACATTAGGCAGAAACCACAATGTATGCGAAAGCACATTAAGCAAACGTGTATCGCTGAATGGCATTGGAGGTCGCTTGTCTTGTCCCAATTTCAAATCATCAACACTTGCAGGAAGATAACCTCCACGAATCAGATCGAGCCATTTCTGCACCTCATTCTCATATTTGAAGCGGGCATTCTCGCCTTTGCCATCTGCTGCAAAGAACAGATTGAGGTCGAACTCGTCAAACTCTCCCTGCTTGGCAACCTCCTGTATCTCGTCAGGCATACGGTAGGTAAGCATAACCATTCGTGGCAAGGCAAGATACGGATTACCGCTCCCTTTCCACTCTGCTTTTGCTCGTTGTTCATCACTATAAGTCCAGTTGAAAATCTGCTCCTCTATAAACTCACCATTGTTTATGGCTCTGAATGGTGTTCCCGACAAAAAGAGATAATATCGTGTCGATATTGGCAGCCACGATTCATTTATGGCATTGTTAGCCTCGTCCTTTTTATACTTCTCGGCATCGAAATCTACTGCGCTTTCCTCGTCTTCCTTTTCATACAGCTCCTTTGCTCGCTCTTTCCAAGCACCGAAGTGATATTCATCGAAGATTACCAAATCCCAATTAGTAGCGTGTATAAACTCATTCTTGGTTTTAATGCCGCCACTATCGTTTGTGCCGAGCAAATCTTGGAACGAACCGAACACAACTATGGGTCTTGATTTGTCTGCTCTATGGAATTCTTGGTCTATGTTCAGATTGTTGTTGCGTGCATCTTTATTGGAGATATATTGCCAACCCTCAAAGTCGATGTGTGAAACAAGGTCTTCGCGCCAAGCCGATTCAACTGCAGGTTTGAATGTCAAAATCAATATACGCGACAAGCTCATTTTCTTTGCCAACTGATACGAAGCAAAGGTCTTTCCGAAACGCATTTTTGCGTTCCACAGAAATTTGGGTATGCGGTTAGGCTCCTCTTTCAGTGCTTGCTCAAAATAGGTTTTTGTTTGCTCCACTGCACGGAACTGCTCAGGGCGCATGGTAAAGTTCTGCGTTCTGTTCTCCTCGTTCGCAAACCCTGTGCGGAGCGACAAGATGGCAGTCATAATATCCGCAACCGAGCAGCGGAACCATTCATCGGTCTTGTCAAGAGG
>JAZNGG010000010.1:0-22718 GCA_045576355.1 Bacteroidales bacterium
TACAAGAGATTCAGGCGGTTATAGCATAAGGGCTCCACCTCTTCCCATTCCGAACAGAGAAGTTAAACCTTATAACGCCGATGGTACTGCGAAAGCGGGAGAGTAGGAAGCCGCCATTTTATAAATTATCCCCTTGAAGAATTGATTCTTTGAGGGGATAAATTTTATATTTATGAGTAATCTGGTACTTTCGTGTTTACTATATTTTCATCCTTTTTTAGGAATATAATGGAATTATAGAAGATCATTTTTTGTGTCTCTCAATTATTATTGTCCGATAGTCATAGAGCTTAGCATCTCAACTCAATTAGAAGTTCTTCGACAATTTTGTCATGATCTTATGATTCTTTTGTAGATCATTCAGTTTCTGTTCGAATAAATGTATGTATTTGTCTATTTTTACATTCGGTTTTGTTTATCGATAACAAAATTTCTTTCCCTTACCTTTTTTCAGGTGTTCCATTAAGAGCCTTAAATTACTTGTATATTATATAGAGACGTTTTATTGAACCCCATTATTTTGTAATTGATATTCTTTTTTATAAGAGTGTGTTATAGTTATATTTGTTGTTAATATAAAAGACAGTGCCAGATTTTGACACTGTCTTTTCAAAATTGCTTAGTTTACTGGTTACAAATTATTTCTAAGAAATTCTCAAATGTTTATCTCTGTAATGTTATGCCCATAATGCCAATTACGACATCGTTTGAGAGGGTTTCTAATGAAAGATAAGATAGTTTTTTGTGTGGATTGAGAGGCATATCAAGCAGCACTGCAGCACCGCCTTCAATATCTCTTACAACACTGGTAGTCCCTAATAACTCTGCGAAATTATTGTTTACTATTCCGGATTTAAGGCTCATGCGATATAGTGCAGGTGCATGACGATTGAATGCTTTTCCGTCTTCGAAAAAGATTTGTTCGATCGGAGGCCAGTTGTCCGGATTGATTAATGCTAATGAGTCGGTAGTCCCATCTGTGTAGTGGACACGTATCATGCCGTTATCCATGTGGCTTTGCATATGATTGGTAGAGCCAGCCATAAGTAGATAGGCATGTGATGCACGGCCTTTCAGTGGGATATCAATTTTTGTAGGATAGTTGTCCCAAAGGGTAGTGAATGCGATGTTTTCACCCTCTTTGGGTGAACGGAATGGTATGCCGAGTGATGTATGGATGATTCCTTTTTTGTTGATAGCAGCACGTAGTCCGCTGTCATCAATTTCGGCTGACATCAGGGGATGACACCATTCGCCAATGCCCTGTTTAGGAATTTGCAGTGTAGTGTAGGGCGAACGTGGGGAGAGATATTCGTTACGGAATATATCAGTTACATTTGCATTAAAGTGACGATCCATCTTGATGGGTTCGCAATGAGAACTGTCTATCTCTAAAAACATGCTGGGTGCAGCGCATTCTTTTTGCCATTGACAATTTTTATTCCATACCTCTTTTTTCGGTCTCCACCATGTCATCTCTCCTTGTTGGCAAAGGATGAATTTCTCTTTGGCAATCTCTTGGTTGCTTGCCTCATTGCCGCTTGTACGATGTGACCTATTTTTACTGAGGTCAGCCAATGTCTCTTTATCGAGGTCAATGATTTCACCTTTCCAGGATATAGCCAATGAAATTTGTTCGTTGGCTTTTGCTCGTGTTTTAATTCTTATCATGGGTTTTCCGACACCTGTATAATTTACCCATTTATGGTCTTGACCATTGATTATAACGCTGTTGATGCCATCTCTTTGAGCCGGTATTTCCAGTATTAGGGTGTCTATGTTCTTTATGCGATGACAGACTGTATAGGTTGATGTTTTCCCAGAAGTATCTGTCTGATAGTTCCAATCGATGTCCGGAGTGTGGAGGTCGGCATGCTGCCATGATTGAGGAAATCCGGGTTTGATCAATAGATCGCCATCGAGAGCATTGGGAAGTATGCCATAAAGCCCTTGTATCAATACACGTGATGCCACTCCGATTGGGTCTCCGAAGTCTCTATAACACTCTCCTCGTGCTGCGTCATAAAAACTTACTTGTCCAAAGTTGCCCGGACTTTCACCGAGGTACATACCATCCAATACTGAACTTTTGAGCAACTTGAATCCTTCTTCGTTTCTTCCTGCATAGAAATATGCAAGAGCCATGTGCATTACTTCTGCAAAAGCAACATTGTTGATGCTCCAGCTATAGGGCATCCAGTCTGTCGTAGATATCGTAGCAAAATCTCCTTCATTGATGGATCGATCCCATTCTGATACTCCATCTGTGCAGACTGCGATATGGGGGATATTCAGATCGACATAGCGAGTAGCCATATATGCTTGCCATGGGTTTGCCACTTCTCCGTCTATAGCATGATATATGGTCCAAATTCCTGGCACGGTATGGAGTCTCTTGTGCCCCATAAAATCTTGAAATTCTGCCCAGTGACCCTCTTCCTTAAGCCAAAGGCGATCATTGAGCGCAGTGAGGATGCGTTCGGCTTCTTGCTGATAAGGCTTGGGATCTTCTCCGATTATTTGGGCGATCTTGGCAGCCATTCTGTTGGCTCGATAATTATAGGCTGTGCTGTGGGTTACCGCTCCACTATTATAATAGAGGGCATCGCTTGCCCATATACAAGCATATGCGTCATATAGTCCGTCATTGTCGGGATCGAAATTTAGTTTTTCCCATGCGAGATGGGCCACTATGACCTGCCACATTTTTTTTGCGTAGGCGGTGTCTCCGGTCCAACAGAGATGCCAAAGCAATTCGTCTATGTAGCAGAGGTTCATGTCGTAATGATGCATTTGGTCGTTACGATGTGGATTGCGGCATATATATCCGTTGCTATACTGCGGTGTGCCCCATTTTTTCAGAGATCGGGCACCGGCAAGGGCTGTATCTTGTTGTGGGTGAGGATAGATGCAGGGGCGATCGGTCACTTGACTTGCTGCATAATTATCAAAATGTTTTCTTGCCCGGTCATGCATTCCAAGCACATCTCCGGTATATGCCGCTCTCCAGCCGCTCAGAGGCATACGCCATCCGACAGCGCCATGCAGCCAGACCTCCTCTGTCCCCCAGATGCCATCGGCAGCCATGGACAATGCTCCTCCGATGGTGTTAAAAAATGGATCGGGAGTTGAGAATTTTATCCGATCGGCCAAACTTGCTCGGACTTGTTCTAAACGGGCAAACCTTGTGGGATCGTTTTCAGCATGGAGATGGTTATCGGTTATAGCGATATAAAACGGATTTTCACCGATGATTTCCCAGCGTTGTTGCTCGATTATCTCTCCGCTCTCTGCGGGATCGAAACTTCCCGGAGGGTCTGCTCCGATGTCTCCACTACGAGACAACTTATTGCGTCTGATGGGGGTGACCAATGCTTCGATTTCAGCATGAGCCGGGAGATTGACAGCGCAGATTTCCCATAGTGCAGATTCGGCTGCCGTGTCGGTGAGGACAGTGATTTGCATTTTTGCCTCTTTACCCCAACGATCGTCTTTAAGTGTGTAGCTTCGCTTGCCGGCGGTGTACTTAGATTCGCAATATTGGGTCTCCTCCAGAGGTGTTACTGAGCCTTCTGGTAAATGTAGCCTAAATCTGATGTTGCGGCTATTACGCTTGACATAGGTTGCGAATATCGGTCGATCAGATGTTTCCAGTCTCCAGGCGGTCCTACCTCCGTATAGTGCTCTTGAATATCGATTTGTACCATTGATTGAGACGAAACTCTCTCCCTCCGGGAAGTATTGTAGTCGTCGGGCTGTGCCTCGTTTGTGGTCGTTATAGGATGTCGATTCGATTCGGTCTCCGGCGCTTCGTGGCAATGTGGTAGTCTGTGCCGTAGCATATGTGCCACAAAGGCATAATAGGAGTGTGATAATTGGTTTCATGATGTAAAAGTTTTTATTTAGTTGAGGGGTTATTTAGTTGAGGAGTTATTTAGTTGAGGGGTTATTTAGTTGAGTAGTTTAGAGGTTGAGTAGTTTAGAGGTTGAGGCTTCGCCTACGATGACTTTTGGCTTCTCTTTGTACTTTGCTTTGTTCTTATGGCTATATCCATTGTTTTTTTGGGGGGGACTAAGGCAATTCTATTGCAAACGTTGTGCATCCGGGAATGGATGTAGCAGAGATATTTCCTCCGTGCAGTAACACTATCTGTCGGGCTAAATAAAGTCCGATCCCTGTTCCGCCAACTTTGGTAGAGTAATATGGGAGGAAAATACTTTCAGACAGATCTTGGTTAAATCCGGGACCATTGTCTTCTACGCGGATATAGGTATTATGTTGCGGAGCTGTCACCGTGATGGTAATTTGAGGATTAGGGTTGTCTGATACGCGCAAAGACTGCAGAGCGTTTCGTACGAGATTGATAAAAACGAGGGTCATCAGATTGGAGTCTATATAGAGATCCATATTTTTAGCGATACGAAAATCTATTTTTATATTTCCACGTTCGGCTTCCATCAAATCCTTGATGTGTCCAAAGAAAACACGGGCTGCTACCTTGTCACATTGAGGTTGGGGGATGTGTGTTAGCTCATGGTATGAATCGAGAAAGTCAGAGATATATACTGCTTGTTCGTGGATGACGGCGATTTGTTCTCTCGTCTTATCGGGGATATTCTCTTTGAGCAGATTGTCAGAGAGGGAGACAATGGGGGCAACGGAGTTGCGCAGTTCATGCGACATTACATTGACTATTCTGTCATAATAACCTCGTTTGGCATCGATCTCTTCATACTCTTTCCGATAGCGGTAGAGAGTCTCATTCATTCCGCGATTTATAGAGTTATACAGAGGGTCTTTTTCCTCTGAAAAACGTGTTGCGAAGTCTCTGTTACGGAGGGACGATAGGAAAGAATTTATTTGCCGAAATGGCCTTTTTATCAGCGTTATCAAGCGGCCTACCAAACAGATCCACCCCAAAAAGATCAGCGTTGGGATCGCCCAGGAGATATCCTCTTTCATCATGCTGATGCTCAAAACTGCCGTCGTGATGAGCAGCGAGGCCAATGTAAGAAAGAGTTGCAGCGTGTGGCGATTTTGTTTAGAGACCATATTTCTTTATTTTGTTATAGAGTGTTTGACGTGTGATACCGAGTATTTCGGCAGCCTCACTGAGATTGGATCGATTTTTTTTCAATACAGCTTGTATCAATCTTTTCTCCATGTTTTCCAGCGTCATGAGGGTCATTTCGTCTCTGTCCTTACGTTCTAAAATATCTGATATGATGGAGATGTCTGATGGTTGGTTGAGAGGTAGAGGGCTTTGCATTTCGATGGCTGATGGCGATGGCAGATGGTTAATCTTTGCCCGGTTTTCATTGCGTTTTTGCATTGCAGTGGCGATGATGTGCATCAACCGATCGTTGTCCCAGGGTTTTTGTATGAAATCATCAGCACCCTCTTTGAGCGACTGCACTGCAAGCTCAATGTCTCCGTATGCTGTAATCATCACGACAGCCGGAGGGAGCGTCTCGATGGCAGATTCCTTGATGCGTCTTAGCCAAAACAGTCCTTCTCGTCCGTCCGAAGTGGCAGCAAAATTCATGTCCAGAATCACCAAGTCCACATCCCCCGAAGCGATTACCGAGGGGATCAGTTTGGGATCTTTAAGCGTGATGACGTTTGAGTAAGATCTGCTTACAATGATTTTCAAACTTTTTCTGACGGCATCGTTGTCATCGACTATGAGCACCTTTTTTTCTTCCATCTTGCATTTTCTGATGATGTGGGGCAAAGTTAGTTTTTATTTTTCCTTTGGGCAATAGGTTTTGCTCTAAAACACATCATTTCCAATACCGGAGTGTCTATTTTTTAGACAATTTCTCCCTCTCAGTTTAAGAATCTTCTTTTTTTGTTGTGCTGCTTCTTTCTCGATCCCTTACCTTTGCCACAGACGATCTGACATCGCTGTTGTCGCTCGCCTCATAATGCTATAGGGAGATGGCATTACACTCCCACTCCCAAAAATATATAACTTCTTATTATATGTATGTTATGAAACACAATGTTTCTTTGCTGTTAATGATACTTGTTTTATGGCCATTGACATTATATGGACAAATGAACCTCAATGACTGTATGCTTTATGCTCGAGATCATGCCATGGACAATCAGAGGCAGACCATATCTTATAAACTGGCACAAGAGAATCGTCGTTCGGCATATTACAATTATTTACCCTCCATCAGTGCCGGTGTCTCCGGACAAATCAGTTTTGGTCGTAGCATTGATCCCGAAACTAATGCCTATGATACTCGCAGCACGGCTAACAATGGATATTCGCTAAGTCTTTCGCTGCCGATTTTTACAGGATTGGCCAA
This sequence comes from Bacteroidales bacterium, assembly GCA_045576355.1. Taxonomy (GTDB): domain Bacteria; phylum Bacteroidota; class Bacteroidia; order Bacteroidales; family UBA3663; genus Liminaster. The sequence goes on from JAZNGG010000010.1 coordinate 6,322, forward strand.
TTTTAATAATGTTCGTATGTGTAAGGCCATCGAGCGTATGCAGCGTGATCGGCTCAAACAGACGCAGGACAAAGTTTCGCTACTTGTTATGCAGGCATTCTATAGTTGCATTTATTATCAGGAGATCGTCAAGCAGTTGCAATTACAGTTGGATGCATCTGCATTGAGTTTGAGGCAGGGCAAAGTGAGACTGGAGATGGGGGCTTGTTCTCGAGCCGATGTGGCACAACTGGATGCTAATGTTGCTGCTGCGGAGTATTCCATCATCGAACATCAAAATCTATATGATCAGGCACTTATTGATTTGAAGGCCGTGATGAATTGGCCGATAGACTCTCTTTTGACGATTGATGAGCCGAATGTCGAAGAAATAGTCAGTGAGTTCCTTTTACCGGATCGGGACTTGTTACTTGTTCAAGCATTGGCATCTCTTCCAGAAGTACATGCTGCACAATCTGCTTTAAAGAGTAGTCGTTATTCCTTTAAAAGTACCCTTAGTGGATTTATGCCCTCTCTCAGTTTTGGAGCCGGATATTCCACATCTTACTTTGTGGATTTAAAACATAGAGATAATTATGTTTCTTTTAGAGATCAGTTGAATCTTAATAGTGGAGAGTATTTGAGCCTTTCTCTCAGTATTCCTATATTCACACGTCTCTCCAACGTTCAGAATTATCGTCGTGGAAAGCTTAATTACAGGTCTTCAAAGATTGACTATGAAGAGGTTATTTATAATGTCGAAGTTGAAGTAACCCAAGCACTGATGGATTTGAAAGGAGCTCATAAAGAGTTTGTCTCTGCCAGTCGTCGTTTGGAGGCAGTGGAACTTGCACACCAAGCCAATGTCAGGAAGTTTGAACAAGGGATTCTTTCTCCGCTCGATTTGCAGACCAGTGTGACACAACTCGCACAGGCTCGTGCGACTGCGACCGGAAAGAAAATACAGTGGATCATCAAGCAACGACAGGTGAAGTACTATAGTGGTGAACCATTTATACAATAACCCAAAATAGGTGATTATACAATGTGCGAATAATATTCCTATCGTAATGATTATTGAATGAAATTATCATGTAAAATCAAAAACATATAACAGTTATGGATATAGCAATCAAGAGAAAACCATGGTATCAAAGATATCTGATATGGATCATAGGAGGTGCGTTATTTATAGGGGTTGTCCTTTTCTTATTGTGTTCTAACCCTATTGGAAAGATGCATGTTAATCGTTTGACCTTATCAATTGCTACGGTCGAGCATGCGCCTTTTAATGATTATATGTATATTGAGGGAAGCGTTAAGCCCGGAGAGATTGTGCGTGTCACTGCTTTAGAGGGGGGTGTAGTTCAGAAAATATTGATTCCGGAGGGATCGATGGTTCGGAAAGGGGATATAATCCTTGAATTGCAGAATCAAAACCTCAATCAGCAAATTTTGGATTGCGAAGCGCAACTGGCAGAAAAAGTCAATTTCTTACGCAACACTCAAATTACAATGGAACAGGAGAAGTTAGCCCTACAGCAGGAACTTTTGACTATCCGGGCAGAGGTTTTGCGTAAGGAACGGGCATATAAACTTTATAAATCACTCTATGAGGAGGGGTTAGGATCTCGGGAAGAGTATCTTCAGGCTTCGGAAGATATCGAATTGGCCAAAGGCAGACTGGCTCTTATAGAAAATCGTCAGAGGCAAGACTCGCTCTATCGCAGCATACAGATGGCGCAGATGGAAGAGAGCCTGCAAAACATGCAATTAAATCTTTCGATCGTGCGAGGCAGGATGGACAATCTTAAAATACGAGCACCTCGGGATGGACAGTTGGGTCAACTGGGGCTTTCAAATGGAGAGAATATTCATATCGGTCAAAACATCTTCTCCGGAACAAGTGTCGGACAAGTAAATATCCTTAATGATTATTGCATTGAAGCCGCAGTCGATGAGCACTTCATCGATCGTGTCAGCATTGGACTACAAGGGATCTTTACACGCCAGAATCAGAAGTATGCAGTTTCATTATCAAAAATTTATCCGGAAGTTCGTAATGGGTATTTTCGTTGTGAATTACAGTTTGAAGAAGCCCATCCTGAAAACATACGCGTGGGTCAGTCTTATTATATCAGTTTGGAACTTGGCATTCCTCAAGAGGGAATACTCCTCAAAAAGGGGGGCTTTTATGCTTCCTCCGGAGGCAAATGGGTTTTTGTCCTTAACGAAGATGGAACAGAAGCTGTGCGTCGTCAGGTAAAAATCGGTAGGCAAAATCCTCAGTATTATGAAGTCTTAGAGGGTCTGTCACCGGGCGAACAGGTAATTATCTCCTCTTATGAGCAGTTTGGCGATAAAGAGATGATAGTATTGGAGTAATCTTTACCAATCATTAACGGACTATACATAGCATTAGAGTATCTCAATTATTATAATAATCATCATATAAAACTATAAAAGCATTATGAATCTAAAAGTTGAAAATCTGAAAAAAGTGTTTCGTACAGAACTTGTTGAAACCTTAGCCCTTAATCATGTATCTTTAGAGGTTAAAGATGGAGAGTTTTTAGCCATCATGGGACCATCCGGTTGTGGCAAATCCACTTTGCTCAATATCTTGGGTCTGCTGGATCATCCGGATAAGGGAAGTTATCTGCTTGATGGGGAGGAAGTGTGTGGTTTGAAAGAGGCTGAGCGTACTCGTTTTCGTCGGGGGAAGATCGGATTTGTTTTCCAGAGTTTTAATCTGATTGAGGAACTCAGTGTACGAGAAAACATCGAGTTGCCGCTCACTTATATGAATATGAAATCTTCCGTAAGGCGCGAGAAAGTCGAGGAGGTTATGAGAAGTGTCGCTATCGATCATCGAGCAGAGCATTATCCGAACCAACTAAGTGGTGGACAGCAGCAGCGTGTAGCCATAGCTCGAGCCATTGTCTCCAATCCCGGTCTTATTTTAGCCGATGAACCTACCGGAAATTTGGATACGAAGACAGGTGAGGAGGTCATGCAACTGCTTTCTGAACTCAATCGTAAGGGGACTACAATAGTTATGGTGACTCACAGCCGGCGAGATGCCTCTTATGCCCATCGGATAATTAACCTGCTGGATGGTGTCATCGTCGAATCTCTGGAAAACAGATTATAATCAGACCTTTTCGGTGCCATTAACTAATATTATTTATCCTATGATTATCAAGAATATTATAAATAATCTGCGTCGATTTGCCGTCTCTACATTTCTCAATGTTGTAGGCCTCTCGATAGCCATCGCCTCAGCCTTTATTCTGCTGGTTCAGGTCGAATACGACTTCTCTTATAATGATAACATTCCGGGAGCTTCCCGCATCTATCGTTTGGATACACCTAATTGGGTTGACCTTGATGGATATCAGTCGGTCGTGCCTCTGCCGATCGGTAGAAAAATCGGAGACGGACACCCCGGAGTAGAGTCTTATTGTGTAGTAAGTCCTTTTATGGCTCCCAATGTATTTGTCCCCATCCGAGAAGGGGAAGAAATGGTGGTTAAAACTAAAGGACTCATCAGTACATCCTCGATAGATAAAGTCTTTTCGATGGAGGTGATGAAAGGTGATTTTAACCGATTGGATATGCCTAAGACTGTCGCCGTCTGTCAGAGTGTGGCCGAACGGCATAGTTTGAATGTTGGGGACCAGATCGTATTTGGAGATACGCTTACCATTGAGGCTGTATTTCGCGATTTTGAAAAAGGAAATGATTTTCATGGTTTCGAATTCATTTATAAGGGAGATTTGGAAAAGTATATGAATAGACCCGGAGACTGGAGTTTTATTTCCTATTATAAGCTCTACTCAGAGGAACATTTGGAGTCTTTCTATACACATATGTGTCGGGTCATTTATGATTGGGCATATGCAAATGATCCCAATGCCGAGAGCTTTGACTCTGTCATGGAAGAAGATCGGAATAGCCAGAATGGCTTTCCCCGCTTGGTATCGCTGAGCGAATCCTATTTCTGTCCGTCAAAATATTATCATGTAGACTCCGGAAACCGTACTTTCACTTTTGTCTTTTTGAGCATCGCTGTCCTGCTCTTGGTGATCGCTTTCATCAATTATTTTAACTTTTTCATGTCCTTGATTCCTCGGCGCATCAGGGCGGTCAATACCGAAAAAGTTTTCGGTGCTACCCTTGTCCGACTGCGTGGCAGTTTTGTCTTGGAGTCGCTCTTTTTGGTCAGCTTGGCCTTTTTCTTTGCCACTCTACTCGTAGAGGGTGCCCGTTATACCTTTATTGCAGACTATGTCTCCTCTTCACTGCTCCTTTCCGATCATTGGGCACTCTTGGGGTTACTTCTTATAGCTACTCTTTTACTGGCTGTGATCAGCAGTCTTTATCCTGCCTACTTCATTACGTCGATTCCTCCGGCTATGGCTATTAAAGGATCGTTTGGTAATAGTACTCATGGCCGACGACTTCGCTTTTTCCTCCTATCCTTGCAGTTTGTTATCTCTGCTGTTTTGATTTCAGCGACTATGTATATCAATATGCAGTATGATTACATGATGCATTATGACATGGGATTTAACAAAGAGAATGTTCTTGTTACGCATCTTACCAGCCATATCGGTTCATCGCAAAGCCGTCGTCAGCAGTTGGCAGAGACTTTATGCAGACACTCTCAGATTACGGATGTTACCTTTACTTCCGAAGATTTTGTAGCCGATGAACGTATGACTTGGGGACGGGAGATTAATGGCAATCAGATTTATTTGGAGTGCTGTAAAGTTTCCCCTAATTTTTTGGACTTTTTTGAGATCCCTATTGTCCAAGGTCGGAATTTTACCTCTACTGATCTCAAACACAAAGCGATGATTATCAATGAGACCTCCTGGCGTAACTTCGGAATGCCATCGGGAGATAGTCTTAATAATATTGCCCTATCCGGTTACCCCATTGTCGGAGTGTGTCCTGATTTTCAGTTCAAACCACTCCGAAATGATTGCGGAGACTTTGCATTTATTGTTAATAAATCGGATGCGTTGGGTCACGTATATTTCCGCACCGCTCCCGATGCTAATCTCAAAGAGGTGATTGCCTATGTGCAGCAGTCTGTTAAAGGACTTGATAAATTTCGCTCTCGGGAGATTAAAGTATGGTTCTTTGATGACGAATTACAAGCTAACTACTTGGCTGAGCAACAGGTTAGCCGGATCATTTCCCTTTTCTCTATCGTCTCTATCTGCATCTCTCTTTTAGGGGTCTTTGGTCTCGTCTTCTTTGAGACTCAATATCGCCGCAGAGAGATAGCCATCCGTCGGGTTAATGGTGCCGGTCATCGAGAGATAATACATCTTTTTGGCAAGACCTATGCGCTAATGGTCACGATCTGCTGCCTAATCAGTATTCCGATCACTTACGTTGCTATGAAGATCTGGCTCAGTTCTTTCGCCTACAGCATTTCCCTTTCGCCATGGGTATTTGTCGTCTCATGGATTTTCATCTTCGTGATAACGCTGCTTATCGTCGGTTGGCGTTGTCATAATACTTTGCAAGAGGATCCTGTCAATGCTTTACACAAGGAGTAACTTAGTGTGTGCAATGTGTGAGAGTTCCCTTTCAAGATTATAATCTCTTGAAGAGAGAAATATGTTATGAAGCTGTGTTAAAATGAAAATTTTGACACAGCTTTTTTTATCCTCAGAAGGGTATTTTTAACGCGCGTACCCTCGTTGTCTCATGAGCGTACCCTCGTTGCCTCACGAGCGTAGCCTCGTTGTGTCACGAGCGTAGCCTCGTGAAATTGCAACATTTTATTTGTTGCCCGATATACCTCAAATTTGCGAACAACATGTTTTTTCTTGATTTATTTTAGCAGATGTTTTTTTACTTCATTAGCTGAAAAGATTTACATCTTCACTTTTGCTCTACTGCCGAAGTTTACAGTTTTTCAAAATCCATGCTGCAAGAGTTGACATTTCGGTAAGATGGGGCAGCAGGTGTCCATCTTCGACACTTTTGCTGCTTCTCAGCCATTTGCCTCGGGAAAAACTATAATCCCGAGGAGTGGAGCCGGCAAAGATGAGCCGACGGAGAGAGTTTGCACTCTAAAAATGACCGACATATTAAAAAAATCATTATTTTTGCTCCCTAAATAAAAGACTAACAAAAAGATCAAAATAAAATATATGTATTTGTCACCTGCCTTGGAGAAGGCATACACACGAGAGACTCTTTCAGCCCGCGAGGCACAGCGGCAGGCTGAGTTTATCGCTTTTGGTCCTATTGTCTTTCAGGCTTCACGTCTGATGGTCAAGACGGGAATCTTAGAAATGCTGCGTGAGAGTGATGAGGGATTGACCCGTGAGGAGCTTACAGCTCGTACCGGATTGAGTGATTATGCTGTTAAGTGCCTGCTCGAGGCTTCGCTCTGTATTGGTACGATACTAGTCAATGTGGAGACGGAACGATATACGCTCTCCAAAGTGGGATGGTTCTTGCTGACAGATCCTGCCACACGGGTCAATTTGGACTTTAATCACGATGTGAACTATGAAGGGTGGTTTCACCTGGAGGAGGCTCTACGCGAGGGACGTCCGGCAGGACTGAGCCATTTTGGACCTTGGCCGACAGTCTATGAGGGTCTCTCGTCGCTCCCGGAGCAGGTGCAGCGGAGTTGGTTTGGGTTTGACCACTTTTATAGCGACAGCTCCTTCCCTGAGGCACTTCAGATTGTCTTTGGCGAGCTTGGTGCGCGTCGGTTGCTCGACGTCGGGGGTAATACCGGACGATGGGCGATGCAGTGTGTAGCGCATGATCCGGAGGTTGAGGTGACCATCGTGGATCTGCCTCAGCAGATTGCCTTGATGAGACAACAGACGGCAGGGAAGCCCGGCGCAGAGCGTATCTCCGGCATTGGGATGAACCTACTTGATCCGGAGGCGGCATTCCCCACCGGTGAGCATTATGATGTGATTTGGATGTCGCAGTTCCTCGACTGTTTCGGTGGCGAGGAGATCGTGAGCATTCTCCGCCGTGCTGCCCGCGTGATGGACAGCGAGAGCCGCCTGCTCATCATGGAGACTCTTTGGGATCGTCAGAAGTATGAGCCTGCAGCCCTATGTCTGACACTGACCAGCCTCTACTTTACAGCCATCGCCAATGGTAACTCCAAAATGTATCACTCCGAGGACATGACGCGCTATGTGGAGGAGGCTGGCATGACGGTGGAGAAGATTTATGACCACCTGGGTCAAGGGCATAGCATCATGGTGTGCAAAGTAGCAGAACACAGAGGATAAAAAGCATATCAGAATAAAAAAGTGAAGACAGACTTGACACATGACGAGTGGCGAGGGCGGACCGGAGGTTTGCCCTGGATGCAGCGGACGCTGATCGTGCTCCTATCACACGTGGATCAGCGCATCATCTATGGCGTCATGGCATGTGTCGTGCCATTTTATATGATTTTCTCTCCGCGGGGCTATCGGGCGCAATATCGTCTTTTCCGGGAGCGGATGGGATTGTCTTGGTGGCGAGCCTTCGGACGGGTCTATCTCAATCACTTTCGTTTTGGGCAGATCATCGTGGACCGGTTTGCAGCCTATGGCGGAAGGAAGTTCCGCTTTGAGATCGAGAACTATGACCTTTGGCTTCAGCATGCGCAGCGGGAGGAGGGCTTCATCCAGCTCTCTGCCCACATGGGTAATTATGAACTGGCGGGTTATTCGCTATGTGCTGAACATAAACGGATACACGCTTTGGTCTTTATGGGGGAGACTGCCACAGTAGTGGCCAATCGGCATCGTTTTTTTACACCCAACAACATCGAGATGGTCCCCATGATGCCGGACATGTCTCACATCTTTATGCTGAACAATGCGCTCAGTGACGGTCAGATCGTCAGCATGGCAGGAGATCGTATCTTTGGGTCGCAAAAGTCGTTGACTTGTGACTTTCTGGGCACCCGGACGCAGTGGCCCTTGGGACCGTTTTCGTTGGCTGTCACTCGGGGGTGTGCCGTGCTGGCTGTCTTTGTGATGAAAAAGGACTGGCAGACTTATCAGATCTTGATCCGCCCGCTGACGACTGACACAGATGTTTCAAGACCCTGCGGCAGGCGAGATCGGCTCGAAGCTGCGCAGCGCCTTGCAGAGCGGTTTGTCACCGAGGTGGAGCAGACGTTAAGGGAGTACCCGACGCAGTGGTTTAATTATTATGACTTTTTTCGCCTTGACCAATGAGTGTACAAATGACAGACGAGGAGTTTTTAAAGATCCCGATCCGGGAGTTACTGCCCCAGTGTGACCCCTTTGTGATGGTCAGCCAGTTGCTGCATTACGACGAGGTCGTGACGCGTACTCGTTTTTATGTCTCTGCTGACAATATTTTTTGTCAAAGAGGTGTTTTTTCCCCTTGTGGCATGGTGGAAAACATAGCACAGACTTGTGCAGCCCGAATCGGGTATATCAATAAGTATATCTTGCATCGTGACATCGATATCGGTTTTATCGGTGCGATCCGCAGCCTTACGTTTCATGCTTTGCCTGAGGTGGGAGAGACCATAGAGACAAGCATTGAGATCTTGAGTTCAGCTTTTGGCATGTCGTTGGCTAAAGCCGAGATCAGAGACGCGATGGGACATCTGCTGGCAGATGGAGAGATGAAAATTTCGTTGAAAGAAGCATGATAGTCAAAATAGCAGATAATATCATTTCACCCCTTGGGATGACGACCCGTGACAATCTGGATGCAGTGCGGGCAGGTTGTTCGGCGCTCAAGTTGCACCAGCGACCGGAGTTGCCGGAGCCGGTCATGGCATCCCTTTTTCCCGATGAGGGAGAGGTGGAGCGCTCCTATGAGTCGCTTGTCCTCCTCTCGGTGAGTCGGGCTCTGGCGCAAGTACCCCGACTCGCAACAGAGTCCTCGGATGTGGTTTTGATCCTGTCATCCACCAAGGGCGCTTCGACCGGAGACGAGGGTGAGCCGCTGGGGGAGACTGCTCTTCGTGTGGCAAGACGCCTTGGTATCACCACTGCTCCGCTCACTGTCTCCAATGCCTGCATCAGTGGCCTTGCCGCTCAGATCCTTGCCATGCGACTTCTGGAGTCCCGTCGTTATCGGACCGCTATCGTGGTGGGGTGTGACGTGCAGAGCCACTTCATCATCTCCGGATTTCAGTCACTCAAGGCCCTCTCTGTCGATGAGTGTCGCCCCTTTGACGAGGAGCGTTATGGGCTTAATCTGGGAGAGGCTGCTGCTACCATCATTTATCAGTATAAGTCGGTTGAAGAGGTCACATCGGAGGATTGGGTGATAAGCCGTGGCTGTGTGCGTAATGATGCCTACCACATCTCCGCTCCCTCTCGTACTGCCGAGGGGTGCTATAGGGCTTTGTCCTATGCGGTGGCTGACATTGACCCGACTCATATTGCCTGCATCAGCGCTCATGGCACTGCTACACTCTATAACGATGACATGGAGTCGAGAGCTATAGATCGCGCCGGCCTCAACGATCTCCTTGTGAGTGGGTTGAAAGGCTATTATGGGCACACGATGGGAGCTGCAGGGCTGCTGGAGACGATCATATTGATGCATGCTATAGATGAGGGCTGGATCCCCGGCACGCGGGGCTATGCTGCGTGTGGCACAGTGAAGGAGATCCACGTTTGTAAAGATCATCAGCCGACATCGTGCCGCACATTTGTTAAGTTGATGTCCGGATTTGGAGGCTGCAATGCCGCCGCACTTTTTCAGAAAGGAGGTCAACTATGAGACTTTTAGGTCATGTCCGGATCACTACAGAGACAGTGGTCATCAATGGCGAGCCCTTATCGATCGAGCAACATCTGAGTGCCGAAAATGGGCAATCAGCGCTGAGGGGAAAAACATTACTTACCTATCTCTACAAGAAATACGTCGGAGACTATCCGAAGTTTTACAAGATGGACCTCCTCTGTCGTTTAGGTTTTGTCGCATCAGAACTGCTGTTGCAGCAACCTGAGGCAGGAGAGCGATTTGTTGAGCGAGAAGATCGGGCAGTTGTCCTTTTTAATCGTAGCGGATCTGTCGTAGCAGATCGGGAATTTGAGACAACGATCTGTTCCGGTGAGAATTATTTCCCCAGTCCGGCAGACTTTGTATATACACTGCCCAATATCGTCACAGGCGAAATTGCTATCCGCAATGGTTTTCGAGGAGAAACCTCTTTTATAGTGCTCTCTCAGAAAGATGAGGGACAGATGCAGATTTTGCTCGAACAGGTATTTCAGGACCAGGGCATCTTTTCGGTGCTCGGAGGTTGGGTAGAGGCCCCCTCTGCGGATGAATTGGAGGCAGATCTTTATCTTTATGGCAGATAGTGCTCTGTGGCGGACACCTGCATAAACAGGACATTTATTACTTCAAGACAACATACACTCATAAATATATATAATATTGTTTCACCGATCCCTATCATTGAGGATCATCATAATCAATAAGAAAAATGGAAGCATTGATCAAACAGCTAAAAGAAGAAATTATCGAGACTTTGAACCTTGAAGATCTTACCCCCGAAGAGATTGAGGACGATGCTCCTCTCTTTGGCGAGGGATTAGGGTTGGATAGTATCGATGCCCTCGAACTGATAGTACTTTTGGAACGTAATTATGGCATTAAATTCCAGACACCGGCAGAAGGCAAAGAGGTCTTTCGTTCGGTGAAGGTAATGGCTGAGTATGTGACAGCCAACCGCAAGAAGTGATGAAGGAGAAAGAGATTGTCATAACGGGTGCCGGAGTCGTTTCGGCCATCGGTATCGGTAAGGAAGAGACTTGGCATTCGCTTAAGAATCACCTTACCGGCATCGCTCCGGTCTCCTATCTTCAGACCCAGCATACGGAGTTTCCCGTCGGAGAAGTTAAGCTTTCCGATGAGGAGATGAAAGAGATGTTGCATATACCGGCTCATACACCGGTCGTGAGAACTTCATTGCTTGGGATGCTGGCGCTGAAAGAGGCTTTGGCTGAGGCTGGTATATCGCGTGAGGAGTTGTCACAAGTGGCATTAGTCTCCGGCACTACCGTAGGAGGAATGGAGAAAAGCGAGCAGTTTTATCTCGATTACTTCCGGGAGGAGATTTTGCATAGTCAGGAGGGGAAAGCGAAAACGGCTTATATCAAAACCCATGATTGCGGAGCCTCTACCCAACTGATTGCCGACCATATCGGGCAATTTGCTTTTGCCACGAGTATCTCTACAGCTTGTTCGTCGGCTGCCAATGCCCTACTTCTTGGGGCTCGCATGATTAGGCAAGGTGATTATGACTGTGTCGTCGTGGGTGGTGCTGAGGCACTCTCCAAATTTCATCTCAATGGATTTAATTCTTTGATGATTTTGGACAAAGAGCTGTGTCGGCCCTTTGATAGTACACGGGCAGGATTGAACTTAGGAGAGGGGGCAGCTTATCTCGTATTGGAAAGTGAGGAGTCTGCTCTGCGGCGGGGGGCACCTCTTTTGGCTCGCCTTTCAGGATATGGTAATGCTTGTGATGCTTTTCATCAGACCGCTTCCTCCGAAAACGGAGAGGGGGCTTATCGTGCCATGAAACAAGCGATCGAACGAGCCGGATTAAAACCAGAGGCGATCGATTATGTCAATGCTCATGGGACCGGAACACCTAACAACGACCCGAGTGAGTGTGCTGCCATGAAGCGGTTGTTTGGAGATGTGTTACCCCATTTCTCTTCTACTAAAGGTTTTACCGGACACACGACTTCTGCATCAGGATCTATCGAGGCAGTCTTCTGTCTATTGGCTCTCAGACATCAGCAATTGCCGATCAGCCTACACTGCCAAAACCCTATCTCTGAAGATCTGACACCGGTCTCAATCGAGACCGAACACCCTGAGACTCCGATCAGACATATCCTATGCAATGCTTTCGGCTTTGGGGGCAATGATACTTCCTTGCTCTTTTCTGCCATCGGAGATAGTGAGGAGCCGAGTGAAGACGCAGAGAGGATAATAAGAGATTGTCCTGCCGATAATTCTCCCTCAAAAGACCATCTTTCCAATGCACAGGATGTTTATGTAATAGCAGCCAACCAGATTTCTATCCAGGCACCTCTTTCTCAGCAGTGGATGACAAGTCCGGAGGAGGTCTGTGAGCCTTTCCGTCGGGCATCGGATCCCGATTTTAAGCAATATATGTCTCCGGGAGAGGCTCGTCGTTTAGGGAAAGTGCTAAAACGGGCTTTGAGTGTCTCTCAAAAAACATTGAAAGAGGTGGGCGTCGAGCAGCCGGATGCCATAATAACCGGTACCGGACTAGGTAGTGTGGAGAGTACAGAGGCCTTTTTGTCAGATCTTTGCCTGCATGGAGAGGAACTGCTTAAACCCACACACTTCATGCAATCTACGCATAATACCATCGGTTCGTTGGTTGCCATTTCGACACGATCTCATGGATATAACTCCACGTATTCGCATAAAAACATCTCTTTCTCATCTGCGCTCTATGATGCAATGTTACAGCTTCGGGCGGGAGAAATCTCAAATGCTCTCGTTGGGGGGCATGATGGACTTACAGAGTCTTACTACCATCTTTGGGAATTGGTGGATTATGCCGGAGGGGACATGACATCTCCCTGTGGAGAGGCAGCAGTGGCAGTAATGCTGGCATCTGCAGATAGTCCTCTCATCTCTATAGCTGAGGGAAAAGGAGCAGATACAGATCAGATACTCTGTCGGGTGGGAGATTGCAAACTCCTCAATAAACCCACTGATGACATATTGCAGAAGGAGATAAACAGAATCATACAACGACATGAATTGACTCCTGATAATGTTGCAATTATGTTGGGTGTCAATGGTAAAAGGGTCAATGATATTCCTTACGAAACACTTCTCGGAAAGCTCTCTTCCAACTTTGGTGTACTGCGTTACAAGAATCTGTTTGGAGAAAGCTTTTCATCAGAGGCATTAGGGTTTTATGCTGCTGCGCATATTCTCCGGGCTAACTCTTATCCGAAGCAAATGCTTGTAGAGGGGCACCATGCTCCGGCAGATGCTTTAAAAGCTATTTTACTTGTGGAGAGGGGGAGAGAGGGAGATAGTGCGTTGACTCTATTGTTGAAGAATGATCTGTAAAGATATCCTCTTGATTATAAGTTTTTTTCTTTAAAATAGACTTCTTATTAAAACAGCCGAAATATGAACCGGATATTGACATTATTACCTCTCTCTATCGTGCAAGCACTCCTGCTGGCAGGAGGTCAGATTTTGGTTAAGATTGCGCTGACGCACATGAGTCCTTTCTCCTGGACCTGGCGCTTTTTTATCGAACAAATGACCAATCTCTGGTGGTTGGCTTGTGGGGTATGTTTTGGTGTCTCTACTGCCCTTTGGTTGTATATCCTAAAAAATTATCCTTTTAGTGTCGCATATCCGCTCTCTTCGATGGCTTATGTCTTTGGGATGTTGGCCGCTCTGTGGATTTTTCATGAACAAATTTCCCTTTCTGCCTGGATTGGGGTTTTGCTCATAATGGCAGGGTGTTATTTTGTGGCACGATGAAAAGATACCTATATATAATAAGTTGATTAATTATGACTTGGCAAGAAGGTTTATATCGGGAGGTTGAAATTGTGCATTCGGATGAGACATGGGCATGTTATCGGCTCGCTCTCAATCCGGGAAGTGAAATCTATCGTGCTCATTTTCCCGGAGAACCGATTACACCCGGAGCTTGCATCATAGGGATGGTGCTGGATGTCGCTGCCTGTTGGCAGGGGAAGACATTGACTCTTGCTCATATAGGTAACCTAAAGTATTTATCAGTAATTTCTCCTGAAGAAACAGACTTGATAGATGTAGTAGTTTCACTTAAAGAGATAACCCCAAATGCTTTGGTTATCCGGGCGGAAGTGCGAAGTGCAGATAAAATTTTCACCAAAATGACTCTCTCTTTACATATACAAGCAGAGACAGAGAGTGGGTCAGACATGAAATAATATAGTTGATGAGCAGTATTATTATGAATGGCCGAGACAACGCTTTGATGATGCAGCAACTGAAAACGTGTGTTATTGTTCCTTCCTATAACAATTCCGGAACAGTGATTCAGGTTGTCAGGCGCATTATGGAGTATGCGAAGGATATTATTGTGGTCAATGATGGATCGACCGACGACACTCATCATCTTTTGACCGAATTTATTACGCAAGAAAAATTATCGCATCCGGAGACCCGTATAACGCTCATTTCTTATGAAAATAATCGAGGAAAAGGGCATGCACTGCGCATTGGCTTTGCCCAGGCTTTGGACATGGGTTTTGTCTATGCTGTGACGATTGATTCTGATGGACAACATTATCCGGAGGATCTGCCCAACGTTATAACAGCGTTGAAGCAGAATGTCGATGAGGGTTCGAATAGAGTTCTTATTGTGGGTAATAGAAAATTACAACAGAAGAATATGCCCAAGGGAAATACCTTTGCCAACTATTTTTCCAACTTCTGGTTTATGCTACAGACCTGGCAATATTTGCCGGATACACAAACCGGTTATCGAATTTATCCGTTGCAACATCTGACTGGACTCTCTCTGCTTACCGCACGTTATGAAGCTGAATTAGAACTGCTGGTGATGCAAGCCTGGCACGGAGTTAAACTGATCTCTGTCCCGATACGTGTCTATTATCCCCCTAAAGGAGAACGGATTTCTCACTTTAGGCCTTTCCTTGATTTTGCTCGTATTTTCCTATTAAACACAGTGCTCTGCATTCTCTGCTTGTGCTTTGGATGGTGGAGTATGTTGTGGCATATGTGTGTCAATAAAAAAGGGAGGTGACCGATAAGAGAACCGGTGATATTTTAAACAATGAGCTGTGCTAATGTAAAGAGCTCTCCCTTCACGAGATTTAGAGATATATTTATAAGAGAAAGAAAAAATAATTAGCCGAAAAGATGAAACTGAAACAAAGAATATTGACTTTTTATATCTTTTTTGTTTTTGCGTTAGCAGCCTTGCTGGTGGTAATTCCGACAGTGCTGGTCTATCGGCTATTGTGGCCACATAATGAGCGCAGACGTTTTCAGTTTCATGGTTTTTTGTGCCGTTTTTTTGTTTGGTGTACTTGTCATATCCCGGGAGTTTCGTTCGAGACGATCAACCCCTATGGAGAGGATTTCAGTCGCCCGGCTGTTATCATTTGTAATCATCAGTCACATCTTGATCTTCTCACCATCCTATCCCTATCTCCACGCATTTTGGCTATGACCAATCAGTGGGTGTGGCGTTTCCCTCTCTATGCTCCGGTGATCAGATACTGTGAGTTTTATCCGGTTTCCAATGGGTTGGAAATCAACGAGGAGAAAATTAAGTCTTTGATCAGACGAGGCTACTCTGTTTTGATATTTCCGGAGGGTACCCGCTCTGCGACTTGCGAAATATTGAAGTTTCACAGAGGAGCTTTTTATATGGCCGAACGCATCGGCGCAGACATCCTGCCGCTCTATCTGGATGGACCGGGACGAGTGTTGCCTAAAACAGATCTTCTCTTGCATCCGGGTACAATCACTTTGGAGATAGGACAGCGGATAGCGTCAGGTGATCTTTCGATGGGAGCTAATTATAGGGAAAAGACTCGTGCCTGGCATCGGCACTATCTGACGTGGCAACAAGGGAAAAGCTGTCGCTGATTTTGCATAAAGTCTTTTAATTTAATAGGTTTGAAACGATAGTCTAATTATGACCGGACAGAATTTTTTTAATATATTGCGAAGTCTTATATTGACCTTGATCTTCCTCAGCAATCTGTGGGGTGATCTCTTTTATGGCTCTCCGCTTTATGCTCAAACCCAAATATCCCTCTGGAAAAAGAGTGAAGTTCGGTTTCCCACTGTTTCGCTTACCCCTTTCTTGGTAGAAAACTCTTGTGAGGGACAGGACACTGCCGTTATTGTTTGTCCCGGAGGTAGTTATAGTTGGCTGGATTGGGAAACAGAGGGAGAGTGTGTTGCCCGGTGGCTTCAATCTCAAGGCATATCGGCATTTGTTTTACGCTATAGAGTCCAAGGTGTTTTCTCTTTTTTGAGCCGTTACAGATACCTCTTCAGAGGTCGGCAATATCCTGATGCTTTGCAAGACCTGCAACAAGCCCTTTTGCATGTGCGTCGCAACGCTTCGATTTATGGACTGGATTCCTTGAAACTGGGTGTTATGGGATTTTCTGCAGGAGGGCATTTGGTTGTCTCTGCCGGGGCTTATTGTCCGAAGGACTCTTTGCGACCGGATTTCATAGCATCAGTCTATCCTGTGGTCACCTTCAGTCAGGAGGATTATGTCCATAAGCGATCCAGGCGAGCCCTTTTAGGCGAGTGGCGTAAACATAGTCAGGAGTGGAAAGACAGCCTTTCGCTCGAAAAACATGTCCATGCCGATATGC